>JAWRIR010000022.1:0-12657 GCA_040268405.1 Thermoproteota archaeon | reverse complement strand
CTTTACTAACTTTAGTCAGGATTTTTGTACTAACTTCGTATTTCGAGTTTAAAGCGTTTGGTTCAATACCGCTTTGTTATAGTTAGTGGGCGGTTAGACCTGAGAAGTCATAAATTTTTGCAGACTCCATGTTTATTGTGGGGGTATGATAGTAATGAAAGATCTTTATCATGAAGAACTTCTGCGCCAATACAAACTTCAGCATCAGCTTGAAGAGCAAATGAGTCATCAAGAAACTGAACGACAACGTGAAGAACACATAAAAACGCAAATGGATTGGCTAACCAAGCAGCATTAAACTAAAAGCGTCTTCACTTAAGGAAGACTTGAAGACTTACGTAAGTTCATGCAACTTTTATTGTAACTTGTAATGGTTTTCTGGGATGGTTATTTCGAATTTAGCGTTTTTGCCCGGTAGCCCTGTTTCAGTAATTTGCCAGCCGTAAACTTCCAAAGTTTTCTTGATCAGGTAAAGCCCAAGTCCACTGCCTTGACCGTAGCCTTTAGTGAACAAGTTCGCTTTCATCTCGTCAGGTATGCCTACGCCGTCATCTTCATAAGTTAACTTAAGTTGCTTGTCATGTTGACTAAAACATAGTTTTACTTTCTTTGCTGTTTTACCGTATTTTAACGTGTCATCCAGTAAGTTGTAAAATGTTTCTTTAAGCAGGGAATCAGCCAAAACCATTACGCCCTTGCATTGGTTGATTACTTCTAACTTGAATTCTGGAAACAAATCCACTGCTTCCTTGAACACTTCGCCGACACTCAAAAATGTTAGTTGTTCCTGCCCCAACAATTCGTAGTCTCGAGAAAACTCGAGTGTCCTGTTTATTTGCAGGTACGTCGCTGCGGCTGCGTCTAAAAGGTGTTCCAGACTTCCTTTTTTACGGGCTAAATACGCGTTGGCATTGAGTGCGCTTATTTTGTTGCCGATGTCGTGCCTTACTAAGCCGCCGACAACGAGAAGTTTCTCGTTTGCCCATTCCAGTTTATGCCGTGCCTCTTCGAGTTTATCTTCAGTCTTTACGCGGTCGCTAACATCTCGGACAATGTCTATGAATGCGATTTGCTCGCCTTTTTCATCCATTATCGGCGTAGCTGTTAATTCAACGGGTAAAAGTTCACCGTTTCGTTTTATGACTGTAAATTGGCCTTTCCATCCCTGATTAGTTTTATCACATTCGCGTCCGTATTGCATTGCTCTTTCGCGGTCAAAATCGGCTACAAAATCTAAAATGAATTTGCCGACTGCATCTTTTTGGTCAGAGTAACCCAACATTTGTACGATAGCTTGGTTAACGTAGGTGATTAGGCCTGTTTTGGCGTCTCCGATGACTATTCCGTCTTGGGACATTTCTACGGCAAGCCTGAACAGTTTTGAGTCTTCCTTGAACGCCAAACTATTTTTGCTCCATTTGTTGGGTCGATTTCTGCCTTTGTGCGTAATATGCACTTAAGCCCTTTAAGCAAAGTTTTTGTGCTTTAATTTTAATAATCCTTATGCACATGGAATCAATATTCAACAGGACCACAAGATGAGTTGCCAACCGCTGAATTGTAAATTAAAAGCAAAAAGACTCCTGAAACTGTATCAGAATACCATCGAAATAGTAAATGTTCTGCGTATTTTTTTCGTTTAATTTATATAGTGGTGTTTGAACTATGCTTGTGCATTAAAGAGGAATATCTTAAGTATGGGTTCCAAGTCTCCAAGAGGCGAATTCGCCGCAAGGCAATTAGCAAAGAAACGGAAGAACTTCCGTTGGCACGATCGTTACTTTAACAGACGCATGCTTATGCTAGACGAAAAAGTAGACCCAATGCAGGGCGCTCCCCAATCACGGGGCATCGTTCTAGAAAAAGTAGGTGTCGAATCAAAACAGCCCAACAGCGCCATTAGAAAATGTGTCCGCACACAACTCATCAAAAACGGCAGAACCATCACGGCTTTCTTGCCCGGTGACGGTGCACTTAACGTTGTCGACGAACACGATGAAGTCGTCGTTGAGGGTATCGGCGGTACAAGAGGCGGCGCTATGGGAGACATTCCAGGTGTCCGCTGGAAGGTAGTAATGGTAAACGGCGTATCATTAAACGAACTAGTTTACGGACGAAAACAAAAACCATCAAGGTAATAGTTTATGAGCACACAAACAACCGTAGCACAACCACAAGAAATCTTACTCTTCCAAAAATGGAGCTTTAAAGACATTTCAGTAGTCGACATTGGCTTACAACGCTACCTAAACTTGACGCCAATGGTTGCCCCACACAGCATGGGTCGCCATGAACACCAAAGATTCCGCAAAGCAAAAGTAAACATTGTCGAACGCTTAATCAACGGTCTAATGCGCAGCGGCAAAAACAGCGGCAAAAAAGCAAAAGCAACAAACATCGTCAAAGAAGCATTCGAAATCATCAACGTAAAAACAAACAAAAACCCAATCGAAGTCCTTGTTAAAGCCGTAGAAAACGCTTCACCATGTGAAGACACAACAAGAATCAGCTACGGTGGTGTCGTCTACCACTTATCAGTTGACGTTGCACCACAACGCAGAATCGACCTTGCAATCCGCCACATAACTGACGGCGCAAGAAATTCATCACTAAACAACCCACGCAGCATACAAGAAACACTTGCAGACGAATTAATCTTAGCAGCAAACAAAGACATCAAGAGCGTCGCAGTAGCAAAACGCAACGAAATTGAACGCGTTGCACAAAGCAGCAGATAAAACTGCAACCCTTTTTCCCTTATCTTAAATATTTTAGTTTTTTCCTTTTGCCTTATTGCCAATATTAACGTTAAGGTTAGTCTTGCTTGCTCACGTTTTATGTTCGGGTTTTTCTGGGTATTTCGGAATAAATTTGGAAATAAGTTAATAAAACCATAACGAAGCCTCTTTCATCAAAAGATGAAAAAAATGAAAAAGCAATTATTAACAATAATTCTTCTATGCGCTTTAACATTAACCTGCTTTACCACGTTATCTACAGTACACGTAAACGCTGACTCATCAGACGTGCAAATCCTCAGTTACAGTTGGTACGCCGCCCCCACCGATGACATGGCAACAAATGCTGGCGACTTGGTAGTCGTTGGTGAAGTGCAAAACGTAGGTACAACAAACCTGCTCAGTGTACGCGTAAGTGCTACTGCATACGTTAACGGCACCGAAGTTGGATATGCTTACCGTCAAGTTTACGGAAACAATCTGAAACCAGACCAGAAAGCTCCCTTTTACCTTGACTTCCTGCCTGGAAACAGCATAACTGGTGACTTAAGTTGGGTAGGAAACGTTACTGACGTGGTCGTCTATGTTGGCTACATTGAATATTCTGATTTAGAGATGTATCAAGCCTTAACTGTATCCTCTGAAAACTCTACAGCTTCCGGAGTGTACCGTGTAGTAGGTTCAGTTCAAAACACTGGCTCAGAAACCATTGGCGACGTTAGAGTCATCACAACCTTCTATGACGCTTCCGGCACAGTTGTAAGTTTAAACTACACTGAAGTTCTGTCAGATTCCCTTGCTCCAGGTTCCTCTGTATCTTTCGTTGCTAACCCTGTTGACAATTACCCTGCAAGTAACATAACAAGCTATACAACACTTGTCCAAAGCACCATTCAAGTCCCTGAGACAACAGCAACACCAACTGCAACCCCATCAGCAACAGTCACTCCATCGACATCAGCCACACCAACACCAACTCAAACTGCTGGTGATAGCCAAGACTATACCCTGATTATCGTAGCTGCCATCGCAATAATAGTGATAGTTGGAGCAGTTGTCGCCATTTTGATGCGTGGTCGCGGCAAATCCAGAACAGCGCAATAAACTGAATTAGATTCCTAAAATCAGCCTTTTTCTTTTTTTGTTTAACTCTTATGTTATGAAGTTGCCAAATTGTTTTTCTCTGTGCAGCCTTTCTTTGACCATGCTTAACTCTTTTGCGTAATCCATAAAGGCCATGCGTAACATTTCGCTTTCACTTGTTCCTAAACGTCTTGACAATTCAGACAAAATTTCTCTCTGCTCCTTACTTAAAACTACTTTTACTACACATTTTTTAGCCATGCGTTCCCCAATTCCTCAACGCCAAAGCCTACTCATGATTAGCCAACGGTTTTTGCCGACTTGCACGAGAAAGCAAATCGTGTTTATTGATGCTTACTATATTTAACACTTATTCCGTAACGAATAAAGACCCTAAACTGTACAACAAAAATGCAGTTAGCCTGACCTGGTATGCAGCTCAACTATGTCGCCATCATCCAAAACAAAGTTTGAACCAACCTTTTTAGGGCTAAAAGGCAAACGTTTCGCCCAAACCATTGCAAACAAGAAGTTGTACAGAAAATCCTTGTGAATGCTCTTGGCTAAATCGTTAATTGTTGCTCCGCGTTTAAGTGCAAATGGTCTGCCTGTCTCTGCTTTTGAACCGGGTTCTTTAGTGTAAATGCGGATTATTCCTAAGCTTTCAAAAATTGCTTTTCCTAACTCGTTAAGACCCTTTTTCTGTTCACAAGACATTGCAACAATAGGCAACTTGCCGTTCACGTATTTGTTTAGTATCTTTAAGTTTAACTCAGCGCCTTTTACGTCTAGCTTGTTTGCAACTATGACTGCTGGCTTGTAGATAGTGGTTTCGAAAATGGCGTTCTCTACATCTTCCAGTCGGACATCGCCGCTTATTCGTACGATGGCGTCATGAATTTTGTATTCCCGCAGTAAATCTTCCACGTCACGCATACTGCAATCAAGTAGGCGGCCAACAAGGGTGATTCTTAATGCCAAACCAGCGTGACGCCTGTCAATAACTACTCGTCCTTTGGGCTTGTTTACCAAAACACGGCTTTTTTCTAACTCAGCCAAAATTAAATCTAACTGTTCAATAGGGTTATGTGATAAATCAAGCATTAACAATACGCCGTCAGCGTTCCGAGCTAAACCGAGCGTAACATTTCCTGTTCCACGACCATCTGAAGCACCCTCCATTACTGCTGGCGCTTCGATCAGTTGGAATTGGACATCGTTATAATCCATTATTCCGGGTACTGGTTCATGTGTGCTATAAGGCGTGGGTGTAACAATTACTTTCGAGTTTGTTGTGGCACTCATCAGGCAGCTTTTGCCGACGTTTGTCATGCCTACAACTGCTATTTGTGCTGAGCCTTCCTTTTCAATGAAAAGTTTCGGTCCACCACTGCTTTTGCCTGTGCCTTTACGTTTTTTGTCTTCTAAATCCATTTTGATTTGTGCAATTTTGCGGTTCATTTCGCCGCGAAGTTTCATTGTGCCTTTGTGGTGTGGAACGTACTTTAGGAATTCAATCATTGCTTCCATTTTTTCTTTTGGAGAACGGGCGGCTTCAACCTCTTCCCATTTATCCATTGCTTCAGGCGGCAAGTTTGTCGGCATGTAAACTTCAGCAGAATATACTTCAAGTCGACTTTAAGTCTATTTCGAATTTTGTTTTGTTTTTTGCTTGATTTATTTGTTTTTGGCGGTTTCTTGGTTGTTTGGGAGCAACGTTTATTAGTCGTCCCTAATAAAGATAGATTCATCTAACTTTAATAGAGTGGACTAACTTGCGTTTAAGTGAACTAAAACTCGGAAAAAAAGCAACAATAACACAAATACAAGAAACCGGCCCAGCACGAAAACGTCTACTAGACATGGGCCTAGTAAAAGGCTCAAAACTCCAAATCATCTGCAGCGCACCCCTAGGCGACCCCATAGAAATCGAAGTACGCGACTACAAACTAACCCTACGAAAACGCGAAGCAGAAAACATCATCGTAACCGAGGAGAACACCTAATGGACATGCCCCTAAGCACCCTATCTTTTGGTACAGAAGCAAAAATCACCAAAATCATCGGCGGCTGCAACCTAACAAAGCGGCTCTCAGAAATGGGCCTAACCTATGGCACAAAAATCAAAGTAGTAAGCGAACCCTGCGGCGGACCAGTCTTAATCGAGGTACGGGACACACGGCTTGCACTTGGACGCGGTGTAGCCACAAAAATTTACGTGGAAGAATAAACAATGAAAACATCCTACACTATCGCTTTAATCGGTAACCCTAACGTTGGAAAAAGCGTTATCTTTAACAACCTCGTTCCTGGGGCTCGGCAGCACGTTGGCAACTGGCCCGGTAAAACCGTCGAGAAAAAAGAAGGCTCCTTTACACACAAAGGTGTCACCTTAAAACTCGTTGACTTGCCCGGTACATACAGCTTAACTGCTGCGGCTGAAGATGAATTGGTTTCACGCAACTTCATTATTGAAGAAAAACCTGAACTTGTTGTTGATGTTGTTGACACTTCAAATCTTGAACGCAACCTCTATCTAACAATGCTGCTGCTTGAACTGGAAGCAAAAGTCATGCTTGTACTAAACATGACTGATATTGCAGAAGAGAAAGGCTACAAAATCTACGTTGACATGTTATCAGAGAAGCTCGGCGTACCAGTAATCACTACTGTTGCTACTAAAGGAAAAGGAATGACTGAACTTAAAGACTCAATACTCAAAGAAGCACAAAACCCCATACTGAAAACCCGCGGAATAGTCTACGACAAAAAAATCGAAAACGTAATCGAGTACCTTGTTCAAATTTTACGAAAAGACGAGTCGTTAGCCAAAAAATACCCTCTGCGTTGGCTAGCGATAAAGCTTATCGAAAAAGATGAACAGGCACTCGAACTCGTAAAACCCAGCGCATTTTCCAGTGAACTGTTGGAGGTCATCGCATGAAAGCCAACAAAATCATCGGAGAAGACGCCGACATAGCACTCGCTGACGCACGGTATGAACAAATCAGCAAAATCCTTGACGTTTCTCTGAAAAAAGGTGAACGTAAATGGACCATCACTGACCTCTTAGACAAAGTCTTCCTAAATAAGTACATAGGCATACCCGCATTCTTTGCTTTACTATGGGCAGTATTCCAGTTCACTTTTGAAGCCTCCGCACCATTCATGGGACTAATCGAAATGCTTTTCGCTTGGCTCTCAGAAATGGCTGCACAGATACCTAACCCAGTCGTTGCTTCACTGTTAGCTGACGGTGTCTTTAGCGGTTTAGGCTTCATACTGACGTTTACGGCGCCGATATTCTTCCTGTTCTTTGCGTTATCACTGCTTGAAGACAGCGGCTACTTAGCACGCGTAGCTTTCGTGTTTGACAAACTAATGTTCAAACTTGGCTTGCACGGTCGATCATTCATTCCGATGCTGCTTGGTTTCGGCTGTAACCTGCCCGCAATCATGGCTGCCCGTAGTGTTGAAGGCAAAAAAGACCGCCTAATCACCATCCTTACAGTGCCATTCATGTCATGCGCTGCCCGCTTACCCGTCTACGTACTCATTGCAGGCGCGTTTTTCGCCGCCAACGCCGCAACCGCAGTCTGGTCCATGTACATCATCGGCATATTCGTAGCCATACTGTTTGCTCTACTGCTCCGCAAAACCATTCTCAAAGGCGAACCAGCACCATTCATCATCGAATTGCCCACCTACAAGATGCCAACCCTGCGCGGTTCAGTACTGCACATGTGGGAACGTGGTGTATCTTTCCTGAAAAAGGCTGGAACCTACCTGCTATTGGGGGCAATCATTATTTGGGCGCTTTCAGTGTTGCCGTGGGGTGTTGAACCCGGTAGCGGTGAATCACTGATAGGCTTAGTTGGCCAAACATTGCAGCCTGTCTTTGCTCCGTTGGGCTTTAGCTGGCAAATAGTGTCATCGCTGGTCTTTGCGTTCCTTGCCAAAGAATTGGTCGTGGAATCCTTAGGTGTAATTTACGGTGTAGCTGGAGAAGCCAGCATCCAAGGTGCACTCATAGCGTCAATAACTCCAGTAAGCGCGTTTGCTTTGATGGTGTTCACTCTGCTATACGTGCCCTGCTTAGCTACAGTCGGTGTCATAAAGAAAGAAACTGGCTCCTGGAAATGGACCCTGTTTGCAGTAGTATCTGAAATAGTCATCGCCTACGTTGCAGCTTTGACAATCGTTGGAATCGGAGGACTATTCGTTTAGAAGGTGAAAACTATGACTTCAAACATTAAAACAACAAAAAAACTTGCAATATACTCGCTGTTCATCGGCGTAATCTACCTATCCTTGGGTTTGCTTGAACTAGCACGGGGACTCAGCGAATCTTTCGTGGTTGAATGGGAAATCAGCACAATGCTATTGTATCCTGAAATGTTCAGCGGCTTAACACTTGCCATTATCGGTGCAGTCTTCCTGTTTGGCGTGAAAGCACAATGGAACAGCGGCAAAGATGCCGCATCCTTCCTAATGGTTGGCACCCTAATCGCGACAGTATTTTTTGCTGTTTACTTAGCAATCATGGGCGCACACGCTTTAGGCTCAACAATCTACCACATCAGCAGCGAACCATACGCCGACATCTTTGCAGACTGGGCAGAATGGACCTGGACTGACGATGTGCGTGCAGGAATCTGGCTATACATCTTTGCATTGCCCGGGTTGTACTTTACGTTGAAAACTTGGCTGTCACGGAAGCGAACAAAATGATAAAAGACGTCCTAAAACAAATCCACGCTGCAGGCGTGGTCAACATTTCCGAGATTGCCCAAAACGTCGGTGTCAGCATACAGATGGTGGAGCAAGCAATAGCTGTGTTGCAATCTAAAGGTTACCTAAAAGCCGTCACATGCAACCCTGACTCTGCTGGCTCCTGTCCCAGCTGTTCAGGCTGTCACGGAACCTGCAAAACCAAATCCCAAACAACCCCTACCTTTTTTGTTACAGAAAAAGGCAAACAATACCTAACCAACGGGTGAAACAGAAACTTGCAACGGTTAAACATGGCTAAAGAAACGTACGTGGAGACCATTTACGCGCTCATAAATTTTCAGGGTTCTGCTTCAGTAACAGAAATTGCTACCATTCTTGAGGTTAAGCCTTCAAGCGTAACTGAAATGCTGCGCAAACTTGACGACATGGATTTCGTAAACTACAAACCCTACTGCAATGTAACATTAACAGACAAAGGCACACGTTTAGCAGTTTTCTTAAAACAGATGCAACTTTCATTGCAAGCTTTCTTTGAAGCCTTAAACATCAATGAACATGTTGCGGAAACAGATGCCTGCAAAATTGAGCACATTCTTCATACGTCAACTTTGCAGCATATTTCAATTTTTGTGGATGTCCTGCAAAATACGCCTCAAGGTAAAGCGTTGCTTGATGTTTTCCAAAAAACGGTACAAACTCGGCAGTTTGTTCAAGGTTAACAAAAAATCGGTGGGACACGTCATTATGGATATTTTTTGGTTTGGTCTATCTGTTAGTATACTTGTTGGGTTATCAACTGGTTTTGGCGCATTACCCATATTATTTACCAAAAAAATTTCTGACAAACTACTCGATGTGTTGCTCGGTTTTTCTGCGGGCGTAATGCTTGCAGCTACCTGTTTTAGTTTAATTGTGCCTGCCTTAGATTTAGGCGGACCCTTAATCGTGGTTATAGGTATTGCTTTGGGCGCTTTGGTATTGCATTTGATTGACCGTTTTGTGCCGCATTTCCATCCTACCTTTGGACTCGAAGGACCATCTTCCAAGTTATCAAAAGTGTGGCTGTTTGTAATTGCCATGACAATCCATAATTTTCCCGAAGGATTAGCGGTTGGTATAGGTTTTGGCAGCGGTGACTTTGCAGCTGGACTTGTGGTTGCTGTAGCAATTGCTTTGCAGAATATGCCTGAAGGTTTAGCCGTTGCGTTGCCGTTAGTTCGTGAAGGTTATAGCCGTCGCAAATCCTTAGGTTATGCAACGTTAACTGGTCTTGTTGAACCCTTAGGCGGTTTGCTGGGGTTGGTCTTAATTTCAGTTTTTCTGCCTCTTCAACCGTTTGGGTTGGCTTTCGCAGCGGGTGCTATGCTTTTTGTTGTTAGTGACGAAATGATTCCTGAAAGCCACCGGAAAGGGTTTGAACGTGAAGCCACTTTTGGTTTGATTACTGGTTTTGTGTTGATGATGTTTATGGATTGCCTGTTTGTTTAATAATCTCTGCATTTTTGGGCGCATATTTTATTAACAGTGAGGGGTGTAAAGATGTTTGGAGTTAAAAAGTGAACGAGAAAGAGCAAGTGTCTAGGCTCAACAGTACAGAAGAAACGTATATCGAAACCATAGATGCCCTTATCAGAAAACTTGGTTACGCCGCAGTTACAGACATCGCAAAAGAGTTAGATGTCAAATCTCCCAGCGTAACAAGCATGCTAAAAAAGCTTGACTCCGTAGGTTTCGTAAAATATACGCCCTACCGAAACGTCACTTTAACCCAAAACGGCAAGGACCTTGCATCTTATCTGCGTAAACGTCAAAGACCATTGCAAGCTTTCTTAACTATGCTTGGCGTGACAGCGGAAATTGCTGAAGCTGACGCTTGCGAAATCGAACATATCCTTCATTCTTCCACTCTTGATGCGCTTTCTAAATTTGTAGAGTTCATTCAGACTGAACAGGGCAATAGTTGTCTTGAAAGCTTTAAGAGTTACGAGCACCCAAAGAAATCTTAAAACAGATTCTTTTTTGGGTTGCTGAACTTTATGAGTTTAGGTTGGAAAGATTGGAACAAAACTGATGTTATTTATGGAATAATTGTCCCCATAATTGTTGGTTTACTTATTGTAGGTGTTTCCCAGTTAAGCTCTTTTTTTAGCGGTGACACTTTTGGGCTTGTTGTGGGGCTTACAAGCGAAATCGAAGAACTACTGGTTATCGTTGCAATTCCACTCATGTTTGGGCTTGTTTGGAACCGTTGGGCAGGCGGCGCTTCAGGCTTCATAATGGGCACATTTTACGCCTTAGCATTTGCTTCCAAACTTCCCGGCGCAACAGGTGTAGGCCGCGATTTCATGATGTCTGCTTATCTGGGTCTTGGACCCGTCATGTTAGGCTACGTTATTAGTGCAATGTTGATTGGTTACATGGCTGGAGCATTGATTAAAAATTCTGAAGACTTCAAACGAATGCTGTTTGTAAGCTTACTAACAACAACTGTTGTCGGTGTTGTTCTTTTTGGAATCTACCAGATTTCACCCTCAAACGTGGTGCTTGGCCTCAGCGGGTTCCTGCTTACAGTGCTTGCACGTACCGCCACAGGAGCAATCGTCGCTGTACTCGCCAAAGTAGCTATGTGGTACGGGGTAGCAATGAAAAGACAGGGCGCCCTCAACCCCCATGTTTAAAGGAAAAAATCATTGGCTTTCTTTTTTTCTTTGTGCCAACCAATTTTTAGCTAGTTCTTGCCCCTTCTTTGAATAAATCAAGGCAACAATTTTGTCCCAGTCAAAACCTTCCCGAGCATTATAGTGTGGATATTCTTCAGGTGTAAACATCACCAGTTTGTCTGCATCGTAAAGCGTCTGGAAAGAATCTGATGGGTTATCTGGGTGGTCATGATGAGTTGAGATTATTAGGCAAACTTGTCGTATGAAGCTGTCTTTGCAGCCGAGTTCTTTTAGAAGTTGGGTTGCGATTCCGGGACCTTTTTCGTATTGGTCCTTGATGGTACAGCCGCCAATGTCATGAAGAATGATTGAGGCGTAAGTTAACTCCTGCAGTGGGGGTGCTACTGGGAAATGCTCTTTTGCAATGTCAAAGACGCGTCTGGTGTGTGAGACGCCGAAATCGTTTTTTTCAAGGATTGGTGTTGCAAGTTGGAAAAGTTTGTCAGTATCCATAGGTTAGACCTCTGCTGAGTTTTTTTGGGGTTTGGCTGGATAAAGCTGTTTCGATGCCCAAACTCCAGTACTTTTAGGGTAAAGTGTTTTATCATTAAACATAAAAACTCCAATGTAAGAAATGTATTGCATGGGCAAGTTTCGTTTAGCTGTTTTTAACACGCAGCCGCCTCATCTGTACAGGGGAGGGGTGGAAAGGCGCATAAACGAAACCACCCGCCGACTCACAAGTCACGCAGACATCACGGTTTACAGTGGCACAAAAGCCGGATTCAAAAACCCTGTTGTAATTCATGGTGTAAATCGTGAGCCCATCAACTCAACCGACCGAATCTACCCTCTTGATAACTGGACTTTCAACCGCACAATCGCCAAAACCAAAATTGACGCAGACCTTTACGAAGCCCACAACGACAACGGCTACGGACTGCTTAAGGCGTTTCAGTTGCAAGGCGTCAAAAAACCGTTGGTGCACACAATTCATGGTGTTTTGGCGGATGAGTTTGAGCAGGCAAAACAGAACGGTTATGCTTCTTTTCGCGGTAGGGTTGCCAACCGTTTCATGGCGCGGCTTGCAAGATTGGAATGTGAGACAGCGCAAAAAGCCGACGTAATCGTAACAATCAGCCGTTACTCATTGAATAAAATGCAGAAACATTACGGTGTTAACCCATCGAAGGTGCGTATTGTGCCTAACGGTGTTGACCCAGAAAAGTACATGCCCACGGAAAACCCTGCTGAACTTAAGCAGCTTTTTGGTTTAAGGGACTCGCCTGTTGTTCTTTTCGTGGGCAGCTTAATCCCTCGCAAGGGGCTGTCTTTCTTGGTGGAAGCCGCCAAACAAGTTACTAAAACCCAGCCAGACACGCAATTTGTGCTCGTTGGAGATGGACCAATGAAGACTCAGTTAACAAGCGATTTAGCCCAAG
>JAWRIR010000021.1:0-13580 GCA_040268405.1 Thermoproteota archaeon | reverse complement strand
ATTTTACAACCAAACCCAAAAGACCAGCCAAATAGCACTTAACCTTGCCGTAAAACACAACTTAGATGGCAGAGACGCCCTAATAGTTGCCAACTATTTGGCAAACAAAACCCCAACCATCTACACCCACGACAAAACACTACTAAAACTACAAAAAATAACTTGGAAAAACGCTATCCTGACGCTTAAAGACCCAATCAACCAAAAATAAATCATTCAAAAGCAATACCACACTAAAATTGTTTAAAGGGCTGCCTTGTCTGTAGAAATTTGTGACACGCTTACCTATAATATCGAAAACTAACGTCTATTTTTTGAAAATGAAGACCAACAAAATAGAAAAACCTGAGTCTGCCGACAAAATTCTAAAAATGGCAGTTGTTGTTGGTCTCATTGCAGTTGTTGCCTTAATTTTTGCATGCGTAGAAACAAATCTGCATAGCACGATGCGGCCAGTTCCACCAATCATTGACGTTAGCAACCAAGGCGTTACGGTAAGTAACGGAAACTATAACATTTCGTATTCAATAAAAGCGCAGCAATCAACAACAATTGATAAGATACTAATTAAGCCAAGAAACAGTTCTGACGCAAGCTCATGTATTGAAGTTAAGGAATCAATGATTTTCATAAATGGCACAAAAATGAATACAGAAAAATTAGGTTACGGTTTGGATAGCGGCAGCATTCTTGAAGTGAATGCTATAATCCCTTGCACAACAAAAGTTCTCTCGAACGAGACATCAATCACCATAGTTACCTTTGAACCTTACAGCTATAATTATGCAACAACAATGCTTGCATAAAGTTTTCCTACCAAAAAGAGACTCTATTTGGGCAGGCAGAAAATATCGTTAAAACCTGAACAAAAAGAACTTTATTGATAATGTGAGAAGTAGTGCCAGCTTTCCCGATTTCACGCGGCCGAAGACCGCACTACAGTTAGGAACGGAACGCGGTTTAACTTCTGAGTTCGGAATGGGATCAGGTGGAACCCGCGCCCTCTGGCCGGCACTGAATGTAACTTTTCCATAGCCCAATATATACTTTTAGCATGCAAGTTGAAAATAAAGCGTGGAGAAAAACAAGTTTTTGAAGGGGTACAGGCGTAGGGCTTAAATGGGTTTGCTGTTCACCAACCTATTAGGCTCCTAATAGCCAATCATTGCAGAAAACCTATAGGGGATAGGCAAAAACCCTTAGGGGGGTAGGTGCTAATGGTTGAAAAACCACTCATTAGTATGTTGAAAATCAGCAGTTTGGCGTGGTACATGCTTTTTGGACACATAAAAGCTTAACAACAACACCAACCCAATATTTCACCAAAAGAAGCTTAATTGTTAGATTACACGAGGAATTAGAGTTGAGAAGTGACGAAGTTAAAACTGGAACACAACACGCACCACACCGCGCGTTGCTCAAATCTTTAGGATTAGACAATGAAGACATAGCTAAACCGTTTATTGGAATAGCCAACAGCTACAACAATATCGTTCCTGGACATATTCACCTAAGAATTTTAGGAGAAGCCGTAAAAGAAGGCATCCTCGCCGCCGGCGGAACCCCATTCGAATTCAACACAATAGGAGTCTGTGACGGAATCGCCATGGGACACGAAGGCATGCGTTACAGTCTACCCAGCCGCGAAATCATCGCCGACTCAGTCGAAATCATGATCCAAGCACACAAACTCGACGGCTTAGTAATGGTTAGCAACTGCGACAAAATAACACCCGGCATGCTAATGGCAGCCGCACGCGTCGACATACCCGCAATAATGTTAACAGGCGGACCAATGGCAGCTGGACACTACAAAGGCAAAAAAGTCAGCTACTCAAACGTTCCCGAAGCAGTCGGCCAAGTAGCCGCAGGAAAAATGAGCGAAGAAGAACTATTCGCACTCGAAGACGCAGCTTGCCCCGGATGCGGAAGCTGCAGCGGCATGTTCACCGCAAACACCATGGCTTGCCTAACTGAAGCCTTAGGAATGTCACTGCCTTACTGTGGAACAACCATGGCAACCAGCGCCAAAAAAGTCAGACTCGCAAGACAAACAGGCAAAAAAATCTTAAAACTTGTAAAAGAAAACGTTAAACCTTCAGACATCCTCACTCTGGAAGCCTTCAAAAACGCCATCGCAGTTGACATGGCTCTTGGCGGCTCAACCAACACAACCCTGCACCTGCCAGCCATCGCAAAAGAAGCAGGCGTAAAGTTACCTCTTTCAAAGTTTGACGAAATAGGCAGAAAAGTCCCACACATCTGCAGCATGATTCCAAGCGGCACCTACGCAATTGAAGACCTTGACGCGGCAGGCGGAGTTCCAGCTGTAATGAACCAAATCCAAACACTCCTCAACCTTGACATCCCAACTGTTTCAGGCAAAGTCTCCGACAACATCCAAAACGCCAAAGTCCTTGATGAACAAGTAATTCACCCATTAAGCAACCCTGTCCACGCAGAAGGCGGCATCGCAATTTTAACCGGCAACCTTGCACCAAAAGGTTCAGTCATCAAAACCGCAGCAGTATCACCCAAAATGCTCACACACACTGGCCCAGCCAAAGTTTACGATTCAGAAAACGAAGCATTAACTGCAATCCGCGGCAAACAAATCCAACCCGGAGACGTAGTAGTAATCCGTTATGAAGGACCAAGAGGTGGACCAGGCATGCCTGAAATGCTTTTCCCAACAGCAACCATCGCGGGCATGGGCTTAGCTGAAAGCGTCGCCCTAATTACTGACGGCAGATTCAGCGGCGCCACACGCGGCGGAAGCATCGGACACGTTGCACCAGAAGCCTTTGAAGGCGGACCAATAGCAATACTGCAGAACGGTGACTCAATAACAATTGACATTCCCAACAGGGTTTTGAAAGTTAATTTGAGTGATGAAGAAATTAAAGCCCGTTTGGCTGCTTGGACGCCCCGGAAACCCAAGTTTTCTAAGGGAATTCTTTCAAGATATTCCCCTGTTTCTCTTGAATAATTAATCTTTTCTTTTTTATTTTTTTAATTATTATGTGTAAATATAGCTCCAACTTACAACAGTTTTATAACAGCAAGCAAACAACCCCAACCTTATAAAATTTAAAAGGAGAATAAAATGTCAAAAAAAGTTTTATCTTCAATATTAGCTATGCTCTTTATCGTTTCAATTGCAACATCAATCATTGCTTTGCCAAATCCCACTGCAGCAGCGACAGGCGCTAAAACTTACCCATTCGTTGAAGCAGTACCAAACCCAGTCGGAGTCAACCAAAGAACACTAATCAACTTTGGCTTACTAAACTACCTCAACATAGACGGCGACGGCTGGAACGTAACATTAACAATCACTGACCCAGACGGCAAAACAACAACCGTTGACCGCATGACATGGTCCACCGGAACAGTAGGATACAGCTTTGTTCCCGAAACAACCGGCACATACATTCTCAAATGCAGCTTCAAAGAATCATGGTACAACTCATCATACGTTGGATGGTTTGGACCAGTAACTTCAAACACGTACATGGCATCAAGCGAAACAGAACCCTACGAGTTAATTGTAACTGAAGAACCAACCCCAACCTACCCGGGACATTCAATGCCAACCGAATACTGGAGCAGACCAATCGATCCACAACTTCGTGAATGGTGGGCTGTTTCAGGCAGCTGGGCATCAGCACCCAACAACTTGTATGCACCATACAATGATGCACCAGAAAGCGCACACATCCTCTGGACAATGCCAATCGGCGACACCATGGGCGGCTTAATCGGCGGCGACAGCGAAGTAGGCTACCAAAACGGAGACGCATACGAAGGCAAATGGTCCGGCTCCATAATTATCAGCGGAGTTCTATACTATAACAGGTACACAACTTCATTCTACTCAACCTCTCCAAAACAGGAAGTGGTAGCTGTTGACCTACACACAGGCGAACAATTATGGTCAAAAGTATTAGACACCAACGGCAGAATCTCTTTCGGACAAATCCTAAAATGGGATTGCCTTAACAATCGTGGCGGATTCTCTTACCTCTGGGTATCCAGCGGTTCAAACCTGTACGCTTTTGAAGCATTAACAGGCGATTGGCTATACAACTACACTAGCGTACCAAGCGGCACTAACTATTATGGGCCTAACGGTGAATTCCTAAGATACTCAATCAGCAACGGTAGATTGCTTAGATGGAATTCAAGCTACGTAGTTACAGGAGGCAAAAGTGGCATGGCTGAAAGCTGGGGAAGCCAGATACAAGGCATGTCATTTAACGCATCTAAAGCCTACGACCTGAACGTTTCAATTTCAGGCACTATACCAAGCACAAGCATCCTACAAGTGTTTCCAGGTGACAGAGTCATCGGCGGGAACTACACTGTTGGAGCACCAAGCGGTAACGGTGTAACTCTTTGGGGCATAAGCTTAAAACCAGGCTCTGAAGGCACAGTACTTTTCAGCAACACATGGGCTGCACCAGCATCTTGGGCAGACCTAGCAGGCACAATGCAAAGCTACTTCACCGCATACAGTCAAGAAGACTACGTTGCAACATTCTGGGCAAAAGAAGAAACAATCAACTATGGCTTTAGCCTTGAAACAGGCAAATACCTGTGGGCAACTGAACCACAAAACTATGCAGATGCATGGACAGACTCCCCTGCAGATGAACGAAACATTGCCTATGGCAAACTATACTCAGCAAGCTGCGGAGGCATAGTCTACTGCTTCGACATAACCAACGGCAAAACCCTATGGAAATACAACGCCACCGACAAATACACAGAATCATACATCACCAACAATTGGTGGCTAATAACGACCTTCATTTCTGACGGCAAAATCTATCTTGGACACATGGAACACTCAGCCCTTGAACCCAAACCAAGAGGTGCACCATTCATTTGCCTTGACGCAGAAACAGGCGAACTTGTCTGGGAAATCGACGGCGCATTCCGTCAAACCCGTTGGGGTGGACGCGCCATCATTGGTGACAGCATAATCGTAACACAAGACACCTACGACCAACAAATCTATGCCATCGGTAAAGGCCCAAGCGCAATGACCGTGACAGCCCCAGACGCAGGCGTAACAACCAACTCAGCAGTAATGATTAGAGGCACAATAACTGATGTCTCACCAGGCACAACTGACTCATCAATTGCCATGAGGTTCCCCAATGGTGTTCCAGTGGTTTCAGATGAAAGCCAAAGCGACTGGATGCTATACGTCTACAAACAATTTGAGCAACCAGGAGCAGCTACAGGTGTCCCAATCTCAATTGACGCAATTGACCCTAACGGCAACTATGTACACCTCGGCGACGCAGTCAGTGATGCAAGCGGCAGATTCCACTTAAGCGTCTGTCCAGAGACAGCAGGCGACTACGTGATTTACGCAACCTTTGGCGGTTCAGCAGCTTACTATTCATCATTTGCTCAAACCGAAATGACTGTAATGAGTGCTTCAGAACCAACACCAGAACCATCACAGACAACACAAACACCATACGAACTATACACCATCGGATCAGCAATTGTGATTATCATTGCAATAGCCTTAGTAGCTGTATTGCTGCTTAGAAAACGACCATAAAAAACCAAACAAACATCCTTTTTCTTTTTTTGTAAAACCCGTTTTCAACTTTTACGATAAAAATAGCCTGACAAGCTTGTTTATGATTGAAAAAAGAAAGAGCAGGGGTAGCTTAAGCTTGCCCTTGAGGGGTGCTTAAGGTTTGCCTGTTTTAATTTTTGGCGTCTTTGTCGTCGATTTTTATTCTTTGTAGGCGTTTGATTGGGTTGTACCAGTTCCATTTTCCAAGCATCGACATTACTGCCGGCACAAGGTAAGTGCGGACGACTAATGCGTCGATGAGTATGGAGAATGAGAAGGCAAAGCCCATTTCGCATAGCAGCAGGTTGCTTGAGAGCATGAGTGCGCCAAGTGAACCTGCAAGAATGATGGCTGCAGCTGTGATGATTCCACCGGTTTGCTCGATTGAATGTACTATTGCGGTGTTGAGTTTTTCGCCTTTGTCTGCTTCTTCACGTATACGGGTTAGGATGAAGATGTTGTAGTCCATGCCTAAGCCCAGCAAGAGTACGAAGAGGATTAGTGGTGTCATGAATAGTAAGCCGTAGTTGAAGGCTGACTGGAATACCAGTGCGGTGGCTGCTAAGGTCCAAACGATGCTCATCAAGACTGAGACGAGCGCGAACAGTGGCAGGATTAGTGAGCCGAGCACGAAGAAGAGCACGAGGCTTACGCCGACTGCTACAATTGGCAATATGACGTTGAATTGGTCTACGAACACGTTTTTGGTGTCAAGGATTCCGCCTGTTGTTCCGCCAACGTAGATGCCTGTTACGCCGTCTGCGTTGTCATATGTTTCGTGTAGGCTGGTTCGCATGTCTTCTGCAGCGTTCATTGCTGGTGTTGAGTATGGGTCAACGCTGAAGCGTAGGGTGATTAGTGCGGATTTGTTGTCTGAGCCAATGTTTGTCATTATTGAGTTGTATGTGGTTTCGTCTGATGTTGAGTTGATATATTGGTAGTCTATTGGCACATCATAGGGCATTGTTGGGCTTGAAACTTCTTGCACGTCAGCATGGTTAGCGATTTGGCTGGAGATTGACTGTATTGTAGCCATTGCGTCTTGACTAAAGACGCCATCTTGAACAATCGGCTGGTCGAAGGTAACTACTACGTATGATGGGAATAGTTTGCCTCCACCGAAAGAGTCAGTTAAAGTGTGAGATGCCTGTATAGATTCTAAACTATCTGATGCGCCGCCGAGAAAGTCATAAGTTGGCACTGTAGTTGCATAGACGTAGAAGGTTGGCACGGTTATCAAGACTGCAATGAGGACTACTACTTTGGCGTGTTTTACTGAAAAGTTGCCGCTTTTTGCGAAGTAACCGTTTTTGTGTACAGATTTTTGTTTTACTGATTCAGCATATTTCTGGAAGCGTTCGCCAGTGTTTGGCCAAAAGATTCTGTCGCCAAGGATTGCGGTTAATGCTGGAGCGAAGGTTAAGGATACTGCGAGCATGACGATTACGCCTAAACCGACGACTATGCCCATTGTTTGCATGAGAACGATTGATGTTATTGCCAGTGAAAGGAAAGATATGATGACTGTTGCGCCGCTTGTGGTGATGCTTTCTCCTGCCCAAGTAATTGATTTTACGATTGCTTGATGCAATGGTAAGCCGTTTACGCGTTCTTCCCGATGGCGAGCGATGATGAATATGCTGTAGTCAGTGCCTACGCCGATTAGCACAGTTAAGAGGATTGTTGGAATCATGAAGTCAACGTGGTTGATGTAGGTGCCAACTAAGTAGAGGAATATTTGTGAAATCCCTAAACCGACGCCGATTGTGCCTAAAGTGATTAGTGGGGTAACTATTGAACGGAAGAAGAGTCCAGTAGCGACCAGCAACAGAACAATGGTTACTGGCAGGATTAATTCTAGGTCAGCGGTGGTTGAGACGTTAAAGTCATAGTTTAAGGCGTCTGTTCCTGTTACAAGAGCGGATTCAATGTTTGAGTTTTGTTCTTGGTCTAATGCTGTGGCGATATGGTTTCTGATAGCAAGCAGGTTGGCGTCGTCGGAGTCGTTAAAGTCAACAGAGATGATTGTTACGTCTTTTGAAGGTGAAACAAATGATGAAACCAATGTATCAAACTCTTGACCAACATTGTAGGCGTCTGGGTTCCAGATGATGTTGCCTGCAAGGTCTCGAAGTTGTGCTTCAGTGGGGTTTTCGCCTAAATTGTAAATGGTTTCTATGAGTTCTTCTGGGAGGTTTGACTGGCATGAAAGGTAAGTTATTGTAAAGTTGTATAGTTTGGCGCTGTTTTCTGTTTCATTGTTGTTTAGGAAATCGTTGAGGCTGAAGGTTTGGGCAAGCGAAGTGGCGAAACCGTGGATTGTGCTGTTATCGTTTAGGTATGTGTCTATGAATTGTTTGTTTGCTTGGTCTGTAATGGCTAATGCACGTTCTGTGGCAGTGTACTGGTTCATTGAGGAGTTGTGGAAGGTTTGTGCCCATAAAGCATCAAAGATGTCAAGCAAATGTGAAGTGTATTGGTCGAAGGCTTCTTGGTCAGCGTCTTTAAGGATTGATTCGCTTTGGTCGTAGCAGATGTCGTTAAACATGGAAATGAAGTCGTCCATGCCGTAATCGTGTGCACCCCATATTACGTCGAGAGTTAACTCGTTAATGGTGGATTGGCTTGGGTTTCTTCCCATGTTAAAAGCTGCGTTAACAAACTCTACAGGTTGACCTGACTGGTCAGCAATGTACTGGGTAGCGAAGGCTTGCAGTGCAGCAGCGTTTTGTTCTTCCGTGTTAAACATGAAGTCTTCAAGCTTTAAGCTACTTGTTAATCCAGTTGCAAAGTCTATGGCTGTCTGGTTGCCAGCTAGGAAGTTGTTTATGTATAGTTGTACGGTTTGGTCGGTGGCTGCTGATGCACGCTGGATTGGGGTTAACTGCTGGGATGATGGGTCTTGGAAACTCATTACCCATGTAGCGTTGAAGGCGTTAAGCAATGGTCCAGTGTACATTGCATATGATTCTGGGTCAAGCTGCTGCATCATTGCGGCTGTTTGGTTGTAAGCAATTTCGTTAAACATTGGAATTAAAGCTTGTCCAATGTTGTAAACATCTGGATTGTAAATTATTGCGCCTGCAGCTGCAGCAAGGGCTGTCGGGTTTGGGTTTGGCCCCAAATTGTAAGCAGTAGTAACAAACTCTACGGATGAACCTGATTGGCTGACAACTGTTTGGATTGCAAAGTTTGCCAGTGCAGCATTGTATTGTGTTTGGTTGCTTTGCAGGTAATTGTCAAAGGTGTAGGCGCTGGTTAATGCCGTTGTAAAAGCTTGGGCAGTTGCGTCCCCGGCTAGGAAGGTGTTGATGTATAGTTGTGTTGTTTGTGCCGAAACAGCTGATGCTCGTTGAACTGGTTCTAAGTTTTGTGTTGATGGGTTCTGGAAGCTTGCGACCCATGCATTGTGGAAAGCGTCAAGGAAAGGTGAAACTTGAGTGTCAAATGAGGCGGGGTCTGCTTGGTAGAGGATTTGTGTGGTTTGGTTGTAGGCAATCTGGTTTGCCATGTCAACGTTTTGGGTTTGAGTGTAGGCTTGTGTCCACACGTTAAGGTATGCTGCTGGGACACCGTACAATAAGTTGCAGGTCATGTTGGCGTTGTCAAACACCATGTAAACGCCCTGATTGGTCTGGTTAAGTCCAGAAACTAATTCGGCTTGGGTTTGACCATAAGCGGCTGACCAGACGTTTGTGTAAATGGTTGGAACGCCGTAAAGCAGGTTGTAAGTCATGTTGGCGTTGTCAAAAACCATGTAGACAGACGGGTTTAACTGGGCAAGTCCATCTGATAATTGGGTTTGAGTTTGTTTATACGCTGTTTCCCAGATGGTTTTGTACATTACGGGGACTCCGTAAAGCATGTTGTAGGTCATGTTGGCGTTTGTGTAAACTGTGTAGGCGCCTTCGTTTGTTTGGTTAATCGCCGGAATCAATATCGTGTAAACGTTTGTAACGTTTTGTACGCCTGAAATGGTTGGGTCTGACTTTATTTGGTCAGATAATTGCTCAAGAAATCGTTGTGTTTCGATTGATGAAGCATTATTGGTTGAAACAACTATAACTAAGGAATCGTTTGCTACTGACGAAGAGAAGTATTGGCTGATTAAATCGTTTGCTTTGACGGATTCAAGGCTGTTGTCATCAGCTGCACCCATCTGAAGCGAGATTAAGCCGGTCGCGCTAAGCGCGAAAGGAACGATGATAACCAGTAGAAGAAGCCAAGCAAAGATAACAGTGAATTTGCGTTTTATTATTAGTTGTCCGATTTTTCCGAAGAAATTTACCTTTTCGGTTTTCATTAGGGAATCACTCTTTTTTCGTGTTTTTGATGGAATTAGCTAGTTTTAGGTTTAGTATGCAAACAGTTGCCAGTCGGATATAGGTTCTACCGCATATATGCGGTTCATTGAAAAAACATATATGCAGAAAACTTCTTTTTCATTCGTATGCGCCGCTTAATTCTTGAAGCTTCAGAAAAAGAAATAGAAAAAATCGGCATAAAAATGCCGCCCTTTGACAAAATAAAATCACTTGAACTACTATACATTCTAAGACAAGACCAAACAGAATTCACGGCAATCTCACAAGTAGAATTCAAAGACCCAAACACGCAAGTAAGCGAACTTCGAAACAACGGTTCATTAGCCGAAGTACAAGTTTTGGAACACCAAAAAAACGGCGTCTACACAGTATTCATGCGTGGAGGCCCAAGTCTTTCTTCAGTTTTAGAATCCATCGGAGTAGAAAGCGGCTACCTGTTTCCCCCAATAGGCATCAGTGAAGGAAAAATCAAAATCACCTTTCTAGGCAACGAGACACAGGTGCGAAAGTTTCTTGAAAAAGTTGACGCAGCACAAATCCACTACAAAGTTGTCATGCTAACAGACGCAAACTTTTCACCCACCTCACCCTTAAACGAGTTAACCGAAAAACAAAGAGAAGTGCTACTTACCGCTTACAAAAACGGTTACTACGACATTCCAAGACGAATAAACACCCAACAGTTATCCAAAAAAATAGGCATAGGGGACTCAACCCTCGCGGAGCACCTACGCAAAGCAGAAAGACACCTACTGGTAAGCCTGCTAAGCCAAAACACCAACACCTAAAAAGCCCAAACAGCCAACCTATTTGGATCCTATTAGAGGTTCTATGTTAAAACCTATAGGGGGTCTATAATTTCTAATCAGTTGTTTAGGCGCTGATTTTTGGTGGTGGACGAACACGCCTACCCAACTTTATGCGAAGCGCGACACGGTAAAGTTTACGTATGGATTTTACTAGTTGCTCAACTGTTGGGGCTGAAGAGTAAATTAGCGGTATCTGGTCGTACTCTGCCAGTTTAGCGGCTTCCTCGTCCGGCAGGGTTTTATGGAAAACCACGACGCGGGGTTTGAGGCTGCTTACGCGGACAATCATCATTGGCAACGCACAAGCATCAACGTTAGTAAAAATTAGCGCCCGCTCTGTAGAAGCCCCGAAAAGCTGGGCGTACTCTGAACCAGACAAAGCTTCAACAGCGCGTTTACTATCAATAACTGTGTAACCAGTGATTTCTCTAACAGATTTTTCTTTACAGACAACGACTTCTCCATTAATGGCTTTGCACAAGTATTCTACGCGGACGGGAATTGGGAATTCACGGAGGTCAATAATTGCCATGCTGGGGGAACTTGTGAGTTTTGCGAATTCTCGTATGAAACGGCTGCCTTTTGATTCATCAATCTGAAGCAACGCCAGTACGAAGCGGCGGATGAATTTGGCTCCGGGGCTTTTTCGGCGTCCGCTTTCGTAGTCACTGATAACTGAGGAGGATAGGTTCATTGTTTCTGAGAGGCTTAGCTGTGAAACTGCGAAGAGTTCACGCCATTTCCTCATGGTTGAGCCTGGTCTTCCTGAAAGAATGATTTCGCCGGCGATTCTTCTTGCCAAAACTTCGCGGGTACTAGGTGACACAGACATGAGGTTACTCTCTTGTGGTTTTTGACCTGTTTTATTCAAACAAGTATAAAGCCATAACGTTTTAAGCTGTTGGGTAATTAAAATTTTTTGAAATTCAAACAAACAAGTTTTTTTTATCAAAAAACAAAAACATGAAGCCAAGGAATTCATTTTATGCTTATATAGCATTTCGATTTTTTGAATTGCGTTTATAAGTAAGTTCAAACATATTTGGCTGTAACGGGCTGTCTAAGAATACGACAGAACGATAACACCACAAAAGTGAAAGAAAATGGCAGAAAAACAACAAGACGTTATCTTCGTTGGAAATAAACCTCCAATGAGCTATGTTCTAGCTATCATCACGGCATTCTCTTCAGGAAACACAAAAGAAATCACCCTGAAAGCACGAGGCCAAGCAATAACTACCGCTGTTGACGTTGCAGAAATCACAAGAAGCCGCTTCATTAAAGACCTTAAAGTACAAAAGATTGCCATCGGAACAGCCGAGATGCCGCCACGCGAAGGCGAGAACAAGTCCAGAATGGTTTCCACAATAGAGATTACTCTATTAAAATAAACCAGCAAGGACAAAATCAATTTTAAAAAATGAGAGTTTTGATTGACTCTCAACCCTTTTTACAACCAACTTTTCAGCAGGCTACGCCATAATTAGACATACGCCCACGCAATCTTTCGTTAAAACATTTTTTTTTTTGAAAAAAGAACAAGAAATTGGGAGCGGCTACTTTTTGAGTTTAGCCTCAACCTTAGCGACAACTTGGTTAAAGATTTTGGAAGCCTCAGAGTCAGGATAAGAAATCACAAACGGCAACCCCTTATCCGCGTCAGCACCAATTTTTGGGTCAATCGGGATGCTTCCAAGAAAATCAACATTCATTTCTGTAGCCATTTGCGCTCCACCGCCTGAATTGAAAATTTCTGTTTTTACACCACAATGTGGGCAAATGAAGCCGCTCATGTTTTCCACAACGCCTAAGACGGGCATGTTGAGGTTTTCAGCGAACGAGACAGCTTTCTTGACGATTTCGCTGGAAAGAACTGAAGGCATTGTTACAATGATTACGCCGTCCATTTCAGGCAGCAGTTGTGCTACGCTTAAGGGTTCGTCACCGGTTCCGGGTGGCAAGTCAATAAGCAAATAGTCCAGTTCACCCCACAAGACGTCGGTGAGGAACTGCTTGATTGCTTTCATTTTTAGTGGTCCACGCCAAATGGCTGGTGTTTGTCCAGGCAAGAAAAAGTCGATAGACATAACCTTGATGCCCAATGGACCGTCTACAGGGAAAGCGCCTGCAATGTTGGACCGGACTGTTTTTCCTTCAAGCCCATACAGTCTTGGAATGCTTGGGCCATGA
Source organism: Thermoproteota archaeon (assembly GCA_040268405.1). Taxonomy (GTDB): domain Archaea; phylum Thermoproteota; class Bathyarchaeia; order Bathyarchaeales; family Bathycorpusculaceae; genus Bathycorpusculum. The sequence continues at coordinate 654 of JAWRIR010000021.1, read as the reverse complement.
ATGTCAGCGTCCAAAACGCCGACGCGAAAGCCTTCTTTAGCTAACGCGGCGCCCAAGTTGGCAGTTACGGTGCTTTTGCCCACACCGCCTTTGCCGCTGATAATTGCGATTTTATGTTTAATCTGCTTCATGTTGTCTTGGAGCCGTTGTTGGTCTGCGGCTTCTTGTTGACGATAAGCTTCAAGTTGGGCACGATTTTGCTCTAAACGACTACTCATAAAAACACATTTCCTTAGGCTTTGTTTTAGGGTTGATTATTGAAGTAAACTAAAATAGTTTATGGGTAAAATGGTTAAAACAAAGGGAAGTTTAACCTTGTTTGTAGCCAATTTTTCTTAGAAACTCCCGCCGCTCCTCAATATCCTTCTCGGTTTCGATGCCTTTGCTTTTGAAACCGTCAACTACACCGATGATGCCTCTGCCCTGTTCGGTTTCAGCGATTAGTACTTGGAGGGGGTTGGCGGTTGCGGCGTAAATTGTACATACTTCGGGGACTTTTTTGATTTTGTCAAGCACGTTTAGGGGGTAAGCGTTTTTGATGATGATTATGAAGCTGTGTCCGCATGCGATTTCGAAAGCTTTCTCGGAAGCCAATCGTCGGAGTTCTTCGTCGTTTCCTTCATGCCGTACAAGGCAGGGCCCTGAAGCTTCACA
>JAWRIR010000020.1:0-8354 GCA_040268405.1 Thermoproteota archaeon | reverse complement strand
GTGCTGTCGCTGCTTTTCAGTGCTTTACTTTTCATATCAACCTATTAGGATCCAAATAGCAGTTCTGTGCTGGAACCTATAGGGGGTAGGTCTTTCCGATAGGGGGAGGCTCTACCTGCACCTGTCCAAGCCCAATTCACTAAGGGGGGTAGGTGCTATTGACTGAAAAACGGCTCATTAACATGTTGAAAATCAGCGCTTTTAAATCCTATATAGTAGGGGCGGGCAAGCAATATTTTTTGCAGAAGCTACGAAGAAAAAAGCGGCGCTAACGATACAACTAATATACCAGTATGGTCTATTTAGAATTTCTTTTGAGCAAAAAACCCTGAAATTCAGGAGTATCAAAGTGCCTGACAAACTCATGCAGCAGTTAAACAGTTGGTCAACAAAAAAACCCTTAAAATACACCCTGTACATTTCAGCAGTCATCATCTTTTTTGCAATAATTTTGATTCCACCCGTAATCGGCATCATCACAAAAGCAGGTTCAATCCAAAACGTCCTCGGACAACCCGAACTAATGAATCTGGCCCTGGGAGCAATCCTGAACTCGTTCATAATCGCGCTTGCCGTATCCGCATTAGACTTACTCGCAGGCCTCCCACTCGCGTGGATAATCACCCGCGGAAAATCACGCTGGCTCAGCGTCCTTGACACTTTGGCTGATATCCCCTTCATCGTCCCCACCGCCGCCCTCGGCTATAGCCTGCTACTTTTCTGGAGCCAAGACGGCGGCATCTCATCACTTTTCGGCACATCCATTGTTTCCCCCGGCTGGCTCCTTGTCGCACTCTTACACTTCACCTTCTCATACCCCGTAGTCGTTCGCGTCATCGTCGGTTCACTACTCGACTACAAAATGGAGTACGAACGCGCCTCAAGAACCCTCGGAGCAGCACCATTAACAGCTGCAAGAACAGTAACCTTCCCAATAATCAAGCCATCCCTAATCGCCGCGTACTCACTCGCGTTTGCACGCTCACTATCAGAAACCGGCGCCACATTCATCGTTGCAGGAGCATTCCTCAACGGACCAGTATTCCTACAAACATTAAGCGACCAACTCAAAATTGGAACCATAACACAAGGAACCTACGAAGGCGCCACCGTATTCGCAAGCACCATACTAATCGTCGTTTCACTAGCAATCTTCGCTTTAATCCAAGTTTTAGGCAAAAAAGTCACGTTACCCTTCGGCAAAGGCTTAGCCAACTTTGAAAGAAAACTCAGCTACAAAAAAGGTGAAAACGCAAGAAACATCATCACACTCGCAGTGTTCCTTGGCATCGTTTTAATACCGTCACTATATGTAGCGTTACCAGCGTTTCAAGCAATAGCCACTGGAACAACCTTAAATGCAGCCTTCACAGCAAGCGGCGTATGGTCAGATTACTGGCAAAGCCTCGCCCTGTCATACGGACTTGGCGGCATCGTCACCATTCTAGGCATAATCACCGGAATCCCCATGGCCATCCTAATTGCACGAAAAACATTCGGCAAACTAGCCTCAACAATCCTTGACGTACTAATCAACGTGCCACTAATTGTTCCCTCAATCGCCCTGGGCATTTCACTCAAGTTTTTCTGGCAAGGCTTCACAGGCATGCCCGAATTTATGCTCCTAGTATTCGCACACCTCTCAATCACTTACCCATACTTTGTACGATCAATGTCCGCAGCAATGGAAAGAATCAACATCGAAATGGAAGACGCATCAAAAACACTCGGAGCAAAACCCTTCACAGTCTTCAAATCAATAGTTTTACCATTAACCAAATACTCAATCCTTTCAGGAGCCATCATGGTCTTCACCAGAAGCGTCAGCGAAACCGGCGCAACTTTGGCTGTTTCAACAAACATTGCAACCGCCCCAGTTGTAATCGTCAATTGGGTTAAAGGCGTAGTTCCCGCTACACCACTAGACATCGGTTTAGGATGCGGCATACTAATCGTGCTTTCATTCATCATCCTGTTAGTGTTAAGATTAATCACCAGAAAAGGAAAGTATTAGAATGAATAAACCACAAAAGAAGATGAACCAGTAATGCCTGACATCAGAGTAGTCAACGTCACAAAAAAATATGGCGACCTTTACGCTTTAAACAACGTCAGCTTAACCATAAAAGACAAAGAATACTTTTCACTGCTGGGACCCAGCGGATGCGGCAAAACCACCCTACTACGACTAATCGCTGGATTAATTGAACCAGACAGCGGAGAAATCTACATCGGCGACAAACGCGTCGACAACGTCCCGCCAGAAGACCGAGACATAGGTTTTGTCTTCCAAACCTTCGCGTTATTCCCACACATGACCACATGGGACAACGTCCTTTATGGTCCAAAAGTAAAAAATTATGACGAGAAAAAAGCCGAAACCATCGGTCACGAAGTCTTAGACCTCGTCAAACTTAACGAACGTTTAAACGCTTACCCCAGTGAACTCAGCGGCGGCATGATGCAACGCATCGCAGTCGCCAGAGCATTAGCAGCAGGCGGCAAAATCCTTCTACTTGACGAACCCATGGGTCAATTAGACGCAAAAGTACGCAACGAAATCCGTTACGAAATACGACGCATGACAAAAGACCTAAACTTAACAGCCATCCACGTAACACACGACCAAGCAGAAGCCATGTCAATCTCAGACAGAATTGCAGTTATGAAAAAAGGCAAAATCATCCAAATCGGCACACCACAAGAACTGTACATGAAACCCAACAGCCTCTTTGTCGCATACTTTATTGGGGAATCAAACTTTTTAATTGGATACGCCAAAAAAATTGTCGGCGAAACCGTTGAAATCGAGCTTAGAGGCGGCATTAAAACTAAAGCATACAACAAAAACATTAAACAAGACGAAAGAATCGTTCTTGCCATTCGCCCAGAAATTTGCGTAATGAAAAAGGGCAGTGACGCTGCAGAAAACGGTTTCACAGGGAACATTGAGAAAGTTACTTTTGAAGGAACCTTTATGCGGTATGATATTCGCCTTACTAACGGCGACAAATTCGTTATCAATAAACCATCTTTGACGGATGAGTGGCTTAATGTTGGCGATGCTATAACAATTTCTTACCCAGTTGAGAAGTCACATTTGTTCCCGTACCCAGCGTCTGGATTATCAGAAGAAATAGCCGTCTAAACTTTTTTCCTTTTTATTTAATGAGTAAAGTGTTAAATTCATCTGTTCCAATGAGACTTATTTCTGTTAATTTTCCTTTAGCCTTAAAAAGGTAAATTAAACTGTTGATTAAGCCAATATGACTGAAAGCTTGAGGAAAATTTCCTAACAATTCACCAGTTTCAGTATTAATTTCCTCTGAAATTAATCCGGTTGGGCTTACGTACTTCACTAAACTCAAAAGAACTTTTTCAGCCTCAGTTATGTTTCCAGAAAGAGCTAATGCTTGAACAAGCCAAAAAGAGCACAAAAAAAATTTACCTTCTTGGCCAGGCAACCCATCCTGATTAAGGTACCTGAAAAGTAAATGGTCTTTTCCACCTAACTTTCCTCTGATCGCTTTAATTGTACCTTGAATTCTGGGGTCGTTAATTGGAAGAAAACCCACAATAGGTATCAGCAAACCTGTGGCATCAAGGTTTTCTGAACCAAAAGCCTGAACAAAACTATCAAGTTTCACATTAAACCCATTTTGCAAGACTGCGGTTTTAATTTCAGCCATTGTTTTTTTCCATTCTTCAACAGGGGCATCATAATTGTGATTTTCAGCAATTTTTACAGCTCTATCTAAAGCTACCCAACACATTACTTTGGAGTAAACGTAATGTTGCGGTTCTAACCTGACCTCCCAAATGCCAGAGTCTTTAGTATTCCAAACTCTTGAAACGTGTTCAACAATTTTTTTAATAAAAGCCCAGTCATCAACCGTTAAGGTCATTCCGTACCGGGTAGTTTCATAAAAAGCGTTCACTAACTCCCCAAACACGTCTAATTGTGTTTGTTCAGAGGCTTTGTTGCCTATTCTCACGGGTTTCGAGTCGCGGTAACCTGCAAAATTAGCAATCTCTTCTTCGACCATTTTTTTCTCATTGTTTAAGGCATACAAGGGCTGAATATCAGCAGGGTCTTCATGCTGCTTACAGACTTGAGTGAACCATGCTAAATGTTTCTTTGCTTCCTCTTGGTGACCTAAATGGTATAATGCTTGAACTGTAAAGGATGCGTCACGTACCCAGTTAAAACGGTAATCCCAATTACGGTTGCCCCCGATTACTTCAGGAATAGAAGTTGTTGCAGCAGCTGCAATCGAACCTTCTTCATTATTCATCAACAACTTTAAAATTAACCCAGAACGGATAGCTAATTCACGCCATTTTCCAGAAAAAATGGTTTCAGCCGAATTCTTACTTTCGGTTACCCATGTTTGCCAATATTTTGCTGTTTCCGCAAGAGCACGTTCACATTCTTCTTCAGTGTCTCGGTAATCAAAATTATATCTCAGCAGAAACCAAGCGCATTCACCTCGTTTTAACCGCATTTGAGCAACCGCTGAATCACCAAGTAGCGTTAAATTTCGAGGGGAATAAAGGAAAAAATGGTTACCCTTGTAATAAGCTTCAACACCCTTATTAAAAAGCCGAAAAACAGTTTTTCCTCTGCCGTAATCAAATTTTGGTGAAAACTGAATTTTGAAAATAATTCTGCCCGATGTACAATCTATTCGCCTGTAGATTGCTTGACGAAGATGGCTTTCATTTTCAAGGTTTTTTATGGGCATGAAATCGGTTAGTTTTCCGTTACCGTAAACAGAGAAGAAGCGTGTTTCCAAAACGTTACTGTGTTTTTGATATTTTTGGGCTGACTGAAAAAGGTTATTTGGCTGAATAATAAAATGGCCTCCGTTTTTTTGGTCTAAAATTCCTGCGAAAGAACTGGGAGATTCAAGATAAGGAAAACAACACCAGTCAACATTACCCTCGTTATTAATTAAAGCACAGGTGTTTAGATTCCCAATGACGCCATAATCTTTCAGCCGCAAAATCTTCTACCCCTTAAACGTTTTCAGGATTAGATGTGGAATGAAAATTTCTTTTTAAAAAACCTGTTTTAAACTATGTAGTTACATCAAGAAAAAATTTTTGGATAAAAGAGAGGCATAGTGGAATGCCAAGAAACTTAGAAGAGGCGGGTAAGGAAGGGTAGCTGGTTGATTACTGGCTGTATTAAGTCTAGTACGAGGTTGGGGAATAAGCCTAAGATGAAGATTGCTGCGACCATGATGAATATTGGGATGAAGACTTTCTTGTTCATCTTGAAAACGATTGGCTTGTCGTCTTTTGCTTCTTTGCCGTACATTACGTTGACGAGCCGGAAGATGTATGCTGTTTGAAGGACACTTGTTAAGACACCGATAACTGCGAGCCAGCTGTAGTTTGCTTCTATTGCTGCTGTGAAAACGAAGTATTTTGCCATGAAACCACCCAAGGGTGGTACACCAGCGAATGATAATCCTGCAATGATTAAGGCGATGCTTACCCAAGGCATTTTTTTGCCAAGTCCAGCAGCGTCGTCGAGTGTTTTGAAGCCGTGGCTGTTCATGATGCCCACTGTCATGAATGCGAGTGCTGTGGTTAAGCCGCCGATTAGGAAGAAGTACAGGTTTCCAGTTACACCAAGAGCGGTTGCACTTGTGATTGCGATTAGGTTGTAACCGACATCAGCGACGCAGATGTATGCCATTAAACGTTTGATGTCATTTTGGACAAGCGCAAAGATGTTGCCTACTATCATTGTCAAGGCTGCTAATACTGCAAGCATTATTGTCCAGTCGATTGGTCCTTGTCCGGGTGGCAGTACAATGTAGAGAAGTATTCTGATTAGTATGTAGTAGCTGCCTTGATCTACGAGTGCTGAGAGGAAGGTTGCTGATGGTGCTGGTGCTGCAGTGTATGCGTCTGGTAGCCAGAAGTGGAATGGCACGATTGCTGCTTCAATTGCGTAGCCTGCTGCAATGAATACGAAGGCTATTATGAGTATGGACATGTTGGCTGAGCTGACGGTGCTTATGGCGCTGCTTACTGCTATGTAGTTTAAGCTGCCTGTTATGCCGAAAACGAGTGAGAGACCTAAGAGTACGAAGGCTGAGGCGATGATGACCATGATTAAGTATTTCATGGTGGCGTTGATGCTGAACGCGTTTTTGCGGAACATCATCAGGAACGCTGCGGATACTGTTGCAATTTCCCAGAATATGAAAAGTGTCAAGAGGTCGCCAGCAAAGACTGCACCGAGCAATGATGATGTGAGCATGAGCATGACGGCGAAGTAGCGATCTGTTGGGCGTTCTGCTGAATCTATGAAGAATACGCTGTAAATGATTACTACGATGCTTACGGCTACAATAATTATTGCCATGTAAAGTGACAAAGCGTCAATTAGGAAGGAGCTTTGGAACGGTGAAGCTGGGTCACCGTTAATGTTTAGGTTTAACGCTGTTGGGTCGGCGATGCTGAAGTAGCTAAAAGTCAGGTTTGCGACGCTTATGCCGACTATGGCAAAGATTGTTATGAACCATGCGATGGCGATTGCGTTTTTGTAGTTGCTTTTTCTTGCCAGTTTGAATACTGGGATGGTTAGTAGTGCTGCAACGATTAGGGTGAATATCGGTAATATTACATCAATGATTTGGACCATCAGTTTTCACCTTTAAGCTATTAGTGCTCCTCCAAATGTTACTGTTTGAATTAGCTCCATGAAGAATGTTGGATAAATTCCGATGATGACAACCACGACAACCAAGATTGCCAAGGCTGCTTTCATGTAGTTTGGCACATCAACGATTTTGTGGCCATGTTCAACCGGGTGTTCTTCACTTGTTTTTGCTGGTTCGTGGCTGGTGTGTGCTTCTTCAACTACTTCTCCAGGGGATGTTCCAAGGAACACTTTGGAAATGAATCTTAGAGAGTAAGCAAGGGAAAATACTGTTGCTGCGAGCATGAAGGCTGTGGGTATAACGTAGAATGAGTTGGGGTTGCCGTTGATAACTTGGAAGGCACCCATGAAGATGAAGAATTCGCTGATGAAGCATGCTAGTGGTGGTGCGCCTGCGATGCTTAGGGCTGCAATCATTCCTGAAACTGTTGAGAACGGCATTTTGCTTGCTAAGCCACCCATTTTGCGGATGTCTCGTTCTTCAGTTTGATGCATGACTCCGCCTGCTGTAAGGAAGAAGAGCCCTTTGCTTGCTGCGTGAGTGATTATGTGAAGTATGGTACCTGTTATTGCGATTGATGATGCAAGGACAACTGCGGTGCCTCCTGCTACGCTGATTGGGAACAAGGAGATGCCGAACATGATGTAGCCCATGTGTGAAATGCTTGAGTATGCAATGACGCGTTTGATGTCTGTTGCGAACAGGGCAAGGAATGAACCGAAGAAGGCTGTTACTACTGCAATGATTGAGAGTGTGTATAGGAAGTTTGTTCCGAAGGCTTCTCCGACTGCTGGGAAGACGACGCCGAAGGATAATCTTAGAATTGCGTAAGCTCCTGCGCTGATGATGACACCGCTAAGTAGTGCAGACATTGGTGCTGGAGCTTCGGAGTGGGCGTCAGGTAGCCACATGTGTACTGGGAACACTGCCATTTTGACTGCGAACCCAGCTGTTAATGCAATGAGTATCCATTTAATTAGGTCAGGAGCTGCTCCAAGTAACATTGTTTGTGCACCTGTTGCACCGAACATTTCTGTAGTGCCAGTTAACCAGTAGATTGCACCGATACCCAGCAAGACAAAGACTGCGCCTGCGTGGGTGAAAATGAATAGTTTAAGGGCTGATTTGTAGCTGTTGCGGTAGCCCCATTCGCCGACTATGAAGTAGGCGGGTACAAGCATTAGTTCCCAGCAGAAGTAGAACAGAATCAGGTTTGAAGTTAGGAACACGCCGATTAAGCCTACTGAAAGCATACAGAGCAGCGCGTAGTAGACTGGGAGGTTCTTTTTGCCTGCCATGTAGTTTACACTGTATATTGACGCGACGAAAATCAGCACTAAACTGATTAGTGCGATTGATACGCTCATGCCGTCAACAAACAACGTGAATTGTGTGTTGTTTAGGTTTGGAATCCACTGGTATGACTCGACCCATTGATGGCTGGCGCTGTCTAACACTGTGGGGATTGTGCTTGCTACTAAGCCAAAGTTTACAAGTGTTAGTAATGCGACAAAGATTGCCGCTGCTTTTGGAGATTTCTTTCCAGTTAGGTAAACAAACGGGATGCTTATGGATGATAATGCGAATACTGACAATAATGCGGGAAACACCATTTTAGATCACTCCCATGGTTAAGATTATCAATATGACGATTAGTATGAAGCCAAGCAGTGC
>JAWRIR010000019.1:0-6915 GCA_040268405.1 Thermoproteota archaeon | reverse complement strand
TTGGCGATAACTTCCTAACAAGGAAAACAATGAGGGAAAGGAGAAAAAACAAAAAATGTTTAACTTTAAAAAAATCCGTAAAAATGTAAAAGCAATTTCACCAGTAATTTCAGTGCTGCTCATGATTGCAGTAGCAGTCGTCGCATCACTAGTAGCCTACGCCTGGGTCATGGGTTACATGAACTTCCAGACAGCAAAAACAGGCCAAGCAATACAAATCCAAAGCATGGCTAACTCAACTGCCGTTGACTCTGCTGGTCAATTATTTGTCTATGTTCAAAACGTAGGTGATGGCGGTGTTACAATCACTCCAGATTCAGTTTTCGTTAATGGTGCAATGTTAACCACTACAGACATTCCCGAAACAGGTCTCTACATACCTGCACAAGGTACCGAAACAATCGACACAGGATATAGCTTGGTTGTTCCAGGAACCGACAGTGCAACAGTTACTGTTAAGGTAACAACTGAAGGCGGAACATTCAGCGAAGTAACAAAAACATTCCCATAAAATAGGAATAGCTGAATGAAATAAAATCATCCTATCTTTTCTTTTTTTAATTTTAAATATCAAAATAACATTATCATCTATCTCACGAGAGGGGACAAAAATGGGGTCACAATGGGGAAACATAAAAAAACGATTCGACAAGAAAAAACAGGTAACCGTAACAGAAGATAATGAACAGAAAAAAGCGGCGCCTGCAAAAAAAGGCTTAAAGCTAAAAATTAATTTCAAAAAACAAGGTTTTGGTCCCCAACCAGAATTAGACGCTGAAATTCAAGAGCCTGTCTCTGTTCAAATTGATGGAGAGATTCTTGAAACTTACCCGATTAACCCTCCGTATTGTTACATTAACATTGTTCGAGACCGCCTAAAAGGCAACATTTCATACGTTGTTGATGAACCAAAACTCAGCGCGTCTGATGCGGCTAATCTTCAACGGTTAAAAAGCATCCTAAATCAGGTTCTTGTCCTGAAACCATCTGACATGCAATCCAAAAAGGCGGCTTCAAAATATCTGCTACAAGTTTGCCAAGAAATCATGGATTCCTACAACTTTAACTTGTCACCGGACGACCGCAACAAACTGCTTTACTATATTGTCCGTGATAATCTGGGTTTTGGCAAAATTGACGCCTTAATGCATGACCAACTGATTGAAGACGTGTCCTGCGACGGCGTTGACGTGCCCTTGTACATTTGGCACAGGAAATTTGAATCAATTCCAACTAACCTAAAATTTGACAGTGCACGAGAGCTTGACTCTTTTGCGCTCCGTTTGGCTTACATGTGTGGAAGCCACGTTTCCATAGCTCAACCAATGCTTGACGCTTCCCTGCCTGACGGCAGCAGAATCAACCTGACATATGGCAGCGAAGTTACCCGCAAAGGCTCAACCTTTACCATCCGCAAATTCAAGGTTGACCCATTCACCGTAACAGACTTAGTGACCTTCAGTAGCCTTTCAGCTGAAATGGCTGCTTTTTTCTGGTACGCAGTTGAAAACAGGGTTTCAATTCTTGTTGCTGGAGGTATCGCGGCTGGAAAAACAACTTTGCTTAACTGTTTAAGCATGTTTATCAAGCCTGACCTCAAAGTGGTGTCAATCGAAGATACCCCCGAGTTGAACTTGCCTCACGAAAACTGGATTCCAGCAGCAACCAGAACACATTTCGGTCTATCCACGGAATCAGCCGACGTTACATTGTTTGATTTACTAAAAGCTTCTTTGCGTCAAAGACCCGACTATATCATTGTGGGCGAAATTAGGGGTGAAGAAGCTTACACGCTTTTCCAGGCAGTCAGCACTGGCCACTTAGGTATGTCCACTGTTCACGCTGAATCAGTAGAATCCACAGTTTACCGTTTAGAATCCGCTCCAATGAATATTCCAAGAACTCTCATTGCCGGAATCGATATCATCCTCGTACAGAAAAGGGTAGAATTAAATGGCAAACCAATGCGTAAAACCGTTGCCACCTCCGAAATCGTCGGTTTAGACCCACGTTCAGGAGAAATCTTGACTAACGAAGTTTACAAGTGGAACCCTGCACAAGACACCTTTGACTTTACAGGACGAAGCTACATTCTTGAAAAGATAGCAGAAAAGAAGGGCATAAGCACTGAAGAAGCCTTAGACGAAATCCAAAGACGCACCAAAGTCATCCAATGGATGGAAAACAAGAAACTGCGCAACTACAAAGACGTGTCAAACATCATCCGTTCCTACGTAGAAAAACCCGACTTAGTCCTTAAAGAGGCAATGAAAGAATGAACAAGCAACTCTTATCCCTCTTTCTGAAACTCAGCGGTTATATCCCTAAGGCTTTAGTTGCTAAACTTGGTCAGGTTCAAGAAAACTTGGCAAAAGCCAGCATAAAAATGACTTTTGAAGCCTACATGGGCTTATCCGCTTTTGCTTCGGCAATCACAGGCATAGCCTGCTTTGCACTAATCCTTGTAATTTCATCATTTAGTATGCCTATTCTTTCGGCTTTGGCCTTTGGGCTTTTGCTTGGCGTAGTTTCCACCTTAATTGCGGCAGCAACCTGCTATGTTTACCCCTACTTTGCAATATCCTCCAGAGCAAGAAAAATCGACGCCAACCTGCCCTTAACCGCAAACTTCCTATCAGTCCTCGCCAGCTCCGGAATGCCTCCCGAACGTATTTTCCGTTCACTGGCTAACGTTGGCGACGAATTCGGCGTAGGCGAAGAAATGCGACGCACAATCGCTGACATAGAACTCATGGGTATCGACCTTGACGGTGCACTCAAGAACAGTGCAAAACGTTCTGCTTCAAGAAAATTCGGTGCCCTTCTAGATGGTGTAGTAACAACTTCACACATGGGCGGCGACTTAGCTGGTTACCTGCGTGATGAATCAGACAAATTCAAGAAGGCCCGCATGTCCGCCATGAAAAGTTTTCTTGAAAGCTTAGGCGGAATGGCTGAAGTTTACGTTAGCTTCATGATTGCCCTGCCACTTGCGCTTGTTGTTATGTTGTCAATCATGTCTTTCTTAGGCGGCGGTGCAGCCATGATGGGTGGTATTGATCCTCAGGTTGCTTTGACTCTTTTAACTTTCATAGTTACGCCAGCTGGTGTAGGCATCATGCTGTTGCTTGTTGACTCAATGACTCCACCGAGGTAAACCAAGATGCGAAAAATCTCAATAAAAACACGGCAATACGTAGCTGTTGCTTCAGTCCTCGCAACAGTTATTCCAATTATCCTGCTGGCAATACTTGCACCAAACACGTTTGCTAGTTACATAAACGAAGTTTTCTTGGTTGCAGCGTTGGTAGTTCTTGTACCCTCTGCCATCTTGGATTACGAGAATCAACGGTGGCTTGAAGCAATCGAAAACCAGATGCCCCTGCTCGTACGTGGTGTAGCAGAATCACAAGAAACAGGCTTAACCCTTGTAAAAGCCTTTGAAAAAGTAATAGAAAACCGTATGGTTCCCGCCCCATTAGCCGACGAAGTACGCAAAATCACAGTACAAATGTCCTGGGGCACATCATTTGAAGATGCATTAACCAACTTCAAAAACAACATCAACTCACCCATCGTAAACCGTTTCTGCGCTTTAGTCCTTGAAGCCAGCCGTAGCGGCGGAACCATCAAAAAAGTATTCACCGCCACCTCAGGTTTCATGGAAGAAATGAAAGAAATGGACCGTGAAACCAGCCAACAAATGAAACCCTACATCATCATAGTCTACGCAGCATTCATGGTATTCGTTGTAACCGCTATCCTGCTGGTGCAGTCATTCTTCTCGCCAATGCAGGGAGCAGCCCAAATCGGCAGCCAAGTTTCCATCGGCAGTATTAGCGGTTTTAAGGATTTCTTCTACCGTGACATGATTGTTTCAGCAGTTACCGGCGGTTTGATGGCTGGTAAACTTGGTGAACGCAGAGTCGCTGGCGGATTGAAACACGCTATAATCTTAGCGGTGGTTGGTTACGTAATTTTCCTGTTAACTATTCCGCCAAACTGGATGTGACAAAAATGAAAAAACTCTTCAGAACCAGAAAAAACAATCGCGCGCTGTCAACAGTCATCTCCACTATCCTAATGATAATGGTGGTTATGATTGGAATGACGCTGCTGTTTGCTTACGTTACAGTGTATGCACAGAACTATAAAGAAGGCGTAGGCGGAGCAGTAATGGAATCTTTGACCATAGAAGACGTTTGGTTTACGGGTGATAAAACTGTGCAGATTAGTCTTTACAATACCGGTAAAGTTGACTGTCAAGTCGCCGGCGTTTATGATAACGGTTTAGCTCTGAGCAACCCAACTAACCTCAATACGCAAGTAACCGTCGGTGAGCATTTGCTGATTGTTGCACAATGCCCCCAAGATTGGGCTGCTTGGAGTTCAGCTAATAATCTGAAGATTGTTACCTCAAGAGGTTCCGAGTTTACTGGTTCATTCAATTATCCAACAGAGGTGCGATAAAATGTTCAAAAAACTCTTAAACAATCGTAAAGGTACTGCAGAAGTAATCGGTTCAGTAATGTTCATAGTCATACTGCTATTCTTCTTCACAAACGTGTACCTGTGGCATGACGCTGCAACAAAAGAAATGAACGACATGTACGTCCAAAAGGTAAGTTCGCCCATTTCAGTTGCTATATCAACCAATCCCCTTAATATTCATAGGTTAAATGTAACAAACAATGGTGGATTGGACGCTAAACTTTCAGGTTTATGGGTGGATGTTTCTAGCTCTGTGGGAGCCACTGACAGATTCCATGGTTACTACAACTTAACACAATATAACAGTGACCAAGACTTACGGGTGCCTGCAGGCGGAAGCATCATTATTTATTGGACAAATGAAGACACTTTGAATAGTGCTGGCGCATCTTACGTTCCCCAAAGTGGCGATTACGTTAGACTTCAATTAACCACCACAGTAGGGAACTTGGCAGTTTGCCGGTACCCTTAACCATTTTCTTTTTTAATTATAAAAATAATTTTTAGAAAAAGATTGTTAGTTTGTCCATTTTAGGTACGTGTTGAATGCTACAATTCCTGTTGCTGTGAATGGAAACTCTAAATCTACTTTTCGCTGTTCGCCTGCTTCAAACGGGTCAAGCTGTGCTGATAACTCTGTGCCCTCCTCACCGTTAACTGCAACGTTAACGTGTATTGTGCAGTTGTTTGCTTTTGCGTCGCCCACGTTTTTAACGTAGCCTGTTACGTGTATTTTGCCTGATTCGAGGCTGCATTTTAGGTCAACATTGACAAGCTCGGGCGTTCCGGGGGCAACGGTGGGTGTTGGTGTGGGTTGCTGGTTGTCTTGGTGTTTAGTGGTTTCTTGAATGATTCCGTTTACTATAACGCCTAAGGCTGCAAGCAGGAGTATGCATAACGCGATTGAAGTGTAAAACACTTTTTTTGAACCTTTTTTCTGGCTCACTTGTCCTTCCCCTTTTCTGCCTGCTAATTCTGGAAGGTTTATACATAAAACGTTTACGCTTGCCCCTTTGGCAGGTAAAGGATTGTTTGAAAAAAATTTTATGCTTGTGCCTGTTTAACCTGCACTTTAACTGGACGCGGCATGCTTACGCTGTTAACGTAAAATTCGCCTTGGCCAAGACTTGCAAGTTCTTGTTCTGTACAGTTTAACATTGCTTTAAGGTACGCTATGTCTTGGGGGTCAACGGTTTTTCCAACAATCTGGTTACCCATCTTGGAAAGGATCTTTGCTTGCAAACCAGTCGGGTGTGAAGTAACCAAAACCGCTGTAACGCCAATTTTTGAGGTGACCTCTTCCTTTAGCACGTCACTGCCTATGTTTTCTGGGTCTTCAATTATCAAGAGGCAGTTTGGCACGGTTTTTTCCAGTTTAGCTTTGATTAGGGCTGCGATTTGGTTTGTGAAGAATTCGCTTTTTTCTTTTAGGCTCAAAGTTTGCCCGTTCAGGACGGTTACTTGGTTAACGGCAATCTTTGGAGTTTTTGTTTGCGGCGTCACAGTGGCTACTGTGTAGTTTGTTGCCAGGTTTGTGTATTCGCCGTTTGGGTCAACAATGACGATTGGCGCGTCTGTTTTTTGTGTTAATTCTTCAACCAGCACTTTGATTGTGTTGGTTTTTCCTGTACTTGCTACAGCGGCAACTAAAGTGTGCATGCCCAGGACGTCTTTGCCGTTAAGGTACATGCTGACTTGCTTGCTTGTGCCTTCAACTGTTATGGCTGTGTTTTCGCTGTTTCCCAAATGGAGTGGTTGCTCGTAGAGTTTTCCGGTGTTGTCTCTTGAAAAAGTGTCTTCAAGGAAATCCGCGTAGGGCATGTAGATGCGGCTTCCCGGGTTAGGTGGCGCCAACAGCTTCTGCAATGGTTTGTCTTCTTTTTCTTGGTTTGCGTAGCCGAGTATGTTTGCGGTTGCCAGCATTTTGCCTAAGCGTTCGTTTAGGCTGGAGCCTGCGACTTCTTCGTAACTGGCGATTTCTGTGACTTCTGCGATGACTTGGCATGTGTCGCCGTAAAGGGGGTGGTCAAGCAGCACTATGTCTTGTTGCTGGATGCTTGGACGATTTTTTGGTGGACTAATTAGGAACCTGACTTGTTTTGTGCTTGTCTCGTTTGTTGCTATACCAAAATGTTCTCTTACACGAATCTTGCTTGTATCCACCTTGTGCCACCCTTGTTAAATGTTAACTATCCTTGCCCTTATTTGGGGTTTTGCTGGTTAAATGTGCATATTCCAGTTTTTGACATATTCCAATACCAAATAGACGCTAATTACATTACCTTTTAAATACCTCAAGCGGTAACTTTGAATTTAACTAATATAAAATAGGAAAAATTCTGAAAAACAAGGGAGAAGGGAGAAGAAAAAAATGAGAAATATAACCAAATTTAAACGTTCAATAAGAGCAATTTCACCAGTAAT
>JAWRIR010000018.1:0-4458 GCA_040268405.1 Thermoproteota archaeon | reverse complement strand
AGTGAATGCTTCTACGCCGTCGCTGGCAATAACGATGTGGTAGCCACGGAAAAAAGCGTCCGCCGTTGTGTGCCTTATGCAAATGTGGGTGTGTAACCCGCCTAAAATTAGGGTTCTGGCGCCTTCATCCTTGTAGAGGCTGCGTAAGAGTCCGTCAAGTCCTGTTTCGTAAAAGCCGCTGTATGTGCATTTTTCTACAGTTTGCCCGTGACAAAGTCGTTTTAGCATGTCCACTAAAATGATTGCTGGTCGAATCAAAAAAGAAGCCTTCTAAAAAAAGAAGGCAAAAACACGCTTTTAGGTTTTACCTTATC
This sequence comes from Thermoproteota archaeon, assembly GCA_040268405.1. Lineage (GTDB taxonomy): Archaea > Thermoproteota > Bathyarchaeia > Bathyarchaeales > Bathycorpusculaceae > Bathycorpusculum. The sequence continues at coordinate 4,144 of JAWRIR010000018.1, read as the reverse complement.
TTTGTGATTGTAGCGTGTAGGGTGCACTGGTTAGTTTTTCGGAGCCAGTTTCTGTCACGAGTACGGTGTCTTCAATTCTAACTCCGCCAAAACCGACAATGTAAATGCCCGGTTCAACAGTTACCACGTTGCCTGTTTGAAGAACGTCTTTGCTGTCCGGACTCAACGTTGGAGCTTCATGAACTTCCAAGCCTACGCCGTGACCTAAATTGTGAACAAAATAGTCACCAAAACCTGTACCGCTGATAATGGCTCGTGCGGTTGCATCTACTTCAACTGCTTTTACACCGGGTTTTATTGCTTTAATTGCTAAGTCTTGTGCAGCTTTGACTGTGCCGTAAATTTCTTGTTGTTTGCTGCTGATTTTGCCTGCCGCTATTGTTCGAGTTATGTCTGAACGGTAGAAGCCGACTTTTGCGCCAAGGTCAACTATGACTAAATCGCCGTCCATGATGGTTCGGCATTTGCATGTTCCATGAGGAAAAGCGCAGTTACCGCCTGAAGCGATGATGGTGTCAAAGGCTGTTCCCTTTGAACCCTGCTTGCGCATGGCATACTCAACTTCCGCGGCGACTTCTTGTTCGCTGATGCCGGGTTCAATGACTTCGTATGCAGTGTTTACGCCTACGTCGGCAAGTTTGCAGGCTTGACGGATAAGTTCAATCTCGTCAAGGGTTTTAACCGCCCGGAGGTTCTTGATTACGTTGCCTGCTGGTACAAGACTGTTTTCGCCGCCAACTGCCTTAGCTAAAACTCTCCAGCTTTCAATGTTTATGCTGTCAACTGCGAGTTTAGCGTTTACAGAAACCTTGGCGTCTGCACAGATTTTTTGGAAAAGGCTTTCTCCGCGTTTTAGTTTTTCAATTTTAACGTCTTTTGCTTCGTATTTTGCTTGTTCAAAGTTGGTTCCTGAAACGTACAGGGTGCTTTCTCCATCTTGAGGGATTAGGAGGGCTGTTGCACCCGTGAATCCTGTGAAGTAGGTGATGTTTGTGCTGTCAAGGATTAAGAAGTTGGTTGTGTCTTGTGGAAACTGGTCTTTTAGTTTAAGGATGTTGTTCAAGTGTCTGCGCCTGTTTGCTGATGTGATGATGCCTACTGTTTTAAGTTTTACCTTCCAGCTTTTAGACTTAACTGGGTTATTTTCTTGCCCTGTTTTCCTTTAGCAACTGTTTGACAAATTGTTATCTTAAAAAAATGGTTAATTTTGATTGGAAAATTTCCGAGTCATTCGGAATTAAGTTAATATATTGTTCACCCACTTTTTTGTAGTCAAGAGGGACACTTGGTAACATGAATGCTTATGCTGGCAGAATTTTGCATGTAAACCTCACTTCTGGACAAATCCGCACAGAGTCTCTTAATGAAGATTTGGCGAAATCTTACCTTGGCGGTATAGGTTTAGGCATAAATCTGCTTATGGAACACTCCAAAACTGGCAGAGACGCCTTTGACCCCGACAATCCCCTAATTTACTGTACTGGACCCTTGACGGGTACTTTAGGTCCAGCTGGAAACGGGTACGCAGTAGTTTCGAAATCTCCATCAACCGGCTGCGTTGGTGAAGGGCAAGTTCAAGGCTTCTTTGGGCCAGAACTTAAACGTGCAGGTTACGACGCCATCATAATCAAAGGCAAAGCAGTCAACCTATCCTACTTGTGGATTGACGATGACAAAATCGAAATCCGAAACGCTGAACATCTCAAAGGCGCCACAGTCAAGGATGTTGAACAAAAAATCCGCGATGAAATAGGCGACTTTTACATTCGCGTTTCCGGTATCGGTGAAGCAGGCGAAAAACTCTGCAGATTCGCCACAATCTTGAGCGACGAATTCCACGCGGCTGGACGCACTGGTCTTGGCGCAGTTATGGGTTCTAAAAATCTTAAAGCAATAGCTGTTCGTGGAACACATGATGTTAACGTTGCAAACCTTGACGCTTTCACACCGTTTGTAAAGTCTCTTTATGAGCGGGTGAAGAATCCAGAAACCAACAAGTACCAACCAAACGTTCCAGAAAACTTGTTAGAACTTAATTCGCTTTCAGCTTTGGCAACCAAAAACTGGACAAACTCAGTCTTTGAAGGCGCTGAAAAAATTAACAGTGAATACCTTAACGATCATTATGTTAAGAGGACGGTTAGTTGTGCAACTTGCGGTATGAGTTGCGACCGCATCGCTGTGGTTCCTGACGGTCCATTCACTGGTTCAACAGCACAACTTGATTTTGACTGCCTGTTGAGTATGGGTCCACTCTGCGGTGTTGACCGTATTGACGCAATAGTTGAAGCAACACGTTTAATCAACATTTACGGGTTAGACGGCGTTTCAGTTGGCGCCGCAATCGCTTTTGCAATGGACCTTCACGAGCAAGGCATAATCACAGACGCACAAACTGAAGGTCTTGACTTAAAGTTTGGAAACGTTGATGCCTTACTTGATTTAATCCATAAAATCGGCAAACGTGAAGGCTGGCTTGGCAACCTCCTCGCGGAAGGCGTGGCAAAAGCTGCCGAAACAATCGGCGGAGAAGCCGTCAAGTACGCTTGCACCGTTAAAGGCTTAGAACTGCCCGGTTATGACTTGCGAACGCTGAAAAACGCGGCTTTAGGCTTCTCAGTAGCTTTTAGCGGTGATGGTCACTTACGTAACGGCGCCCAATTACTGGATATTAAAGGTAAAGTTGACCGTCACAAAATCGAAAACGGCATAGGACAAAAGCTTGTAGAAAAAAGCCAGCTTTACAATGTTCTTGATTCACTGATTCTTTGCAAGTCAAACCCTGAAACTTGCACTTGGAAAGACTTAGCAGACTACTACACATTTGCAACTGGCATACAAATTACTGAATATGACCTAAAACTGGTTGGCGACAGAATAGAAAACCTTGCAAAACTATTCAACATCCTCGAAGGCAAAGGCGCCCGCAGCTACGACGACCTGCCATACAAAATCAAAAATTGCCCCGTAACCGACGAAGGTCCAGAAAAAGGTGCAGTTGTCACTGATGACGAGTTGCAGTTAGGAATTGACGATTACTATGTTGCACGTGGCTGGACTGCTGACGGAATTCCAACAGTAGACCGCCTTAAACAGGTAGGGTTAGGTAGTATTGCTTACATTTCTGAGAGTGCTATTAAAGCTGCTCGAGCTCAGGAGGCGACTTAAGCATGGTGGATCGTCATCAAGACCGAAAATTCATTGTTTCAGACCCAGAAAAATGCAACGGATGCAGCCTATGCGAATACGTCTGCAGCATGGCTAACGAGAAAACATTTAATCCAAACAAGTCACGCATCCGCGTTACCCGTATGGGTCCATTTGCTAATGTGGCTGTTTCCTGCCGAAAATGTGAAGACCCCGTATGTGTCGCTTCATGCCCAAAAAACGCTTTATCACAAGAAGAAAGCACAGGCATCATCAGAGTTGACGAGCATGCATGCACTGGCTGCGGTTGGTGTGTTGGAGCTTGCCCGTTCGGAGCCATGAATCTGCATCCTGACAAAAAAGTTGCCTACACCTGCAACAGTTGCACAGACATCGACAAAAACAAGGGCGAACCGCAATGTGTCCAATGGTGTCCAGAAGGAGCGTTACAGTATGTTACGGCGGAAACGTTGGCTCAGAAGGCACGGCAAAAAATTGTTACGCAGCTGCTTGAGGCACACGAGAATAGTCAAGAAAAAACCGAATAATTTCTTCTTTATTTTTTTAAATATCCTTGTTAGTGTTTTAGTTCGATTAAATCAAATCTTGTTGGTTTAGCTCCTGATGTTTTTAGGGCCTGAATTCGTTTGAGCTCTTCCCAGTTGCTTAATGCGGATTCAATCATTTGCCGTTCAAGTTCTTCAGTAAATTCTGACTTGTAAATCTTGACGGTTGCTTGATAAATCTTGGCTCTCTTTACTTTCCCCAAATCAATTTGTCCCTTAACGTTAAAGTTTAAGGGACAGCCCATGTCTAAATCGAAAACGTCAATTGTGCTGTTTTCGGAGTCAACTTTGATGATTCTTACTCGTTTTTGGGCTGTTTCAGTGTATTTCCATTCAGTGTCCATCATTGCTCATCAAGCAGTTTCATAAAACGTGCAGATTACATTAATTAACAGTTCGCTTCAAGCTTCATAGCATTCACGCGAAAAAAG
>JAWRIR010000017.1:0-3187 GCA_040268405.1 Thermoproteota archaeon | reverse complement strand
CCCTACACCCTCAGAAACCCCCTCACCCACTCCAACAGAAACTCCAACCGTAATTACCCCACAACCGACATCGTCAATACAAACACCAACCCCAACAACAAACACGCCCAGACCAGCATCAACACCAACACCGACACAACAACCATCAACACCTAGACCAAGCCAGACACCAATTCCAACAAGACCACCAGATACACCCAAACCCATAATCGGTGACCCCTATCAAAGCGATTATTCAAATGGCGCCATAGCCGCCGCTGTAATCATGTTTGGAGTTGCAGCAGCCGCATTATTTTTGAGAAAGAAAATTGGATAAAACTATTTTATCCATTTTATTATGTTGGGTTTGTTTCTTTTGTCTGTGCCTTGCACGGTTTTTGGGTGCCCTAAAATGAAGGGAACCATCAGTGAACAATTGTCGGGAATGCCAATTTTGCTTAAAACTTCAGGTTTACTGTTTAGTTGAAGGATGTAACCCATATAGCAGGAGCCTAGACCCAAATCGTAAGCTTTTAAGAACATGTTTTCAGCGGCAAGGACACAGTCAATAAAGTCAACATTTGCCATTTGAGTATCCTTTTCTGCGCAAACAAAAACCAACACAGGAGCGTTATAGCAGACTATGTCTTCAGGGGTTGAAAATTTTTCAGCCAAAAAAGGCATGTTCTGCTTAACAGCCAATTTAGTTTCATCAGAAACATACTTGATTAATGCCTTATCTTCGACAACTATGAATTTTAAAGGTTCTCGACGCATCGCAGTTGGCGCCCAAACACCTGCTTCAAAAACCGCTTCTATTTGCTCTTTAGATACAGGTTCATCCGTGTAAGCCCTAACACTTCTACGGCCTTTAATACACTCATCTAACTGCACTATTAATTACCTCAAACAAGCGGTAGGTAATACAAAGCTAATAAATTTAGCCCAAATACACAAAATATTTCTAACAATTAGTTGCAACTACAATTTATCCAATCATTTTTTAAACAAGAAACAACTCTAATTCATATGCTACTTTTAGGCAACCATTTTTGGGGCAACGGTTTTTATGGTTAGCAAACAAAAAATCACAGCAATACTAATCATTGCCACAGCCATCTCGGCGGTGGGCGGAATTCTTTTCGGTTTTGACACAGGCATCATATCAGGCGCCATACTGTACATACAAGAAGATTGGAGCCTTTCAACAACTGAAGAATCGATAGCCACCAGTTCAGTTTTAATCGGCGCAATCCTCGGCGCTGTACTTGGCGGATTCTTGGCAGACAGGTTAGGACGCAAATACTCAATCATCGCTGGTTCAGGACTTTTTATCCTTGGCACCTTCATCGTAATAGGCTCTCAAGGATTGCCCATTTTTGTTGTCGGAAGAATCTTAATCGGCATAGCCATCGGAATCGCCTCATTTATTGTTCCAATGTACATTTCAGAATTAGCCCCAGAACACATCCGAGGTACACTGGTTTCGCTTAACCAGCTGTTTGTTACGTTGGGTATTTTGATTTCTTATGGTGTTGACAGCTACTTTTCTGCAACGGGAGCTTGGCGGTTAATGTTTGCGTCGGGCTTGGTTGCAGGAGTCATCTTGCTAGTTGGCATGGCTTTAATGCCGTTTAGTCCACGTTGGCTGGTTCTTAGACATAAACTGGATAAAGCAAAACAGGTACTACAGAAAATTCGCGGAGCAAGCAACGTACAAAAAGAAGTTGACGAGATAAATGAAACCGTAAAAACCCGAAATAGAGGGCTTGCCCAGTTTAAGTCAAGCATGCTCAAGTACCCATTAATCGTTGGCTTAGGACTAGCAATTTTTCAGCAAATAACCGGCGTAAACACCATAATTTACTATGCACCAACCATTTTCCAGTTTGCAGGTTTATCCTCCGACACAGCCGCGATAGCGGCCACAACCGGCGTAGGCGCAGCAAACCTCATAATGACAGCTGTCGCGTTGGTTCTGGTAGACAGGGTTGGACGAAGACCACTTTTGCTTGTGGGCACGGCAGGCATAGTTATCGCCTTGATTATTCTGGGAGCAGGATTTGCTTTTGCAGGGGCAGCAGGGCAAGCATCCAACGTCGGCATAATAACGGCAATAAGCCTAATCGCGTACATTTCGTTTTTCGCCATCGGTCTTGGACCCGTTTTTTGGCTGTTAATCTCTGAAATTTTCCCTCTACAAGCAAGAGGCACAGCGATGAGCATTGCAACAGTTGCCAACTGGAGCGCCAATTTCCTAATCACGCTGCTGTTTTTGGGACTTGTGGACGTTTTGGGGCAGTCTGGAACGTTTTGGCTTTTCGCCGCAATCGGCATCGTCTCTTTTCTTTTCACGTTGCGACTGGTTCCGGAGACTAAAGGGTTAACTTTGGAGCAGATTGAAGACCACTTCAAAAGAGGCAAACATCCACGGCACCTTGGACGCAAATCATCAACTTGAACCATTTAATAATTGGCTACGGCTGAATTTCTAATAGTTCTTCGATTGTAGATTGTGCTTCTGCTAATTGATTCTCTAAGTCTGAAACTGTTTGGTTAGCTTGTATAACTTGAGATTTCAGATCATAATATTTCATGTTTAACTCAACTACTGTACTATTCTGTTCTGAAAGCGTACTTTGCAGATTGCTAAGTTGACTTTGTAGCCTATTTATTTCAGCCTTCAAAACTGAGACTTCCTTACTTTTACTAGTTAATTCATTTTCAACCTGCCATTGATCCGCCAATAAACTTTCATGTTCCGCCGCGTATACCGGCTGATATAAAAACCAGCCTACCACAGAGAGAATAACAACACACAAAGCGAGTGCTACAATTTTCTTAGCTGTCGACTTTTTCATTATTGAAACTGTGTCCGACATTTATTTTTCCTCACTTTACAACAGTATTTGGCCCTGCGTCGATTTCACTCTGCAGCCTTGCAATGGTAGCGTTGGCTTCCAGTAACTCATTATTCAAGCCGTTGATAGCCTGGTTTGCATTGTCAAGTTGAATGGTTAATTCGTTTATCTCTAAGTTCAACTGAACCGTGTCAGTAAATTTAGGATTAATTAATTGGGTTAGATTGCTTATTTGCCCTTGTAAATCGGCTACCTGCTTGTCCAGTTGCTCTTTTTCAAAGGTTCTGTTGTCTATTTCGTTTCGGAGAAAAGAAATCTGCTCTATTAGTTGGGAACGGGGAAGAATG
>JAWRIR010000016.1:0-11585 GCA_040268405.1 Thermoproteota archaeon | reverse complement strand
CACATTGATTCTGAAGCCTCTTTTGCCGTACTCGGCAGCTAACGCCCTAGTTAAAGCCATGACAGCGGCTTTTGAGAGGTCATAATGGCAAAGGTCAGGCTTTAAAGGCAAAATAGCTTCAATCGAACCAACATTAATGATGACGCCGCCCTTCTTTGACCGCGTCTTAAGCATATGTTGACACATCCAGAACGCCGATTTCAAGTTGACGTCAAGGATTTTTTGCAAGAAGGCTTCTTCCACATTCAAGAAGCATTTAGAGGGGTATATGCCTGCATTGTTAACTAGAATATCAGGTTCTTTTCCAGCAAGCGTCCGCCATAAACTGTCAATCTCTGTTTTTTTGGAGAGGTCAGTTTTATGAAGCTCAACTTTAACGTTGAAGCCCTGAAGAGTCACCTTAACTTTGTCCAGTTTTCCCTCGTCAATATCTACTAACTCCAAGTTTGCTCCTGCCTCAGCGAACCTGTATGCAATTGCTTCACCGATCCCGCTTCCAGCACCCGTGATTAAAGCGGTCTTGTTTTTTAGCGACAAAAGTTCGGTTAAAGAGGGAAGCCCACTTTTCTTGTTCAACTAGAAAACCTCAAGTAAAGTATCTGTTTTAAGAGGTTATTTACGCTTTGCAGGCTCAAACGTTATGTCACAAATCTAAGGCTGCTCAAAGTAGGCAAATGCTTTTTCAGAACGGTTTTTCGGTCAAATTTTATTAACACAATCAAACCTTACCCAAAACAGGGTACTTAACACATTTGAAGGGTCAACTATGGACAAACAGTCAGCATTCGTCTTAAGTGCATTATTGAGTTTAAGCATTCTCGTTTTGGCTGTAATGTCAAGCTTTGTTTTGGAAGCAAACGCGCAACCTGTAGAGGTTAAAACTTCGGTGCATTTGGTGGCTGACCGTTACCAAGGCTATGTTGGACAGCTTTTCCGCGTAAACATAACAGTTGAACCTCCGCCACCAACTTTAGATGACTATTTTCATGACATAATAGTTAACATCACTAAACCTGACGGTACAACGGAAATATTAAACGTGATGACAAACAAAGCAGTTAACCAGACAGTATACGGACCAAACAATTCAGTCCGGTTTGAATATGTATTTGACCAGACAGGAATCTTTACTGTATCCGCCAAATACACCGGAGAAAACTACACACAAAGCGGCAAAACCTATTTGCCTTCAACAAGCAACACTTTAGCGTTAAACATTACACATTGGCCTCAACAGACTCCTATGCCGACGCCAACCGTGTCCCTGCCACCTTCAACAACTCCATCTCAAGACAAGAAAACAGCAACGCTATCGCTAGACGCAGAAAAAACGGGACACCCAGTTGATTCACCCTTTACCATAAAAGGCAGATTATGGGCGCCTGAAACAGTTGGAATAGCAGTTCAAGACATTATAGTATCTTACCGGTTGCCTGGTGAACCGAGTTGGACTTTGATTGGGTCACCCATGACTAACGAGTGGGGAAAATATGATTTCAGATGGACACCTCCTACAGGCACTTTCGTTTTGAAGGCTGAATGGGCTGGAAATAGCGAATACTACCCAGCAAGCAACACTACAACCATAAGCACAATATCAATCGAAGACCAGCAATCCCTAATCCAATCAAACAGCACAATTACTCAAATCATCTACAAAGAAACAGTGGGGCTTTGCTTCACTTTAAGCGGCGAAACTGGAACCAAAGGTTACGCTACAGTCGTTTTGCCCCAAAGTTTGATGCCTCAAAGCCAAAAAATTAAGGTTTACATTGACGAGAAAGCTGCACCTTTTGATTTGTCAGAAGACAGCGAATGGTGGGTAATTGGTTTCACTTACAGTCATAGCATACACCAAGTTTTAGTTACCACAAAGGCAGAAAATCAACAAGGCAACACTTTGGTAACGGATAACATTATGTGGATAACCGCAGGAATCGTTGCTGCTACGTTAGCGATAATTGCAGGCGTGATTGTTTGGTTGACTAAAACAAAAGAAAAATAGTTACTTGCGTTTTTTGGGTTGAATATCTTCTTCCTGTTTTAACATGGCAACTACGTCAGCGGGCAAGTCGCGTGTAACCATAAAGTTTGCGCCCACCCACGTGTTAGCACCAACCTTCACGCCCGGCATAAACAAGGATTTGATACCCGTCTTTACGTTATCACCTAAAACTACGCCGAGCTTGCGTCTGCCGGTATCTACCACTTTGTCTTTAATTGTCATCTTTATTTTGCCGTCGTCAAAACGTAGGTTCGCGGTTATTGTTCCTGCACCGAAATTGCATTTTTCTCCAATTACACTGTCCCCAACGTAGGAAAGGTGCCCGATGTGTGTGCCGTCCATGATGAGACTGTTTTTGATTTCGACAGCGTTGCCTACACGGGTTTTTTTGCCCAAACTTGTGCCGGAACGGATGAAACAGTTGGGTCCAACATCGACTTCTTCATCAATAAAAACGGGACCTTCAATGTAAGCGCCAGAACGAACACGCGCAGACTCAGCCACATAAACGGGACCAATCAAGTGTGCGCCTTGCTCTATTGTGCCTAACACTTGGGGTTCCATGCGTTTAAGTGCCCAATTGTTAGCGTCAAGCAAATCCCAAGGCCTACCCACATCAAACCACGCGTCCTTAGCCAGCTCGGCGACCAACACGGTTTTGCCTTCAGTAGCCAACATGGTTAAGGCATCTGTGAGTTCCCATTCGCCGCGAACAGACTTCTTTACATGGCGCAGTTTATCGAAAACATCAAGTGAGAATACGTAGACGCCTGCGTTTGCCAAGTTTGAAGGCGCTTTTCCAGCTTCAGGTTTCTCGACAATTCGTTTGAGTTTTTTGCCCTCGCTGAACTCGATTATGCCGTAGCTTTCGGGTTTATCAACGGGAACAACTGCCATAACTGCGTCTGGTTTTGCAGCTTTGTATAAGTCTACGGCTTGTTTTACTGCATCTTGTGCAAATAGTAGGTCGCCGTAAATGAGCACAAATTCGCCATCGACATACGGTTCTGCTACAGCTGCAGCGTTGCCCGTGCCCAGAATCTCTTTTTGTTCAACATAACTAATTTTTAAGCCTTGACTTGCGCCGTCACCGAAATACGCTTTGATTTTGTCGCTCATATAATGAGTAACAATTACCACGTCGGTGATGCCTGCGGTTTTTACTGCGTCAAGACAGAACTGTAAAATCGGTTTACCTGCAACTTTAATCAGGTGTTTGGGACGCGTAGAAGTTACTGGCTGGAGCCTTTGACCTTCGCCTGCAGCTAACAAAACCGCTTTCATTTCTAAGCTACCTCAATTTGCCTTTGTATTAAAACGGAGGCTTTAAGAATTAATTCTTTTGCCACCGCTTCAGATTCGCCTTCAACTGTTATTCGAATAAGCGGTTCGGTACCGGATGCACGGATTAGGAACCACCCGTTCTTGAGAGCTAACCTGACGCCGTCGATGGTTGAGAAATCCGTGTAACCTTTGAAGTCGTCTTTTATTGTTGCGGCTATAGCTGCGACTGCTTTCTTTTTGGTTTCGTTTGGACATTTAATGTTTTCCCGCAGCGTAATGTATTCGGGCACTTCCCCGACGAATTGGCTAACAGTTTTGGCCTCATCTTCCAACGCTTTCAAGAACAAAGCCGCTGACAACGGACCATCTGGACAGAAATGCTGCAGCGGATGCACCCAAGCACCACACGGTTCCCCACCGAAAACTGCCCCGTCACGCTTAATCGCTTCAGAAACATAAATGTCACCTACTTTTGTACGCACAACCTTGCCACCGAAACGTTCAGCCATGGTTTCAACGCACATTGAAGCTTCAACGTTAGTTGCAACCACGCCGCCTCCTGTACGCTTTAGAATGTAAGCGCCGTATGCAGCTAAGGAACGGTCAAAATTCACAAAAACCCCATTTTCATCCACGAAAGCAACACGGTCTGCGTCACCGTCAAAGGCGATGCCTATGTCTGCGCCTAAGACGCGGACGACATCGGAGAGGTTTCTGAGTGATTGTGCGGTGGGTTCGCTGCTTCTGGCTGGGAAATGCCCGTCTGGTTGAGCATTTAAGGCAGTTACTTTGCAGCCGAGCATTTTGAGCATTGCTGGTGCGACATTGTATGCTACGCCGCAGCCAGGGTCAACAACTACGTGCCACTTTTTGTGTAATGGCGCAGCCTTTTGTGCCATTTCAAAGTAGGCGGGGCAGGCGTCCTGTGGGATTGTTTTGCCGAGTTTTCGCCAATCTGCCAAGGTGTAACGGTTTTCGGAGATGATTTTTTCCACGGCGTCTTGGTCTGTATCCACGTAGGATAAGGTCTCGGGAGTTAAGACTTTGATGCCATTGTATTGGGGCGGGTTATGTGAAGCGGTTATCATAAATCCTACGTCAGCGCCTAAACTGCGGGTAGCATAAGCCAAAACTGGGGTAGGCACCACACCAATCAGGTGCACCGTTACTCCGCAAGACATTAAACCTGAAACCAACGCGTCCTGAATCATCACGCCTGAAACACGGGTGTCACGGGCAACTACGGCACGTTTAGCTTTAGCGTATGTTGCTACTGCTGAACCGACTTTGCATGCTAAAGTGGGAGTTAATTCAATGTTGGCTAATCCGCGAACTCCAGAGCTACCAAACAGTTTACCCATCCAAGACACACCTATGGCATGGTTAAAGAGGGATTACCAATAAAACCTTAACCCTGCACGTAAGCATCAATGAAACGTGCAAGTTTATTCAAATCCGGATGCACACCAGCAGGGTCGGACAGGTAGCAGGCGGAAACAGCGTTTGCCAACATTAAACGGCAGCCATCTGAAAGCTCGTTGCCATCAGCGAAAACGTTTCCGGCATTCCACGCATCACCAGCACCGGTAGCTCTAACCACGTTAACTTTGAAAGTGGGTACAACAACTTCAGAACCACCTTTCAGTGAAGCGGAAAAGGATGTTGTGTGCAAGTCAATTCTTGCTGAGAAACGTTTGCTTAAAACGCGGGCTGCCTCTAAGGCTAAATTGTTAAAACTTACCTGACATTTTTTCTCTTTAATTGAACTGTCAAGCAGGGAAGCATAAGCGACTGCTTCGTTTTCATTTAAGCTTAACATGTCCACGTTGCTTGTTTCCAAAACATCCTTGAGCAAAGCAGTTATTCCAGCCTTGTTGGGCATTGGGTCAGCGGTGTCATAGTAAGTTTTTCCTTTGCCAACTTGTTTAGTTTTTTCAAAAACTTTCTTGGCAAGAGCCGTTCCATTGGTTTTAGTTCCAGCCCAATTGAAAAGGCAAACATAATCCGCGTTATCAATTGAAGCAAAATCTTCAGCATCCAAATCTTCGGGTCCGAAATCTGCAAGTGAACCAACATCTCGAAGCATTACGTTGACTTTTTCGGAGCCAGATTTTAATTCAAAAGCAGTTGTCACTGAAGCTTTTGGGAAAAGTTTAATGTGAGATAAATCTACGCCCCCTTTGAAATGGTAGTTTAACAGGTGTAAACCGTAGCTGCTGGTGCAAAGTATGGGGGTTACTTTTACGCCTAAAGCTGCCAAAGCTGAAGCAGTGTTTACAGCGTTACCGCCTTTAATATCAGCTTGGAAAATTCCGTCGATGCTACCACCTTTTCGACTAACAACATCCTCAGTAAGCTTTGAAAACTCTTGGGCAGTCCAGGGTAAATCTAAAAGCCTATCTAAGAAAAAATCAGGCATTACCACAGCGTTTAAAGGGTTACTTTTGTTTTGCTTCAAAAAATTTTGTAACTCTGATTTGTATTCGTTCAGCAACATTAAAAGCTCCTTCTATATCCTTATTTTCCCAAAAAGCTAAAATAACCTTCCTGTCATTAATGTTGGAGTATTAATAAAGAGCAAGGGTCCATTTAGAGGGAAAGGCGTGAGATTCAAACTAGAAGTATGTCTATTAACTGCTGCAATAGCTCTTTTCGTACTAAGTTCAGTCTTATATTCATACCAAGTAGATAATCAAAGTCAAAACATATACGCGGCAAATGGCTTAAAAGAAGCAGTTCCAGCCGCGGTAGCAGCTTTTCCGTACCAAACATACGCTGTTTCATCAATCGGTTTTGGTTCAATATTGATGGTTATTGCTTCAATTTCATATCAAAAAAGAAGCAAACAGTTAGAACAAGTAGTAAAATAAATTTTTATTTTTTTAGGCTAATATTGCACGGACAATAAGCCATACAATATCGCCGAAAAACACTGCCACAATTAAGCCTAAAGTGACAAAAATCAGCATAGGCAAACCGGGAGTTGCCCAAACATATTCATCAATCTGTTTCTCTTCAATAGCTTTACTTAAACGTTGAACAATTCCGTCGCGTCCATCTTCTTGGGGGATAATTACAAGTTTACGGTTACCAGTGGCGTCTTCTACGTCTTCCATGGGAAAAACGTGCCATTTTGCAACCAACACACCAACCTTCATTCGGTACCCAGTGATAAGGACAAGAATCTTTTTTCCAATGGATTCTTTTGCAAGTGAGCCTTCAAACATTTTTTTACCTTCACGTTTGTGCCAAATGATGTTTCGAAGTATCATGTAGATTCCGCTTGCAGCTGCGAACAGGACGGAGTTGCTAAAGATTGTTAATGGGAAAATATATTCTGCTATGGGTGAAACGCTGGCGCCTAAAAGCGGTGTGAAAAGCGCTTGAGTTGAGAAGGGCAATGCTAAAGCTATGCACATTAATGCTTTTGAATCTGCACCGCCAAAACCGCCAGTATAGAACAGCAAAAGTGCAAAGCCAGTTGTTAAACCGAAGCTCAAAGCCAAGTAAGGCAACATTGAAACGTCAAACATTAACAATTCAGCAAGCGACAAGCCTAACGCGATTGGCGCGTAGTATGCCCAGACTCGGTTGCTTACTTCTCGTGTTTTGTAGTCGCTCCATGAAGCGTAGAATAATACGCCTAAGGAGAGGGCTATTTTGGCGGAGATTAGGAGTGCTTGCAAAGTTTCCGTCTGAGTTCACCATTCTTTAGTTACTGATTTTTAGAGTTAACACTGATAGGTTGTATTAAAGGATAAAAAAGGTTGAGGAAAATTATGCTGGTGGAGCTTGTTCCTGGAAAGTCAAGGGTGTTCCAGACGCTGTTACTATTTTGAAGTAGTATGTTTCGCCTGCTTTCCAAGTGTATGTTACTTTGAAGCTTGTGATGCTGCCCGCGTCCAATGGTAAGTCAGTTGGTTTTGTTGTTTGGATTGTTGTTGATGATTCTGTTTTTCCCACGTACACACCGATAATTTCGGTGTTGCCTGTTCCTGAGTTGCCAATGTCAATGGTTATGCTTTTTCCGTTTTCAAGAAATGCAACGTTTGCTTTGTATGGCATGACTGAAGCGTTTCCTGTTGTATTATCCATGTATGAGTTCATCCATGCGTAAGTCATTACGATTGCTGCAACAGCGATTACTACGAGAAGCAATGTAGCTAATATTGGAGATATTGCTTTCTTTGAATGTATGAATCTGCGGTTAATCATTTTTATTACCTTATTTGTTTATGGATGACTAACTTTAGATATTTAATCTGTATGAACTTGTAATACATATCTACAGTTAAGGAAAGAAAAAGAAAGAAAACTTAGTGGGCAGTTATGGTAATGTATGGTGGATACTCAGCGAGAATCCAAAGGCCAGTCGGCGTTGAAGCATCAAACATTTTGCATACAGGCGTTGTGTTATCGAATGTTACTACTGCACCGCTCCAAGTAACGTCCAAAGCAGCAGTAAATGAAACTGAAGCTTGACTTACAGGCACTAACTCGATAGATGTGCTAGTTGTTCTGATTGCTCCTTTTGAAGTGCTTGCAGGTAAAGCGTCGAACACGTAAAGTTGCTGGTTTGCCTTGTTAGTAAATATTAATCCTGAACCTTGGTTAGCACTATTTATTAATTCACTCCATCGATGCATAGTTGAACTACCATAGCTGCTGTAAGTGTCAGAAGTTTTGGCGATTATTGGGAAACCTGCGCTTGTACCGTTTTCAGTCCAAGGAGTTACAGAACTTGCGCTTGTAGTGATTTTTATTGGGCACACGTCTGAAAGGGTTCTTGATTGTGAAGAACTAATGAACATTAAACGTAACTGGTAAGTGTAGTAGTCAACGTTTGCAGGCAAAGAGATTACGATGTTCGTGTAAACGTTGGGGCTACCGGAGACGCCGCCGCTTCCGTATTCTGATTCGCCTAACACTATGTCTCTTACTACCCCATTGAATATTACGAATGACAACTCTGGATTGGTGTCATCTAAGTCGCTGTTGATTCTCATTAACTGTGCAGTTGTTGTCACGGTACCTACACGGGAAGTTACAGTAAACCCGGTAGAGGCAAAATGAAGACTTTGTGGGCCATTATCTAAATCATAGCCATCTGGGTTATCACTGAAATAGTTGTTTTTGTAAGCCATACTTGTTTGAACAGAATCATCACTTCCGGTCCACCACAAAGTAAAGTCGGTAACTGCATTACTTAGCTGGAAAACAATCATTTGTTTGTTACCGAAAACGGTAGCGTTGCTGGTTAAGCCTAAAGGTATTCTGTAATCAGATGCCCAATCTTCAATTTGGAAGGGTACTTCCTGACTCACACCATTTATTGTTTGGCTTAAATGAAGATCCTTCACAGGTACCGGCGGAATAGGCTGCGCGTTCGTGGTTAAGTCAAGGTTTTGTCCTAGCCAACGCAATGTGCCGTTTTGAAGCCATTCCACGATAATGCTTGATTCCTGCTGGGCTAAAAGGAAGGAGATATCTGGTTTTGCAGCTAGTAAGACTGAATCAATTTTCCATGTGTCTATTGTTGAGTCTGATGTGCTGCCGTCTCTGAATCGTATGGTGAATGTGGGTGAATTAATGTATGATGCGACTGAGATGTTCTTCCAACCATTCACTAATCCAGTAAGGGAACCAATGTTAACCCAGCCACTATTATGCCAAACATCAACATACAATGGTTCTGTACCAAGCGTTCCCGCTTTAATACATAAATCCTGTTCAGGGTTAGCAAAGTTTACGTTGGTCCACTGCTCTTCTAAATCAAGCTGAAAATTAGAAACATCCACTTCTTTGCGTATCGTTACCAAGTCGATGTAAGCATGTTCATAATCATCAGGCGCTGCTGAGAAGCGAACTCTAAATTTGTTATTAAGATATTGATCTTCAATGATCTTTGCTTCATAATGAATCCAAGTGTTTTCGGCGCCGTTTCCTAATTGCTCTCGTTCATCCCAATGATTGCCATCGTAAAAGTAAAGTCTAAACTCATTATTGTCGCAACCTCTATCGTAATACCAAAAATCGACATAAATTGCATCAGCATCGGAACAATCAAGGTTATTTGTTTGCAAAGTACTTGAACTTGACTTATCAATGCTTGCTGAATAACTACCTGCATACACTATGGAACCTCCTTTGTACCAGTTTCCGCTTTCACTCCAGCCAGATGGAGGCCATGAGCCCTCAAAAGATTCGCCATTAATTAGTGTGACATTAGATACAACTCCACCCATGGGCTCTTCTGTCATAATATCGTATACCGAGTCAGGAGCTTGTTGTTGTGCTGCAAAGTTTGAATGAGTACCAACATCTGGGGAGCCGTCAACGTCAAAAAGTTGGTCAACATAGTCTGGTCCAGTGTATGTGCTGTTTCGCAGTAACGTTCCAGTGTAGCTTGTGAAAGAGGAGGCGATGACAACGATGCCTCTTGAATCTTCGACTTTAACCATGTAAGAGTCAGGAGAAACCCCTGAAGGCAAATCGAGCAAGTATGTGCCGTTTGCATAAATCACTGGCGCAGTCTCGGGAGAAACTTGTTCCCAAGTTAAATCCGTTGGAACATAACGGTAAAATTTCAGGTCTTCATTTGGAATATCAACTAAAGGTTCTACACCGTCTTTTGTCACAGCTAAACTTGCTTGGTTACCTATTGAAGGTGAAATCTGAACGTCTAACCTACTTGAAATTGAATAAACTATGCCATAGATTCCTATTCCCGGCAAATCGTAAGTTACTGAAAGGTTTCCTGAACTGTAACTGAGGTTTGAGTACCAGTTTGCCCGTAAATCTAAAGTTGTAATATCAAAGGATGGAGCCCATTCGGGTCTCATATCACCAATGTTTACTAAACCGCTTTGCAGGTAGTTTGTTGCTAACTGTCTGGCATATGTAGTGTTACCTGTTACTTGAAGAACTGAACCGTAATAGCCGACGGTGAAGCCTAAAACCTGTTTTAAGGCCAAGTTTACTTCGTCTATTGAGCTTAATACTTGGGGTTGTTCCTGAAGCGGGCTGTAACGTATTGAAGAATAGGTTGAAACTACTGTGGTAACTAAGATGACAGCGACAAGTATGGCTGCGATAATTGTGAATTGACCTTTTTGATTTCTTCTGAATTGCTTCATTTTAGACGCCTCCGATTAAGCCAAGCTGCAAAATTACAAGCCGTGAAGTTCCATAGGCAGTGTATTCTGAACGGTACAGCTGTGGGTGATAGAAGGAAAGAAGACTTAAACTGGCTAAACGAACATCGGGGGTTCGAGTTAAGCCTAAAGCCAAAAGAGAACCAGTTATGTCTGTTGAACCAGAAGCTACATGGTTGTACATTGCACCAGGGTTATAATTGCCAACTTGGTCGAAAACTTTTACACCAATTGAAAGATGATATGTACTCAGTATATCGGTTGTTATTGCTCTTGTTGACGTTTGACTAACATCAGGATAAATACCATAATAGTTGCTTGCATCAATAGCAACTTGTGAAAGGACAACTTGTCTAGATGCACTGTCGGTTATTGCAGTACCACTAGTACCGTAACTTTGGCTGTCTAAGCCCCTGAGAAATGCTATAGAACCCCCACCACCTGTTTGCTGCATCCCATAGATGCCCCAATTATTCTGGGCAGAACTAAAACTTGCGGTGTTACTTACATAGTAGAACGGGTAACCTACAATGCTCGCCCAGGTCCAATTATATTGGTTAACTTTTTGTCCAAGGAAATAACTGTAGTAGGCATAACTATTATCAGAATAAGGTGCTTTACAATAAGCAGTTGGTATAGGTACTGCTTCACCAAAGGTATTAATGATAACAGCATTATCAACAATTTCACCATCCAAAGGTATACCATCAAGTATCTTGCCCAATTGAGAAGTGTTTTGAACCATTACTGTTCTTACAAAGTAAGGAGACAGCATTTTGTACAAATCGTCTGCTAAAGTTTGCGCTGTGTAACCTGTAATCCACCAACCGTTTGCATCACTACAGTTAAGAATGTACAATGTGCCTTCACCGTTCTCACCGATTTTTTCTGGAACCATATTGAAGGTTACGCTGGATGATGCTACTGTGTATGAGAAGGCGTCTGATGTTGACCCTAAATCTGCAGTGTTTGATATTGTCTTAAGCGGAGTGTAAAGTTGTGTAGAACTACCGTTGCCAACATCATAAACTGTCAAGTTATACAACACGTTAGGAGGCAAACTCGCTGCAATTGCCGTTTGAAGATTAAGCCAAGATGTATCATCATCCACAGCAAAAGCTGCCTCACTTAAATCATAATTT
>JAWRIR010000015.1:0-15285 GCA_040268405.1 Thermoproteota archaeon | reverse complement strand
ACTGGTCCCACTGGAACAAACGTTAATGACTTGGCGATAATGCTGATAATGAAGCCTTAACGATTTAACTCAACATACTTGCGGTTATATCGTTATTAAAGAAGAATCAACAATTACAATAGTCTTCGTCGAAGCAGGATGTTTTAGTGGGTGTCTTTGACCCTGAATTTTAGCCATCTTGCATAATATGCACCAGAGAAAAATGCGGCAGAAATGCAAAAAATTACTATGTACACCACTAAACGAGCAAATAGGGTATAATTCAAAAAAAGTGGAGAAACAACTATTATGCCTATAATGATTGCAGAAACCGCCAGGTACACCCACATTATAACTTTTGAGTTTTTATCAACTTCAAGCACTGCGGAACACCTTGGACAAGTGACGTCATGAAACTTCCAAAATTGACTGAATGCACTTAGACGGCTACCACATTTGGGGCAGCTAACCAAAAAAAAACCTCCAAATATGGTGAAAGTTCCTTTCTATTTAGGATTTTCTTTTTCAACCTTCCAGAGAAAACAGACTCGAATGTCTGCACCAACCTATTTGGATCCTAATAGAAACTCTATGCAGAAACCTATAGGGGGTAGGTAAAAACGCTGTTTTTTAATCAAAAAAGAAAGAGTTAGGGGAATCTTCTTGGGTCAGTGTCAATATCAACTATTGTAGCAATCTTTGAGGATAATGCACGGTCAACTGCGTGGGGTAACTCGTCGGGTTGTGTGACTTTTATTCCGTAGCCTCCTGCGTGTTCAGCGAATTTGGCGAAGCTAAAATCGAACAGTTCTGTTTGCCAATCTTTGTAGCCTTCGGCTTTTTGTTCTTGCATTATCATGCCCAGGCTCTTGTTGTTGATTACGAAGACTTTGATAGGCATCCGGTACTTTAGAGCCGTTAAGAAGTCGCCGAGCACCATTGTTAAACCACCATCACCTGTGAGACATATGATTTGCCTATCAGGATAAGCTAAAGCCGCAGCTAACGCGCCTGGTAAACCGAAACCCATGGTTGCCAAGTTGCCGCTCATCACCATTTTTTGGGTACGTTTCATCTGGAAGTTTCTGCCAAACCACCAACAGTTCTCGCCGACATCAAGTGAAATCACGGCGTCATCAGCAAGCTTCTCAGTCAACACTTTCATGATATATGGGGCTCGGATAGGTTTGGCGGTTGCGTCTGCTTCCTTTAAGATTTGGTTTTGCCAGTTCGCTTTTAGCTGGGCAATCTCTTGCAGGTAGGCTGTGTTGTTTTTTTCTGAAACATTAGCTGTCAGTTTAGGAATGAGTACTGCACTGTTTCCCAAGAGACCAACCTCTGCGGGGTAGCGGCGTGCAAGCATAAGAGGGTTAATGTCAATCTGCACTATGCGTTTCTTGGGAATCATGCTTAAATCCGCAAATGACGCGCCAATCACGATAAGCAGATCAGTTTTAGTCACCAATTCAGCTGCAGCTGTTGTTCCCAAACCGCCGTGACAACCAACGTACAATGATTCGCTATCATCGACAATGCCTTTGCCTTTAAAAGTGGTGACAATAGGCGCTGAAATCTTTTCGGCGAGTTTAAGAAGTTTGGTTCCCTGTCCCCGGGCGCCTAAACCGGCAATTATAACGGGGCGAGTGGCTGAATCCACGACTTTGGCTGCTTCTTTGACTATTGTTTCTTCCTGTCCGTAGGCGAGGTTGGGCATGCGTCCTTCAAAAGGCAAAAGGTCGGTATCATAGGGCAGTTTTTGGACATCGTTGGGGATTCCAATGTGGGCAACGCCTCTGTCGACGAGTGCATGCTTTACGGCCAAGGTGGCAAGCATTGTTGTCTGCTCAGGTGACATCAAAACTTTGTTGAAAACACTAATGGGTTCAAAGAATGCAGAGTGGTCTATTTCTTGAAGTGAGCCGGGACCAATTTGTTTTCTAGCAACCATACCAGTTAACGCTATGACGGGGGAATAGTCAAGTTTGGCGTCATACAAGCCTGTTGCAAGGTTAGTTGTTCCGGGACCAGAAATGCTTAACACTGCAGCAACGTGCCCAGTGAGTTTGCCGTACGCGGATGCCATAAAAGCTGCTGTTTGTTCATGCCGGACTTGCAGATATTTGACTTTGCCGTTGGTTTTACGAATCGCGTCCACAACGCCTAACGTAGATGTGCCCGGGATGCCGAAAACGTACTTTAGACCCCACGCGGCAAGTTGGTTAATCAAAACGTCAGAAACCGTGTTGGCGGTTTTTGGTTTCTCTTCCCTTAGAGGGGTTTCAGCAAGTAATACGAAAGCGGTTTTTGGGACGCCACAGAGTGGGCAAACCCATTCTTCAGATAAATCGGAAAATTTTATGCCTTCTTTTGCTTCATCATAAACGTAGTTGCAGACGGTACACCTGTACTTAGCCATAAGGGTCATGACCTCAAAAATGTTCTATAAGTATTTCACAAGTAGAGGTTAATGTGCTTATTGCTAAAAACCAAGCGTAAAAGAGCTAAAAAGCTAAAGCAAGCAACCTGCCTGTTTTAGTGTGAACTCTACAGGGTAAACCTGCAACACGCTGCCGCCTTCGATAACAACATTTTTGGGTTCAAGGTAACCACGTTTTTCCCGTGACAACAATTGGTACTTGACTTTTAAACCGCCACCGTAGCCACCCAAAGAAAAATCTGATTTAACCACGCGGTGACAAGGAACAATTGGTGCAAAAATGTTTCCTGCCATAATGTTTCCAACTGCTCTCGCGCCGCCATGTGTCACTTTGGCGACTGAACCGTAAGTGGCAACGTAGCCAACGGGGATTTGCGTGACCACTTTGAGCACACTTTTGGTATATTTGGGCAGTTTCTCTGTGGATAAGTTCAGATTTACTTTGACATCTTTTCCTTCAAGAATGACATCCATTAAAGCAAACGTGTCTTTTGCACAGTGTGAAGGTGAAACATGAACTTGGAAAGGAGTGTTGAAGGGCAGATTGTTTAGTAAGCTGCTTAGGGCTTTTTGTTCAGTCTCAGCAAAAGATGTGGCGAAAACTTGCTGTTCATCACAGGCTACTGTAAGCCATGTGCCGTTAACGTTTTGGATGTAAACTTGAATCATTAGCAGACCATCCTCTGTAAGGTTGCATGTTACGCAAAAAGCTTTCCTTAGAACCAAACAGGCAAAATTCCTTTCAAAAACAGGTAAAATCGTGTCTAAAACGGTTATAAGTAACCTTAATACATTGTTTTGTGTATTACAACGAGAAAAGGCGAAAAGTTATGGAAAGATACGGATTTCAGTCACAATTTCCATCATTACGGAAAATTCCACAAATGCACGTAATGCCAGAAGAAGAGCAACGCCAACAACAAGCTCAGGGCAACCAAGCCCAACAAGGCATGGCGTGGATGCCAGGCGCAACAACAGTCGGCATCGTTTGTGCTGACGGCGTAGTTTTAGCTTCAGAAAAACGTGTAACTTACGGCGGCTTCATCATGAGCCGAGGCGGCAAAAAAGTTTTCAAAGTAACAGACCAAATCGGCGTCGCATGTGCAGGCTTGGTCGGTGACATGCAGGTTCTTGCAAGAGAAATGGAAGCTCAATCTAAACTCTTCAACATGGATGTTGGAAGAAAAATCAGTGTTAGAGCAGCCTCTAAACTTATGGCAAACATTCTCTTTAACCGCAGATATGCTCCATTGTACACTCAAACCATCGTTGGCGGTATAGACGATGAAGGAGCAACACTGTTTGTTCTTGACGTTCTGGGGTCACTTATTCCAGACAAGTACGCAGCAGTCGGTTCAGGAACAGAAGTAGCCATCGGCGTCATTGAAGAAGCATACAAAGAATCAATGACTTGTGCTGAAGCAAAAGAACTTGTTAAAAGGGCAATCAAATCTGCAGTAAACAGAGACGCCATGAGCGGCGACGGAATCGACTTCCTTATCATAACCAAGGAAGGCGTAACCGAAGAATCAATCAAATTCTAAAAGCCCTTTTCTAAACCTTTTTTAACTTTTTAATTCTTGCATACTAATGTTTACTTGTAGACTAGCTAGAAGGTATCTGGTATGCCGTTCGAATTAACCGATGAAGAAGGAAAATTCTTAGTAAACCTCGCAAGAAACACAGTTGAAACCTACCTGAAAACAGGAAAAGCCCCAGAACCACCCAAAAACACGCCTGAGAAGCTTTTCGAAAAATGTGGCGTCTTTGTTACCATTAATAGTGTTCAGGGTGGAGAAAAAGGGCTTCGCGGCTGCATAGGTTACCCTTACCCGACAAGCCCTCTGGTGGAAGCTGTTATTGATTCAGCCATAAACGCTTCAACAGAAGACCCACGCTTTCCATCAATGACCCTTGATGAGGTGGACATGTGTGTTTTTGAAGTTAGCGTCCTAACACCGCCAGAACCTGTGCAAGTAGACAACCCTAAAGAGTACATTAACCAAATCAAAGTTGGTCAAGACGGCTTAATCATAGAGAAAGGCTACAACAAAGGCCTACTGCTACCGCAGGTGCCAATTGAGTGGTGTTGGTGTGAAGAAGAATTCCTTTGCCAATGCTGCATGAAAGCAGGCTTACCCCCAGACAGTTGGTTAACAAAGGGCACAAAAATCTACAAGTTTACAGCCATAATCTTCGAAGAACAGACCCCAAATGGCGAAATCAAACGCTTAAGCCTAAATCAGCCCACTTAAGCCCCAAGGCTTTCGACAATTTCAACAGCCCTATCTAAACCGTGGAATCTGCTGGAAAACGTGCTTATCTCGTGCGCTTTCTTTTTGAAAACTGCGCGGTCCTCTTCCATTTTCTGCACTGCTTTTGAGAGTTCTTTTTGGTTTTTGACTTTGATTGAGCAGCCTAAATCTTGCAGTTTCGCCGCGTTGCCGCCCTGTTCAGGCTGTGTTGGAATACAGATACTTGGTTTTGCGTACTTTACGGTTTCAAAGCATGTTATGTGCCCGCCGCTGAAAATGACGTATTTGGCGTTTTTCATTGCTTCTTGACGTTCAGTTATGGAGAGCCAGTTGTGAATTTCGCAGTTACCAATTTTCGCTGAAGCTTTCTTGCCTGGAATACCCAAGCTTATTACTGCCTTGCCTTTGGTTTTTTGTAGGACTGGCAGAAGGGTTTTTAGCAGTTTTGAACGTGTTCCGATTGGTCCGCTTACGGGTGCAAAAACGTGCTCGTCTGAACCTTCATCGGGTGTTGTGTCCATGAAGGCGCCAACGTACTCGATTTTGTCTTCTAACGGTGAACCACGCAAGTCGCCAATGTTATAACCTGAAACGGTGTAGGGTGGCGGGTTGTCGGGTATAACGATTTTTGTGCTCCGTTTAACGTATTCTTCAACTATGCGTTCGCCGGGATTAAGTAAACTTGCAAACCCGTAGCTGGGACGTATCAGGTTGGCAATGTAAACTGAGGGAATCTTCCACCTGTATGCAAGCCTTAACGCGTTAATGTCGCCGTCAGCAATCAGCACATCAGGGGCAATGTCACGAAGGTTTTCTCTTAAATCATAATACCTGTGAATAACTTCCATGGCGTTGGAGCTTTTCATTTCAAACTGACGATTATCCGCGTTAAACACAGGCAAAGGAAACAAGATATTAATCAAAGACGCTGAAGTAACGATACCAGAGGCATTCTCGTACCACGCGATTGGTGTAACTTTGTATGCGTGCTTAAACTCTTTTTTCAGCAACTCGTAGGCTTTGCCGCCTGAAAAAAAGAACGCTTCATGCCCAGCTTGTTCCAGCCGCTTGCCTAAAGGAATAATACGTGAAACGTGACCTAACCCCAATTCTGAGCAGGTAAACAGCAATCGCATACAATCACAGCTAAGCGGAATGCCTAATTTTAGTTTTCTAAATTCAAGGTGCAACGAAAGCATTTAAACCTTTGATAAATAAAGTAAAAGCTATGTTTGTGCCCCGAAAACTTGTAGAAGAACGCTTAAAACAGTTACTTGCAGACGACATTGGCCAAGGAGACGTTACAGCAGCGGCAGTCATCCCAGCGGGCTTAACTGTTTTAGCAGCAGTAATCGCCAAAGAACCCGGAATAGCCGCAGGAATAGAAGAAGCAAAAATCTTGGCGGAAAGCATGGACTTAAAGGTTAAAACCGACGTGACTGACGGGGAACGCATCAAGTACAAGCAGGTTTTAATGCAAATAACTGGAGACGCACAAACAATTCTCACTGTTGAACGCACCCTGCTTAATTTGCTGTCACGGATGTGTGGCATCGCAACAGCCACAAACAGGTTAGCAGAAAAAATGCGAAAAGCAAAATCGCACGCAAAAATCGCAGCAACAAGAAAATCCGCTCCCGGATTGCTTTATTTTGATAAAAAAGCAGTTTTATTGGGCAGTGGTGACCCGCACAGGTTGCATTTGGACGATATGATTCTGATTAAAGACAATCATTTGGCAATAGTCGGGGACCCAGTTGAAGCCGTCAAGATTGCTAAAGGAAAAGCTTCATTTACCAAAAAAATTGAGGTCGAAATAACAAAAGTAACCGACATCACCCGTGTCGCTGAGGCTGGAGCAGACATAATTATGCTGGATAATTTCACGCCTGACGAAGTCGACAAAGCCTTTGAACTGCTCAAAACCGTAAAGCTACACCATAAGGTACTCATAGAAATAAGCGGCGGAATAAACAGCGAAACAATAACGGATTACGCCTTAGCCAAAGCAGACATCATCAGCGTAGGCGAAATAACTCACAGCGTAAAATCATTAGACATAAGCTTAGAAATAATCAAATAAAAACAAAAAGTGTTTGCAGGGTTTTAGGCGCCTGCGGCAAGGATAAGCCAAGCTTCTACTACGGCGCCGATGGCAAGTAAACCGGCAGTTACTCCGATGGCTATTGCGGTCCATTTTAGTTCCCGCCACCGTCTCTGCGTTAACCTGCGAAACAGCCAAATGCTTTCTGTCATACCCACCGAGTAGGATACGAATTCAAGCCAGAATATAGGTGTAATCATTAACAGTATCAACTGTAAAATGGCTGGAAACCCTTGCACCATCGAAATTGCGCCTATAGCAGTGCCTGTTGAGAATAATGTGAAAAAGCCAAACACGGCGCCCGCTACGGGAATAAACATGATTAGACAAAGTGAGAAATTATTAACAAAAATTGCTCCTGTTAAAGACGCAAAATCGTTGTTTTCTGTTAGGGTCTGGTTAACTTGATTGTAGATTGTTGTTGCGTCTTCAGTGCTTAACGGAACCAAAGTTCCAGCATAGGTAACCACAACAGACATTACAAAGATGAATAACAGTGAGTAAAGTCTTTTCCGTTTTGTTGAAGCTTTTGTCCAAAATGATAAAATGTCGCTCAATGAAACACTTTCCTCTTGTTTAGCGGTTTTGAATCTTGAGGGCTCTATAGCCACGTGCACATGGGTTAAACGTTTCTGTCAATTTAACCTTTCCCAGTATACCTTCCACATCAAAGGCAAACCCGCGAAGCTCATGCTCACCAGCCATAAGCGACTGCAAATAAACAGCGTCATCAACTAAACGGGGCTGACAATTAAGAGGCAAACCCAACAACACCGGCTCTTTTTCAGCTACAACTTTCTCAGCTGCAAACAAGATTGCCTCTGCCCCCGCAGTCAACTCTGCAACACGGACAGGAACGCTTTCTTTGCCAATCGCCAACATTTCCACGTCATAGAGACGGTTGATTTCCACAGCAATTTTCCTTAGTTTTGGCAAAATTTTGAGGATATTTACTTTACCTGTTCTTGAAGCTCGCCGATTAGACAACTCAACAGGAGATAAGGCTTCAACCGGAATACCTCCAAGTGTCATGTCTAAATGAACTACGTCAGCTTTCCTTTCGCTAAGCATTTGCAAGCAGAGTTCAGCTTCTTGCACTATAACATCAAAACCATCATCAACTTCTTTAAAGACGGGTTTAGCTATGCAATAGCTGGGTTCACGGTAAGGCGGCTTAACCAAAACAGCCACTGAAGCAACATGGTAAACGGGATTAAAATTTTCATCAAGTATTGCTGCCGCAGAATCAGCCGCTACAACATTCAACCTTTAGCACCTAAAATAGAAAATAGGAAGCAGAGAAATAATGGTTTACTCTTGCTTGCTTTTTGAGCCTAAAGCTAAAAGGTACATTTCAGAGCTTTTCGCTCGGCTTGCTTGTGGCTTAACAATTTTAACTTCTTCAAAGTTGCCCTTAACATTCTGGATAAACTCGTTCATTAAACCCCCTTCAAAGAGTTTTACGAAAAAGTTGCCCCCGGGACGCAGAATCTGTAACGCAATATCCATTGCTTTTGTGGCTAAATCAATTTGCAGTGCATGATCAACTTCCCAAATGCCTGTAACGTTTGGTGCTGCATCAGAAATCACAACATCGGGTTTGCGGGGCAAGAAGGAAAGGATTTGCTCTGCAATATCGGGTTCAGTTAAATCGGCAACTACCGTGCGGATATAATCTTGCGGAAAAGGCTCAATCGGTTTGAGGTCTATTCCTAAGACAAAGCCATGTTTCCCAGTCATTTTTCTGGCTGCTTGAATCCAACCGCCTGGTGCGGCACCCAAATCAACGACAACATCACGAAGTTTGATAAAGCCGTACTTCGCGTTAGCTTGAACTAGCTTGTATGTGGCGCGACTGCGGTAGTTTTCAGCTTTAGCTTTCTTGTAGTAGTACTCGTTTTTTCTTTCACGTATCCAAGCCTTCGGCAAGGGAATCATCCTCTGGTATGCTTGGCTCGCTTAAATCATCAGTTGCAGCGGGCGCCTTGTTTTCGTTTCCTAATCCAATAATCCAGTCAGTCAGTCTTTGGCAGCTTTTAGGAGAAATAGCTGTAGTTGGGTCACATCTTGCATTGTCTGGACAGAGCAGACAGGGGCAGTCAACAATGGTTTCAATGGATGCTGGAAGCCTTTTAGGGTAAAGCCTATATGTCCAGCGGCCTTCCTGCAGTTCTTTTTCTCTGCGGATAAGCCCTTTTTCTTCAAGTTTGATTGAGACACGTGAACCTTCACGGCTGCTTGCGCCCAGTTCACGCCATAAATCTGATTGAAGTACACCCTGATAACCCGTATTTACTACATAATGTAGTGCTTTTTGTTCAAGGTCATTACGTTTAGGCATGCTAATATCAGTTCCAAATAATGCAATTAAATATAAGCTCTCGTTCCAGATAAAAATATGTATCCCTATTAAACCTTGGATTCCCCATGATTAACGCACACAAAACATTGCCAAGTGATAACTTGTACTGCTTAGGAATCGAATCTACAGCAGACGATTTCGGCATAGGCGTAGCCAGATTCAATGGCGAAATTCTTGCAAACGCAGTAGACGGTTACGTTCCAGCGGAAGGCGGAATTCATCCAAGAGAAGCAGCACGCCACCACGCCGAAGTAGCCGACAAAGTCCTTAGCCAAGCGTTAACTGAAGCAAAAATAAAACCCAAAGACCTCACCTGCATCGCTTTTTCCATGGGACCCGGACTAGGACCATGTCTTCGAACAGGAGCAACAGTTGCCCGCGCATTAGCAACTTACCTAAACGTTCCATTAGTGGGAGTGAACCATTCGGTTGCACATATTGAAGTAGGGAAACTAAAGACAGGCGTAACTGACCCAGTTACACTTTATGCGTCAGGCGGGAATACCATGGTGACCGCGTTTGAATCAAAACGTTATCGAGTTTTCGGCGAAACTCTTGACATTGCACTTGGCAACTGCCTTGATGTTTTTGGAAGACAAGCAGGTCTAAAAAACCAGAAAGGTTTACCGCTTGGAGCCGCGATAGAACAACTTGCACTTAAAGGCAAAAAACTCATCAACCTGCCATACGTGGTGAAAGGCATGGATTTATCGTTAAGCGGACTATTAACAGCAGCAACTGCACAGCTCCAAAAGGGTGACTACAGTCTTGAAGACGTTTGTTACAGCCTTCAGGAACACGCCTTTGCTATGGTTACTGAAGTTACTGAACGCGCTTTGGCACACACCGAAAAGAAAGAGGTACTATTGACTGGAGGTGTGGCTGCGAATAAACGTTTGCAGTCGATGCTTAAAGTTATCGCTGAGGAGCATGATGCACGGTTTAATGTGGTTCCGCAAAGGTTTGCCACAGACAACGGCGCAATGGTAGCTTGGACAGGCGTATTAGCTTACATTCACGGTTTAGAAACGCCTGTAGATGAAAGTTATGTGAAGCTGCGTTGGCGAGTAGACAAGGTGGATGTACCATGGAAAAACTAACACAACAAGCACTGCTAAAGAAGGGCGCTGAAGCAAGCCTCTACCTCTCCGAATGGCATGGAAAAAAAGCCGTAACCAAAACACGCATACCCAAAAAGTACCGTCCCGAAGCCCTTGACAAACAAATCCGTAACTACAGAACGGTACATGAACCACAATTAATTCACGAAGCAAAAGCCGCAGGAGTAGCAACCCCATTAATTTACAGGGTAAACGTGCCCGAAGCAACAATCGTAATGGAATACATTGAAGGCATCCAAATAAAACAGCACCTAAACAAGGCAACTAAAGCCGAACGCAAAAAAATCTGCCTAAAAATTGGTGAAATAGTCGGCAAACTCCACAAACAAGGATTAATTCACGGCGACCTGACAACTTCAAACATGATACTCAACCCTCAGGGTACAATTTTCCTTGTGGATTTTGGATTGGGCGAAAAAAACGTTGAATTAGAAGCCAAAGGGGTAGATTTGCACCTGCTTAAGCGTGCTTTGCAGAGTACGCATTTTGCTTTTTGGGAAAGCTGCTTTGATGATGTTCTTGCAGGTTACAGCAAGGTGTTGGGTGACGAGTTGGCGGAAAAGGTTTATGAGAAAATCAGTGAAATTGAAAGGCGAGGACGCTATGTTGAAGAACGCAAACAGTAATGCTGAAGACAAGTTCAATGGTAAAATGGTTTTTTTCGTAACGGGCAATTTTCACAAGTTTAACGAAGTGCGCAGCATCCTATCGCCAATGGGAATAGCGGTAGGCATGCTAAAAATCAAGGGTAACGAAATTCAAAGCGACAGCATAACCGAAATCGCAGAAAACAGTGCAATGGAAGCATTCAACAGGTGCCATTTGCCACTGATTGTTGAAGATGCAGGCTTATTCATTGACGAATTAGACGGTTTTCCTGGCCCATTTGCTGCCTATGTTTACAAGACTATTCGTAACAAAGGCATTCTCAAACTTATGGAGAACGTGCAGAACCGTAAAGCAACCTTCCGTTCAGCCATAGTTTACTATAGTCAAGATACGGGTCCACTGCTGTTTGAAGGCCAAGCAGAAGGCGAAATTACACTTACAGAACGTAAAGGCAATGGAAACTCGGGTTTTGGTTTTGACCCAATTTTCCAGCCGTTAGAAAGCAAAAAAGCCTTTGCTGAAATGACAATCGAAGAGAAAAACAAACTTTCTCACAGAGCCAATGCAGTGAACAAATTTGCTTATTGGTTCAAACAGGGTACCACTTAATGTAGGTGAAAATGCAAAAATATTTATGACTTATCAGATTTTGTCCTTGATAAGAAAAGTTTGCAAATTGCTGTGAGGTAGGATTTAGGGGATAAATCGTTGGAAACTGAGCCGACTGAAGTTCAAACATTAACAGATTTAGGCTTGACATTGGTTCAAGCCAGAGTGTACCTAGCTCTTGCAAGGTATGGAGCCTCAAAAATTGCGTTATTATCTAAAGCGTCAGACGTAGCAAGACCCGACGTGTACCGAACATTAAACAAGCTTTACGAGTTAGGATTAGTAGAAAGACTCGTTGAAAACCCTGTCCAATTCAAAGCCCTACCAATCGAAGAAGGAATCAAAGTCCTACTGTTAAAAAAACAGGCAGAATATGAACGACTAAAAAACGAAACGGACGCACTTTTAGGTTCATTCAAAAAGAGAAATATGCTTCAAGCCGAAACCACAAACCAGTTTATTTTAATTCCTCAAAAAGAAGCAATAGTAAACCGAATACGCCAAGCAATCGATAATTCAAATCAATCAGTGAGCGTTGTTATCTCTTGGAAACGTTTCGTTCATGGCGTAGGGAACATTTTTCTTGAAAGCGCTCAAAAGGCTGCTGAACGAAAAATTAATTACCGTTTCATAGTTGAAAAGGCACCATCAGAAGAAGTTAAGGAAGCAGGAAACAAACTTTGGAATATCTACCCCACTTTCCAAGCACGCTTCCTTACCCAAATGCCAAAAACAGTGTTTGGTCTTTACGATGACCGAGAACTTTTTGTTATCGTCGACCCAAAAATGGACATCTCAGGTTCACCCGCTTTATGGACAAATAATCCCAGCCTTGTCGGGTTAGCTCATGACTATTTCGAAATGCTTTGGGAAACTGCCTCAGAGAATTCGGCAGTAAAAAACAATGCCAAATCAAAATAACAAAGAAACTACATTTCGCAGGAAGTCTCGCAATTAGTGAATGCCCTTAGAATTGGTGTTTCTTCATGATTTTGCATTTTTTCAAAGATAAGTATAATTATTAACTGTACGCTAATATTGTCTAAACTGTCAGACAGTAAACGATGATTTGTAATGCCGCAGGATAAAGGTTCAATTGACATCTTCGGATTATTATCAGAAGGCAATAGTGATTCTGAAAAGAAAAAGAACCGAAGAGAACTTTTAGCGCCAACAGGCGTAAAAGACATTTTTGAAGAAGGCAAAATCAGTATAAACAATTACACTTGCCTTGGCGTACAATGCAAAGAATGCATAAACGTTTGTCCAACAAACGCGCTATACTGGGGAAGCGGCAAAGTAGAAATCGTTGACGACTTATGCGTTTATTGCGGCGCCTGCGTTCTCAACTGCCAAGTTGATGACTGCATAAAACTGGAACGCAAACGTGACGATGGCACGATTGAAAAATTCAGCAAACCCAAAGACGTTTTAATGCTTCAAAAAAAGGCAAACACTGACAAACGTGTTCAACGTGTAAGAAGCGTCGTATTGAAACCTCAAGATTACTATATTCAATACCCTAAAACTAAACAAAAGTAGCGCCATCATTTAACTTATCATGGAAAAACCAGCTTGCCCCGTTACCTAAATTATGTAGTTTGAACAACAAAAAACTGCCATTTTACGCATTAAGGATTATGGTTTTCATGGTGTTTTTTAGGGCATAACCTTTTCTCCCACAGAAGCCATAGCAAAGGTACAAGGTTATGGAGAGTCAGCGGCAAATGGACACTAAAGAGCTTAAAGCATTAACCAAATCTCTTCAAGATTTAGCAAAAACACGCGCTGATACAGCTAGCACTATAAACAGTGTTAAAACCGATTTGATTTCAACCAGAACCCTTTCCAAAGGCGAAAGCAAACCTTGGCTGATTCGCACGGGAGCAGCTTTGATGGTTATGCCTGACCCTCTTGTCACTTCAGTTATTGGCGCTGGTTTTATTGCTGCCGGCGCAGTACAGGAAGGCATTAAACGTCAAGGATCTTATTTAGATGACATGCCTAAAGCGTTAGGCAGTGCCATGAAGACCCTAAAAGACTCAAAAGATCCTGTTTAATTTTGAGTTTCATAAATTGTAACCTGTTAAGACGTTTTTAGTTTAACTATAGTTTTCCTTGACCATCTTGCAGGCTAGCACTAAATTTTATATTTGGCGCATGTTATAAGCATGATATAGTTTGAGGGGAAATAAACAGATGAAACTTGTAACAGTACTATTACCAGAAGCCTACTTAGAAGGCTTAGACGAACTAGTCAGAGCAAACATGTACCCAAGCAGAAGCAGCGTTATACGCAGCTCAGTACGCGACTTGCTAAAGAAAGAATTATGGGAAAACAAACGCGGAAGATAACCGCACCCTAAACAATTTTTGTCAAATCTCGCAATCTACGTGCAGCCTCCACAGGATTTTCCGCTGAAACAATCTCGCGGCCAACAATTAAATAGCTTGTACCCGCTTTGATTGCAGTTTCTGCACTTCCACCCTGAGCACCAACACCAGGCGAGTAAATTGGCACTTTTTCGCCAAGCACTTGGTGTATTTCTTTAATTTTTTCTGGAACAGTTGCACCAACTACGGCACCGTCAGCTTCGTAAGCAACATCTTTCTTGGCAAACAACATATACTGTGGCATAGCTACGTTGGTAGCTGGATCAATTACTGTTTGCCCGTAGCCTTCACTTGCACCTTTATGACTCATGTATGTGAGCAGAATTACGCCTTTGTTTTGTTTGCGAGATGCCTCAAAAATTGGTTTAAGTCCGTCTTCCCATCCGATGAATGGGTTAGCTATTATTGCGTCAAAGCCTGCCGCGTAGAAGTAGTCAGCAATAACTTGGTTAGTGTTTCCTATGTCGTTTACTTTGGCATCCATAATTGCCAAAAGGTCTTTGCTGTGAATCTTTTCCACAAGCTTCTTCACTCCATCAAATAGGCCGAGTGGCAAAACTAGGTGGTTGTTAAATTTCACTGCACAAATATATGGATAAACCTGTTCCAGTATCGCTTCGGCTTTAGCGGTTAATTCTTGACTGTTAACTGGGTCTTGATAGGGAAAGTCTAAGGCTAAAACTATCCGTGAATTGTTTGCTTTAGCGGTTTGTTGGATTTTTTCTTTAAACTGCAAAGTGTGCCCTCAGCTTGTTCTTATCTGTCTCCACCCATTAAACGCTTTTTATTTTACGTGACCCTTAAATTTCTGAAGTTCCCTACTTTTGCCAAACAACAATTCCAACTTACTCCCGAAGGTATAGTTTATGGGTAAAAGCATAACAGAAAAAATATTTGAAAAACACTTAGCAGACGGAAAAATGAGTCCCGGCGAAGAAATCGGTTTAAAAATTGACCACACCTTAACCCAAGACTCAACAGGCACAATGGCTTACCTAGAATTTGAAGCCATGGGCATCCCACAAGTCAAAACAAAGCTAAGTCTCAGTTTTGTAGATCACAACATGCTCCAAAACGACTTCCGCAACCCCGACGATCACCGCTACCTACAAAGCGTCGCAGCAAAATACGGCATAATCTTTAGCCGACCAGGCAACGGCATCTGCCACCAGTTATATCTTGAACGTTTTGCCCAACCAGGATTAACATTGCTTGGAAGCGACAGCCACACCCCAACAGCTGGCGGAATGGGTATGATAGCCATAGGAGCCGGCGGTCTCGATGTAGCCGCAGCAATGGCAGGCGAACCCTTCTATCTTGAAATGCCAAACGTATACGGCATAAACCTAACAGGAAAACTCGCACCGTTTGTTTCAGCAAAAGACGTCATCTTGGAAGTTTTAAGAAAACTTTCA
>JAWRIR010000014.1:0-25173 GCA_040268405.1 Thermoproteota archaeon | reverse complement strand
AATTTTTAACCAACCTATTAGGATCCAAATAGAAACTATATGCAGTAACCTATAGGGGGTAGGGTAAAACCAGCCTTCTGGAGTTATTCGGAAAAGGATTCCTTGATAAAAAGTGAAATAAAGAAAGAACTGGGAATTTATTGAACTAGTTCGATGCGTCGTTTGCCGCGTGACATGCCGGAGGTGCGGACTTTTCCGCTGACTTCCAAGCCAAGCAGCAAATCGTTAAAGTCTTTGAATCCTAAGTCTTCAAATTCGCTACGCATTTGATTGTATAGTTCGTCGTCGGTTAAGTCGCCTTTTTTGCCCAAGATTTCCAGTAGGACAAAATGGGCTGGGCGTGTTTTCCAAGTTTTAATTTGTGGCATTGTCTTGTTCAGCTTCTCTTATGTTACTGGTGTTGCTGGCTTTTGTACTTGACGGATTGCCTGCATGAAGCTCTTGTACCATTTCTCCATGTCAGGTGTAATTGATGGACCCATTTCTTTCATTGCATCTTGGAAGTCTTTCATTGTCACTTTTTGAGCATTTACGTCTCGACGCAGGGCGTGCATTGCTGCTTCTCGGCAGAGTGATTCGATGTCTGCACCGCTGTAATATTTGGTGACAGATGCAAGCTGTGTTACGTCTACATCTGTGTCCATTGGCATGTTCTTTGTGTAGATTTTGAAGATTTGTACTCTGCTCTTGTCGTCTGGCTCTGGAACGTAGATTAGGCGGTCAAATCTGCCTGGTCGGATAACGGCTGAGTCAACCATGTCTGGTCTGTTGGTGGCTGCAATAACTACGATGTCTTGGAGGGTGTTGATGCCGTCCATCTCGGTGAGCAGTTGACTGATTACGCGTTCAGATACGCCGCTGTCAGACATGCCCATTCCACGTTTGGGAGTTAATGAGTCAATTTCGTCAAGGAACACGACTGCAGGCGCTGCCATGCGGGCTTTACGGAAGACTTCACGGATGGCTTTTTCTGATTCTCCAACCCATTTGCTGAATACTTCTGGGCCTTTGATTGAGATGAAGTTGGCTTCGCTTTCAGTAGCTACTGCTCGTGCAAGCAAAGTTTTACCGCAACCAGGAGGACCATACATTAGGATGCCTTTTGGAGCACGGATGCCTAAGCGTGTAAACATTTCAGGGTTTTTGATTGGCCACTCAACGGCTTCTTTTAGGTGCTGTTTAACGTCCTCTAAGCCGCCTGCGTCGTCCCAGTGAACACTTGAAACTTCAATGTAGACTTCACGCATAGCTGTTGGAGTAACTTCTTTGTACGCGCCAAGGAAGTCATCCATTTTAACTTCCATCTTTTCCAGCACTGCTGGTGGAATGCGTTCTTCTTCAAGATTGATTTGTGGCAGGTATCTGCGGAGTGCTTTCATGGCGGTTTCTCTGCCAAGTGATGAAAGGTCTGCGCCTGTGTAGCCGTGGGTCATGGCTGAAAGCTTGTTTAAGTCAACATCCTCTGCCAGGGGCATTCCACGTGTGTGGATTTGGAGGACTTCGTGTCTTCCACCTTTGTCAGGTACGCTGATTTCGATTTCCCTGTCGAAACGTCCTGGTCTGCGTAAAGCTGGGTCAAGAGCGCCTGGCCTGTTGGTTGCGCCGATTACAATTACGTTTCCTCTGCCGCCAAGACCATCCATGAGGGCAAGAAGTTGTGCAACGACACGACGTTCAACCTCGCCAGTTACTTCTTCACGTTTGGGTGCAAGGCTGTCAAGTTCATCAATGAATATGATGCTTGGAGCATTCTGTTGTGCTTGTTGGAATATTTCGCGGAGTCTTGCTTCTGATTCACCGTAGAATTTGCTCATGATTTCTGGTCCGTTGATGCTGTAGAAGTTGGCTTCTGACTCGTTAGCCACTGCTCTTGCTAAGAGGGTTTTGCCGCAGCCTGGTGGACCGTGTAGCAGTACGCCTTTTGGGGGTTCAATTCCGAGGCGTTGGAAAAGTTCTGGGTGACGAAGAGGCAACTCGACCATTTCACGGACGCGCTGGATTTCTTCGTGCAAGCCTCCAATGTCCTCGTATGTAGTGCGAGGTAGACCTTTGCCTTCTGGTGCGGGTTCGTTAAGGATTGTTAAGCGGGTTTCCGCTGTTACTTTGATGATTCCGTGTGGACGGGTTTTTGAAACTGTGAATGGTATGGCGTGACCCAACATCATTACAAGTGTTGTGTCGCCTTCAACTAGAGTGCGTTCCATTAGACGGTTTTTAACGAAATTGGTAAAGTCCTCATCCACGTTGAGGCGCATGTCTACTGGCGCTAGTGTGAGGCTTAGGGCTGTTTTTACTTTGGCGGGTTTTACGACGACGTATTCGTTTATGGCTACGCCGCTGTTTTTGCGTGTGAACCCGTCGATTCGGATGATGTCGCGGTTTTGGTCTTCGCTGTAGGCGGGCCAAGCAATCGCGCTTGTGGTTCTTTTGTTAACAATTTCGATGACGTCTCCAGCACTTATGCCAAGTTTTTGCATTGTTCGCTGGTCAATTCTAGCTATTCCTCTTCCGACGTCTCTTTGTCTTGCATCTCCAACACGTAATTGAACTTCGCTCAAGTTAGAACTCTCCATAATAACAGGTCGTATAAGCTTGTTGAAAAGAACATTTCGTACCTATATAAACTTTAAAGCGTAACAGTTCAGACTCTCAAACAGAAGAAAAAGACAGCAAAACCATTAATTTGGGACTTTTGGTGAAAAACTGTAGGCGTTTTTGGTCTTCCAAGTTGACTGCTAATGTAGCAGCGAGACAATTGATGAGGCTTAACCAACAATTTAACATATTTTTGGGTTAATTTTTAGCCAATAGCACCTACCCCCCTTAGGATTTTCTGCAAATAATGTGGTAAGCTTAGGTTGAGACGGTAAACCGAAAACTAAATGATAACTTGCTTGTTACATATTCTTGATGAGTAGCAAGTCGATTCTAAGGGAGACTATTGCTAAAGCCTTAGGGTACCCCAGCTTGATTAGACGAATCCAAGCGCCTGTAGTTTTGAAAATGCTAAACCTACAAAGAGCGGATGTTGTTCTTGACGCTGGCTGTGGTAGCGGATATTTTACATCCGAAATTGCACAAAAAAGCTGTTTAGTTATAGGGATTGATTTAAAATTAAAGAAGACTTTGGCACTTGCTTTAGGTAAACAGTCAAACAAGACTTTTGCAACCGCCAGCGTAGAAGAGATGCCTTTCATCGAAAACAAGTTTGACAAGGTTTTGCTTTCAAGCGTGCTGCAAATGGTTAATGACCGCCCCTTGCTTGAGGAATGCTTTAGAGTTTTGAAACATGATGGTCAACTTGTTCTTTCTGTGCCAATTGAGTTCTGTTACATCAAAGAGTTAAACCAAATCAAACCGCAGTTGGGAGCAAAAGCAGAAGCAAAAGGAAAAGCGTACTATACTATACAGGAGTTGACAGAGGTTCTTAAGCAGGCAGGTTTTGAAATTTTGGAAGTAGAGTTTTCACCAAAAAAGTTTGGTTCACTTGTTTGTGAGATGGAAATGTACCTGTGGAATCGTTTAGGGTTGCCCTTTTTTAGTTCTTTTGTTTTTCCCTTGTTTTATTTGCTGCTTTATTTTGAACACAAAGCAAAGAAAAATCAGAGGGGTAACGAGTTAATAATTAAAGCACAAAAGAAGGGCAGCGGTTAAATTATTTGTTTTAACAAGCTTCCAGTTTCACCGTATAACGTAAGCAAGGCTGCATCTATGGCAAAAATGGTTGCACAAGCACTTACATGTCCAATCTTTTGCTCATGTGTCACGCCGTAAACTACGCCACCGTAAACCCTACGGGTTCCCTCCAATAACTGTGCCTGTTTAAGAAAAGCAAACCCTTTCTCAAGGTTTCTGGCGCTACTTTTACTGGTTAACAGGTAAAGTTTTAGCGCTTGGGATAAGGCATCGCTAACTTTGGTTTTTTCTAGTCTGTTGTCGTTCCAATTGTAAAAGCTACCATCATCGTTCTGGCGGTTTAGAAGCCAACTAAGGGATTTTTCAATTTTCTTGTTTACTCCAACAGCAGTTTTTGGGTCTAAGCATTCGAATGCTCCAAGCAAGCCTTCAGTAGCATAACAGTGCGCATGAGTGTAGGTTGTCTTTGCGTTATTAAAGTCTAAGAACTGCCCATTTGGCATTTGCAAGCTTAAGCCCCAGTTAAGAAGCTTTTTAGAGGCTTTTAGATAACGCGAGTCTAAAGTCAAATCATAGGTCTGTAGTAGCGGTAATAATAGTTTTAGGTGATGACATCCGCTGGTTTGAGACCAATAAGAATTGTTCAATAAACTGCCTTGCACGGTTGAGGCAGCGTTAAATGAGCCGTCTATTTTCTGTAATGACAGAAGGTAGTTCATTGTTTTTAGGGCAGCTTTAATGTATTCGTCGTTAGCCGTAAGTTTGTAAATATCAATTAGGGCAGAAGCTATTATTCCAGCATCGAAAACGTAAAAGGATTCATCATAGGTCCCTGTTTTTGGGAATTGTTTACAGAAAAAAGAGCCGTTACCAGTTTGAATTGAAAGCAACCAATCTGCAGCCTTAACAGCTTGTGATAGATAATTTGAGCCTGTTTGTTTATGAGCTTTACATAGTAAACGGATTGCGTATCCAGTTATTTCAGGGTACAAAAATGAGTATTCACATTTGGTTGTGTCGTACCAAGCGTAAAAGCCGCCCTTGTTATCTTGAATTCCTGATTTGCAGAGCCAATCCAAAGCTGCTGTTAGGTTAATTGGAGACTCAACTGTTTCTTCGTTGTTAATCTGAATAACCTGCCACCTCATTGTATAGTGAAAGCATTCTTTCTGTGCAAAGTTTCCAAGAAAAATTATTTTTAACTAGTTCTCTGCCTTTTTTGCCCATTTTAGTTCTCAAATTCTCATCGGATAGAAGCTTAAGGATTGCCGGTGCAAACTCGTCAGTTTTTGGGTTAACAAGCAGTCCCGATTCATTGTTTGCTACGCTTTCGCTTATTGCTCCAACATTGAAGGCGACAACGGGTTTTTGGACGGCTTGTGCTTCAAGCAAAACTATGCCTTGACCTTCAGTGGCAGAGGGTAAAACAAAGACATCAGCACAATTGTAGAGTTCTACAAGCCGGTTGCCTGTAACGTTGCCTAGAAACATGAAATTGTTTAGAAGATTACTTTTTTGTAGTCTTTGGATTAAGCGTTCTTTTAATGGTCCGTCGCCTGCAATTAGAAAAACTGTTTCTTTGTAGGTTTTGACAATTTTTTCGGCTGCATCAATTAGATGAGGTAGCCCTTTGCGTGGAATAAGCTGTCCAACATACAAGACACACTGCTTGTCGGGTATGCCTAAATTCTTTTTTGTTTGAGAATAGTTTTCAAGTGGACGATATTTTTGGCAATCCACACCGTTTGGGATTATGCGGATTTTTGATGGCTCAACTTGGTAGTATTCAACAATTTTGTTTCGCGAATATTGGCTTACTGTAACGATTGTTTGGGCTTCTTGAGCGAGGGTTCGTTCAGTTTTTAGCAAATACTTCATGGCACGGTTAGCCAGTTTGTCTTTAAGGGACTTTTCGGGATAATTTTTAGATTGAGCATATTCATCGGCTAAGGGACCGTGGATTGTTTCAATAAATCTGGAGGATTGCCCTTTACTTTTTAGTTTTTGGAGAATTTTGTAGCCACTTACATTGTGACTTTCAAAAACTGAGGCATCTAATAGGCGGTTGTTGTTGCTTATGCTTTGGTTAAAAAACCAGTTGTCCATTGGATAAACACTGTTAGTACAGAAACTCGGCACATAACGCGTTTTGTTTATTGTGGATTCCTGGATAAACCCTTTCTTCGTACCGCAAACTACAGTTGTTTGGATTTCCGGTGGAAGATTCTTTGAAACCTGAATAATTCTAGTTTCTACGCCACCAATATAGAGGTGAGGCGGTTGGGTATTAAAAATAGTTAGTTGAAGTTTCTGGTCATTTTGTGAATTATGCGAGAGCTCCATTCAACCACAAATGAACCTTGATTGATCATTATTTTAAAGTTAACGCTAAAACTGCTAGATAGCACAAAATTGCTAAGAGGAGCAGTAAAAAGGTATTAAATAAAAAAAGCATACAAGTGCCTAAACATTTTGTTTACTTAAGAAAACAAATCTTTTGAAAAATTTACGAGAAAGGAAAGTTAGCTTAAACAGGGAAGAAATAGGAAGAGAGAGGGAAATGCTTTGTTTAAGCCAACTTTTCACGTTTAATCAACATTAATGTATAATGAAGAATAAAAGAAAATGTGACTGTATGTAAACAGCAACAAATTTAACAAAAACAAAGCGTTTACAAATTATCAAATGTTCAAGAATTGAAAATAAAACAAAAAGTTGAAGAAAAAATTTAGTCTCTGCTTGTTCTGCGTATCTGGAAGGTTTGAACTTGACTTACACCTTTGATTTTGCCCAGTTCAACTTCGAATTCGTCAACGACACCCAGTACATCTTCTGGGAATCGTATTTGAACAAGCAACGCAACTAAGCCAAAAGCAACTGGTTCTTCACCCCAACCTTCAACTTTTGAGGCTGCTGGAAGAACTTTGGTGATTTCAGCTTTTAAGGGGTCAAAGCTTTCCACTATGTCTTCGGGGAAAACTTTGTAGGTTACAAGGATAGCGCCCATTATAATTCACCTTTGACTTTAGGGTCCTTGGAATCCGCATTTTGGACATTTGTAAAGGCGTCCGAATTTGCGGCATTTTCCGTCGCGTTTAATTTGGATTTCGCCGCAGTTTGGGCACAGGAATTTTGTTGATTCTGATCCTGGCGCGATTGGTTTTCCGCAACTTGTGCAGGTTACCAGTGATAGTGCGTTTCTTTCAGTCATAAGCTGTACACTTCTTTGCGGTTTTAATTGTAAGGGTTCCTTATAACTGCTATGCTTAAAAAACCGTGCCTTATTGGTTTTCGAACTCAACTTTACGTTTAAGGATTTAGCATGCTTTGGTATATTTCCAGCATTGGATCTTGGGCTATTGCTGTGCTGATTGTGTTGGCGATAACTTCGGTGCCGTCATCATTGGGGTGAACGCCGTCTTTGAAGTATTCTGAGTGTCCTGTCATCGCGGAGTTGAGGTCTATTGTGGGCAGGTTCATGTTATCAGCCACCTGCTCAATATTGGGTATTACACCTTGTTCTAAATTGGAGTTATCTAAGCCCAAATTGTTGTTGTAGATTGGTGGTGGTGTAACAAGAAATATTTGCTGGTCATCAGGAAGCGTCTCATAAGAGGTCACAATTTCCTGGTAATCGCCAAGAAAGTTGTAGATGTAAGGATAGTTAACGTCTTTAGCATCGTTAGTGCCTAGCATAATAATTACAACGTCGGGCTGGAACTCTTTTGCGTCCTGAAACGCTGACTGATTCATGTAAGGCAAGTCAGAGTCTTGGGTAACAGCTGAACCTGCGACACCGAAATTGCCGACCAAGTAGCCGTCGCCAAGCAGTTCCTGCAGGGTTTCAGGATAATTTGACCATTCTGTGATGCTGTCCCCTACGCAAGCAACTCGAATGATTTGGGCTACAACTTTTTTCTGCGAGTTATATTGGTATATTATGACTACACTGGATGCTGCAATGAGGAGCACCACCAGAATTGTTGCCATTTTTGTTTTGGCTGAAGTCATTTGCCTTTTTCGATCCAGTCTGTTTTCATAATCACATGATTTTGTAGTATTTTAATTTGACTAACAAAAAATTCATAATACGAATAATATTGCTAAATAAGCATAGCATTTAATACAAAATATTTCACTTTTTAGCATGCAGTCTACGCTTAAAAATAGAATATAACAAACAGGCGCCATAAACAAATTTATTATTGCGTCATCACTCTATTTCTGACTGGTGTCCTTTTTGGGCGTAAACTTCAAAGACCTCATACCAAAAACTCCAGTAAAGCTTGAAGACCTTAGCGGCAAAATCATAGCTATAGACGCATACAACACTATCTATCAGTTCCTAAGCATCATCCGCCAGCCAGATGGTACCCCATTAAAGAACAGCAAAGACCAAATCACAAGCCACCTAAGCGGACTCTTCTACCGCACAAGCAATCTTGTTGAACTTGGCTTAAAACCAGTCTTCATTTTCGACGGCAAATCTCCCGAGTTAAAAGCCAAAGAGGTTGAAAGACGCCAACAAGTGAAAGCACAGGCAACAATTCAATATGCTAAAGCTCAGGCAAGCGGTGACAAGGAAGGAATGCGTAAATATGCACAAATCGCGGCAACAATGAAACCTTACATGGTTCCTGAAAGCAAACAACTGTTAGACCTGATGGGGTTACCTTGGATTCAGGCGCCCAGTGAAGGGGAAGCGCAGGCGGCTTATATGAACAGAAAAGGCGATGCAGATTACTGTGCAAGCCAAGACTACGACAGCCTTATGTTTGGTGCGCCCAAACTGTTAAGAAATGTCACTATTTCAGGCAGACGTAGAAGAGGTAAAGCCTTCAT
Source organism: Thermoproteota archaeon (assembly GCA_040268405.1). GTDB lineage: Archaea > Thermoproteota > Bathyarchaeia > Bathyarchaeales > Bathycorpusculaceae > Bathycorpusculum. The sequence goes on along the minus strand of JAWRIR010000014.1, from coordinate 16,695 downwards.
TGAAGTTGTCCCAGAAGTTATCGAGTTACGTAAGGCTTTGAGTGATTGCGAGTTAACCTACGAGCAGCTAATAGACGTAGGAATACTAATTGGAACTGACTTTAACCCTGACGGCATAGAAGGGATTGGACCAAAAACGGCTTTAAAACTTATCCGTCAACATGGCACTTTAGAAAAAGCAGTACCATTTATCAAAAACGCGTCGTTCCCCTATGAACCACAAGTAATCAGGGAAGAGTTTCTGCATCCAAAAGTCACCGATGAATACAAACTTGACTGGAAAGAACCAGACGAGCAAGGACTCACAGACTTCATGTGCACAGAAAAAGAATTTGGTAAAGAACGCATCCAAAAAGCCCTCGAACGAATGAATACAGGAAGCAAAAAACAGAAGGGAAAAACATCGCTGGAAAAATGGTTCGGTTAAAATTGGCTTTTCTGGCCAAACTCTCCAGTTAACGGGACAAATGCGACGCCGCCAAGGTTTTCTTTTTTGATCTTCCCATCAGCCGACTTAGTTACACGCATAAGATTTTGGAACAGTTCATTTTTTCCGATGGGAATCAGCAGCACTCCGCCGCTTTTGAGTTGGTCAAGTAGTGGTGGAGGAATCTCTGGTGCGGCTGCAGTGACTACTATGCGGTCATAAGGTGCTTTTTCTGGGTAACCTTTGGAGCCATCCGCATTGATAATTGTTACTCGGTCACTGTAACCTGCATTTCGAATGTTTTTACGTGCCTGCTCAGCTAAAGATACTAAAATTTCAGCAGTGTAAACATGCCCCCATTCACTTCTAGGTACATCAGAGGAGGTTACAAGTTCAGCTATGGTTGCTGCGTGCCATCCACTGCCTGCACCTACTTCAAGAACTCTGTGACCAACTGCAAATTTAAGAGCCTCGTTTATTATTGCAACCATGTGTGGTGCGGAAATGGTTTGACCAAAACCAATGTTTAATGGGGCATCTTGGTTGCTGTATTCTTGTTTGTCTTGTGGCAAAAATTTTGAGCGCGGGATTGAAAGCATTGTTTGAGCTATTTTTGGTGAACTGATAACTCCCCGTTTCACCAGGTTGTCTACGAGTTTTTCCCAATCAGTCTTCTCCAAAGAATCAACCCCTTAATTGAAATAAAACGTGTTATTGCTTTTAACAGCTATGGACAAAAAAGTAGTAATAAAAATATTGATGGTTACTTTACTGTAACCGATTTTGCCAAGTTACGCGGCATATCAGGGTTGAGGTTAAGCTCTAAAGCCGTATAGTATGCTAATAGTTGCAATGGTATAGCAAACGGAATTGGAGAGAGAACACCTGGAACGCCTTTTGGAACCTCGAGGTAGTCATCAGCTAACGATTTGATTTCGTCGTCGCCTTCCTCAATTATTGCTATGATTTTGGCGCCACGAGCTTTCATTTCCATAATGTTACCAATTACAGTTTTGTGGGTATCATCTTTTTGGCAAACAAATACTACAGGGAACCCGTTCTCTATTAGACTGATTGGACCATGTTTGCTTTCTCCTGCTGGAAACGCGATTGATGGAATGTAGGCAATTTCCATAAGTTTTAGTCTGCCTTCAAAAGCAGTAGCGGTACTTATGCCTCTGCCAAGATAGAAGAACACTTTAGACCCAGCGTACTTGTGGGCGATTTGTTTGACTTTCTCTTCTTGAGTTGTAACAATTGTATCTACAATGTCAGGTAATTTGCTAAGTTGCACTTCAAGGGTGTCGATTTCGTCTTGAGAAACTTTTCCGCGTTTTTTAGCTAACCGTAATGCTAACTGTGCAAGCACTGAAAGCTGTGAGGTGAAGGTTTTGGTTGCTGCTACACCGATTTCCGGTCCTGCCTGTGTACCAATATAGACTCGGGAGATGCGGGTTAGTGTTGAACCGATAACGTTGGTTAAGCTGAGGATAGTTGCTGCTCGTTGTTGGGCACAGGTTACGGCGGCGATCGTGTCAGCGGTTTCTCCTGATTGACTAACAGCCAAAATAGTGCTGTCAATGTTTACTGATTTACCATGTTGCTCAATGAATTCTGAAGCATAAACTGGGTAAGTTGGAAGGAATGCAAGTTTTGAGAACATATACGAGGCTGCTAAACAGGCGTGATAACTTGTTCCGCAGGCAACAAGGAATACTTCATTGGCACGGTCAAGAAAAGTCGATAGAAGGTCAAGATAGTGGTCTTGAAGTCTCAACGTGTTGCGGAGAACTTCTGGTTGTTCATGAATTTCTTTTATCATGAAGTGCGGATAACCTTGTTTTACTGCCATTTCAGCAGTCCATTCAATTGTTTCCGGAGCACGCTCAACTAAGCTGCCGTCTTGAATTTTCTTTATTTGATAGCCCTGTGTTGTTAGAATGATAAGTTCATTGTTGTTTATCATTACAGCTTTGTTGGTTAAGGGCAGAAACGCTGGAATGTCTGATGCACAGTAAACACCGTTTTCGCTGACGCCTAACACTAGAGGGCTTTCATTTCTTGCGCAAACGATTTTGTCTGGTTCTCTTGAAGAAATTACTGCTAAAGCAAATGAACCTTCGAGACGTTTTAGGGTTTCTTGTACAGCGTCTGCGAGGGAGAATTTGGGGTTATTTTTCATTATTTCTTCGATTAAGTGCGGAATTACTTCGGTGTCTGTTTTGGAAACAAATGTGTGACCAAGATTTTGAAGTTCAAGTTTTAATTCACTAAAGTTTTCGATGATACCATTGTGCACGACTGTTATCTGACCAGTGCAGTCAGAATGCGGGTGAGAGTTAACTTGCAGTGGTGCACCATGTGTAGCCCAACGAGTGTGACCTACTCCGATGTTTCCAGGCAAGTCATCAAGGTTTATGCATTTATGGACTTCATCAATTTTGCCTTGGTCTTTTTTCAGAAAAATTTTACCTTCAGAAATTGTAGCTATTCCAACTGAATCGTAACCACGGTATTCAAGCCGTTTGAGTGAGGAATGAATCACTGGAGCAGCGGTTCCTTCTTTTAAAATACAGCCAAATATTCCGCACATTTCTTGTTTCCTTCATTTTTCATACTTAGGGATAGTTTATGAAGGCTGTGAATTGTTAATTAATATTTTTAAGGTAAAACTGTCACCATTAAAAACTATTTGTTATTGGTTTAGGGCTAAATTGACATTTAAGCATAAAGCAGCAACTGTTCAGCAGGCAACGTCTTGAAACCATAAACAAATTTTTTATAACAGTACCCGTGAATAACCATTGACAGAAAATGGAAAAGAAACGCCTGCTTCAAGACAACGGGAAAACTCAAGAAATAAAAGAAATAAGCATGCTAAAAAATTCTCAAAACCTCAAAATGATACTGGGCAACCTAAGCTGGAAAATCTTAACCATGCTCTCAAAAAAAGAAATGTACCCACTCGAAATCGCGCGACAACTAGGCATGCATGAACAAAAAGTCTACTACCACATACGAAAACTGGTAAAAGCAGGCGTAATCGTCGTGCAGCGGGAAGAAAACAAGAAAGGAGCCATCGCCAAATATTACAAGACTGTTTCCCAAGCCTTTGGAATAGAATTCCCTGGAAGTTACCAACCAATCCCAAACGTCTGCACCCTTAGCATTGACGAAACTATACAGAAATTTTTCCGTGAATTCATCGATAATGGAGTTTTTGATGGAAAAATAGTGGTTGGCAGCCCACAACCTCATGGTCCATTCAAAACAAGTGCCCGAGATGGACATTATGCAGCTCATTTAGCGTTGTTTATGGGGCAATTTGTCAATATGCCCAAAGAGTTCGCAGTGAAACTTGATGTTGATGTAAAAGTAGAGAAGGAAGAAAAAAACAATCTCATTCTTGTTGGTGGTCCAGGTACCAACCTGTTAACCCAAGAAATCAATGAATATTTGCCCGTCAAATTCATTATGCAGTCGTCTGAGGAGGGTTTTTTGCTGGGCGGCTTATCCTCAAAAAAAACCGGAAAAACCTTCACTTCAGACGGGGCAGGCGTTATAGCAAAAATAATCAATCCTTGGGATAACAGCAAACGTATCATCGTGATTGCTGGAAACAAAGCGGTTGGCACCAAAGCTTGCGTTTTAGCTTTAACGAATTTTTGGAAGAAAACCCTTCAAAGCTTCGACGACAAAGACACGTTTGCTGTGGTTATTCAGGGTTTTGATTTAGATGGTGATGGAAAAGTTGATTCAATAGAGGTTAACGATTAAGTGACAAACAAGTATACAGAGCAGATTTTGGCTTTTGGACACGTTAACGTGTTGGCTATTCACCCAACTACCATGATGGTAACGAAAGATAATGAGCTATCAAAACAGGGTGACTGCATAATAGCGGTAGGCGCCGACAAAGCCGCATGTGACCTTAGTTTAGAGTTCAAGCAAAAACTTCGAGAACCAAACACTCAATTGACCATGCTAATTGAAGTTGACGGTTTAACCCAGCAAGTCACTGCTTACGGTTCTCCCAAGCTTGATTTTAGTGGCAAAGTGGACATGGTTGTTAGGAAAAGTGACTTTACTTCTGACCGCACTTTAGCAATCAAGGCAGATAAAGCAGCAGTTGACTTGCCACGAGAGTTTGTTGAAAAACTTAAAAACCCAAACCAGCAAGTCAAGATAACGCTGATTTTAACATAGCATTGTTTTATGCTTTTGTACTTACTAAGTAATAGGTTAACAGTCCTGAGCCCACTGCAAACAGCAGCAACCCACAAGTTATCAGAATGTTAACGTTTAAAACTAAACCCAATCCAATAAAAGAAACAAACAGGATTAAGGACAAAATAGCCGCGTATTTTAATAAAACAAGTTTATCCAAGCTTTTCACCTCTTAACGGTTCATTAGCCGATTCATCTTGGTGTTCAGAGGGACTTTTTGAAAATTTGTTATGGATTCTGCCAATCAAACCCGTGCTTGTCTTAAGTACAGGCGGCAAACCCACCAAGTCTGTGGTTGTAGCAATCAATCTAACCAGCAATGCAAAAGTGACAGCGTAAGGAAGAATCACCGTAGGCTGAGCACTTATGCCTGTTAACAGGAAAGCGTAAGCAGCTTCTTGCAAACCAAGACCAGCAAAAGTAATTGGAACGTACATGAAAGCTGCAGTTAATGGTCCCATAAAAAGCATATCAAAGAAGGATGGTTCAGTCATGCCGATAGCTTGAGCTAACAAAAACAGGGATATTCCACTTAAAGTGATGGAAGCTAAAACGGAGACAATAATAACTTTTAAGGAGCTACGTAGTGCCGCTTTGTCATTGGTGAACATTTCGCGTACTTCCTGCAGTTTCTTAATTAAGATGCCAATAAGGGGCAATTTGCAGAGTTTTAGAAGCAGCCCTGAGAAGTAGTTTGTCCAAACCAGAATTGTTAAGCCTATTCCGCATGCAAGAAGAACTAGTATGCCTGCAATTAACGCGTTAGTCATTGAAGCGTCAATTATGCTGCTGGGTATGCGGGTTAAGAAGTAGAGCAGGGCAATTGTTGAGAAGGATGCTTTGACGAAAAAGTTGCCTGCGCCAACTGCCATGACGCTCATTAAACCTTTTTCAATGGGCACTTTTTCAAGCTGATTAAGCAGCACTGGCGTTGCAAAGTATCCTGATTTTGCTGGGGTCACATCGCTTAATAGTTGGCCGCCGAAGTTTGCAAGTGTTGTTGCTTTGAAGGATGGTGCAGCTTTTAGGGTTTTTAAGGCGCCTTGAAGTGCAAAGCTGATGGCGAAAGATGAGAGGATGAAGAAGACTATGGATGTTGCGAGTATTGGGATGTTTATGTTGATGAGGATGTTTTCTGCCTGTGAGAGGTTGACGTTTTGGAAGAGCAGGTAGAGTATTAGGATGCTTACTGCTGCTTGTACAGGTATGAGTAGGGTACGTAAACGTTTAGAATTCAAATTTTAAGTCTCCGACTAAATTTTTCTGCTAATTTGCCTAAATCGACCTTCAACAGCACAACCGTGATAATTATAGTTAAGGCAATAGAAACCGCAATGGTGACTTCGGGTGACATCCATTCCGAAAATTGTTGCCCTGTCCAGCTACCTAAAAACGCGCCAGTAGTAGTAATGACTATTTTTCCTAAGAAGTATGCAGTGAAAAACTTGTATGGACTGTACTTGGTTAAACCAAGCGGGATAACAATTGGGTCATCAGGAATAGGTGTTGTTGCAGCAACAAACAGAAACAGGAAAGCCCAACGGTTAACGAGTTTAGCGTCAGCGTTTAGGCGTTGCTGTCTTTCAGTGCTTAAACGTTTACTAATAACAAACGTTGTCATATAATGCACGCTTTTTGCCAAGGCAGAGCCCATTGCTACCAAAAAACCAATCAGCACCAATGTGGTGGCGTCGGTTGCGCCAAGAATCACCGCTGCATTAGATGCTATGAACAGCGTTGAGGGTCCAGCGAAAGGTATTAAGCCGAACCCGAAAGCTGTCGCGAAAACGATTAGCATCTCAATAAGCGGAATCATGAAGGCTAGTCCTCTTATGTTGATCTTTCATCGTCGAAAGTTATTCTCATATGAAAGAGTTTGTGAAAGACGCGAATTATGAACCGCAGTCCTAGACGCAGCACATAGAACAGGATGCCGAAGGCGATTAAACCGATTGACATGACTCTAAGAAATGAGGTGGTTCCTGTATCGAAAGAGCCTGTTAGCGCTGATACTAAACCAAAGATTGTGCCGCAGATTAGCATGAGTGCTTCTGGATGGTCCATCGAGTATTCGAATGCTGCTTCAAGTCTTTCCTGCATCTTACTTCACTATCACCATGCTTTAGCTCCTGTTGGTTATAGCTCTACCATTGAGAGTACGCCTCTAAACTGTGGAATCACCCCGAAAAACCGCGTTATGCCTCTTGTTATACCAACCCGTCAAGCATTGCATAATCAACAGTGAAGTTGCAAGAATGAACAAAGCCAAAAACGGAGCCGCCAACACGTCTGACAACCAGTGAACGTTAAGGTATATCCTGTCAAAGCCTACCGCGACTGTTAAAGCCGCTGTTAAGGCAGCCATAGCAATTTTTGGGCGCACACTTTTCAGGGTTTGCCAAACAAAAAAAGTCAACAACCCAAAAAGCACAATTGTTGTTGTCAAGTGCCCACTTGGAAAAGAAAAACCATCCTCAAAAACTAAGCCATTTAGTGGTCTTGGAGATGCAACAAATGATTTAATGATACTAAGCGCTATAGCGTCAACGCCCATAACGCCTACAAGTAGGAGTGCGTCGGCTTTGTATTTTTTATAAAACAGTACGGCGGCAATTGGGAGGCTGACTGCAAGAAGTACTGTAGTATCAAACAGTTTTGAGACGACGCTGGCTACCTGTGTAAAGCCATTGCCCAGTTGCAGGTTTGCTGCCCACAGGTTTACAGACTGGTTTAACTCAAAGAATGAGGTTTGCCAAAAAGCCAGAGGCAAAAAACAAGCTAATGACAAAACAGAAATTAGAATAAGTGCACGTTGATTGGCTGTTTTTGTTTTGCTGTTCACTTTTTATCACAGCAGAAGGGGTTAAACCCGTTTGGTATAGCCCTACCAGAAAGAGCAGCGAACTCTAAGACATAGAGTCATATTCAAAACAACAGTACCAACTACCAAAAACAACACTCTAAGTCTAAACTGCAAGTTTGGTAGGTTGAAGAGTAATTGGCAAAAACTCGGGGAATAAACACTGACATACAGGCTCCAAGAACAAAACTGCTGTACCTGATTTATTCAGCGCCACGCAGTAGAGTTCAGGCTGTTCCCGGAATAAAATCCCAGATTTGCGGCGCCTTAGGTTACAAGTCAGATGGACATTTTCATCATGACTGGAACTATCTTGTTGACGCAGGCATGCTAGAAGAAAAAGACGGTTACTTCACCGTAACGGATGCAGGCAAGAAAGAGTTTGCTTTTCACACTTCAGCGTCCAGAAGCAATCAGGTTTTGGCTGCAACCGGCATTATACTCATCGCCTGCACTTTGCTAATCGAATTGAAAATTGCGCCTTTGGAGAGCATAGCGGTTTTGGGTGTTGCCTTGATTTTTCTTGGAGCATTCTTCTCGATGATTAACAGAAGCATAAGACCAGAACTGCCACTTAAAGCCAGAATCCTGCTAAAAGAACTAAAACGTCGCTAACAGATTTCTGCATCCAAGACGACTTGCTGCTCATACGGAGCGGTTTCTCGGACATTTTTGGCCTGGAACGATTTGACCTTTCGACCCTGCTTCTCAACCAGTCGCGTAAAACGTGCTTCTAAATCCTCAATTGTATCTGGTTTGCGAATAAAACCGTAAAAATGAACAACACCACCTGCGGGTTTCAAAGTTTGGCAGGCAGCATCAATAAAATCAATAGCAGTCTCAGGCAAATTCATAATCACCCTATCAGCAACACCGTGCAGTTTGCCTCTAGCTAACTCCCGTGCGTCTCCCAGCAAAGGATAAACGCGGTTTTCTACCCTGTTTACTCGCGTATTGATTTTGAGTAGTTCAACCGCGTCAGGGTTAATGTCTACCGCGTACACTTTAGCTTCAGGACACATTTTACCAATGGGAACAGCGAATGGACCAACACCAGCAAAAAGGTCAGCTACAACTTCGCCAGCTTGTACAAGGGCTGCTACTCGATGATGCTCCTGAGATAGCCTTGGCGAAAAATAGGCTTTGGCGACATCAACATGGTATTGGCAACCATATTCGTTGTAGATTGTTCGGGTTCTGTTCTCGCCGGCGATTAATGTGAGTTCGCGGACGCGGTAAACGCCGCTTATGGCGCCTGCTTTCGCGTGGACACTTTTGATGTTCTTGTGAGCTTTCAGAATTGCTTGCCCAATCACGCTTTCGTAGACTTTTAATTCTGAGGGAATTTCGATTATTGCAATGTCACCGACCATGTCAAGGGAATGTGGAATGTGTTGATGCAGTTCAGACGGCAATTGTCTTTCGAGAGCTTGGGTAAGGGTTTCTTCTGCGGGTCGTTTTTCAGCAAAACTTTCAGCGGCTAACTCGAGCGGGGAAACTGCGTCTTTTAACTGTGACCATTCGTCTTCGTTGGGTTGCCTAATCAATGGTATCCAAAGTTGGTCATTTTGCCTTTGAATCAAAAGTGTCTTGTTGACAAGTTCGAGCTTGTGGGCTAAAGAAATGGCTTTTTCGCCCAGGCTTTTAGGCACTTTAAGGCAAACTGTGTTCGGCATAAATGGTCAGCGGGTTTTCTCTATTCGATACAAGTTATTTACTTTTTCAATACTAAAAGCGGAGTTTAGCATGGTTTCCATAAGCCAAATGTTAGCTTCAATATGCTCCGACAAACAGCGCGTGTAGAAAACTGATTTGCCCTTTGCCAGTGCCATGTAAGGAATAAGCATGTCAGCCAAAAACACGTCAACAGTCGGCTTAGCGGATAATTCGGCAACAAGTTTTTCTGCGGCTTCGGTCCCAACAGCTTCGCTGGTTTTGCGCAGTTCTCCAAGCGCATCTGACCCGACAAGTACGCCCGTGTCTGTTTCAGCCCACAACGTGATTGAAGTACCTTTCTGGTATGGGTTTGACTGGTCATTTACAACTTGTATTTGGGGTTGGTAACCGTTTTTGGTTAAGGTTTCATTTGCGGCTTTTGCTTGGCGTTCGGCGACTTGACGGTCTGAAAGGAAGGTACAGACGGAAACGCCGTTGACGCTTTTGAGTTTGCCAAAGCTCTCCAGTTGAATCGGTTTAAGCGTTGGGTTGGGCTTTACGGTCATTGTAGCTTCGCCCATGCCTTTGGGGTAGTAACCGTACTTTTGAACAGTTATTTCTGCTTCAACACCCATCTTGCGCAAGGTTGGAAGCAACACATACCGTAAGTAGTTGATGGTTGGCGCGTGTGTGGTGTCGGTTCCGCCTTTAGCCACATGTAGGTTCACAGGGTTTTTGGCGTAGGCGCAGATGGGAAGTGTTGCCATAAGAAGCATTGGTATGCTGCCTGCGGTTTCTATTTCTGCTTCAATGTTACCGCCCTCGATGGGGTTTGGTGTAAACCATAGTTCCTTTGATGCGAGCTTGGCGCCTTCAACTTTTGCGTTACACAGTTTTGCCGCTGTCAAGACGGCTTCAAGATGCTGCCTCTTTAGCCCCGGCTGAGGTCTACTCTGCCGTATATTGCAGATGTGGAGGGGCTGCTGGGTGATTGCAGCGACCGCTATGGCTAGGCGCAGGATTGTGCCGCTTCCACTTTTTTGGCTACCATCAATCTCAAACATACAGTCTCTTTCTACACAACACAGAATAAAAAACTAGACAAAAAACACTCTTAATCTGCTTGTAGAAACAGCTACAACTAAACAGCAACCCAAACCACAACCTGAAAAACAAAAACAAATACCAGCACAAACCGTTGGTTGTTGTTGTGCTAAGAGACCACACGACAACAACAACTAAACAAAAACACAGACAACCAAAATGATGCCATCTTATAAACAAATTTAATAAGCGTCCGGGTTATTTTTAGGGTTTGAGGGAGCATACGCGTGAGCAGTGATAAAGAGAAGCTTAATCAACTATCTGCAAGGGTTGATGAGCTTTTAGTAACCATGAACAAGGTTTCTGAAGAATTACGGTCAATTTCAGCCTCCATAAAACTGCTTTCAACCGGACAAACACAAGCCCAACCAACATATGCATCCAAACCCGCAACGCCAACCCCAAAACCAGCCTTCACACCGCCACCTGCAACTCCAGCACCTGCACCACCAACCGGAACCAAACTGCGCTCACTCGACGATGTCAGAATGTCTTTCCCAGAAGAACTCGAAGCCCGCTTAGGTTTCGAAGACAAAGGCGATTACATTACAATTAAGCCTAAACAGTTCCTTGGCAGCGACAACTTTGCCAAAATCGCTTCAGCAGTCCGAGGAATGGGCGGCGAATACATCAGCGCCGGAAAAGACAGCCACTTCCGTGTCCCAAAGAAAAAACCCATCACTTAACGTTTTTACTTTAGGTTTTTTCCAATCTCACATGCCGCCTTTAGTGTTTCAGGCTGCTGTTTAACTTCGGCTTTCTCAGAAGCAGTTGCCAACAAAACGTTAACCAAATCCATTTCTAAATATTTGAAAGACATCCTATACATCTCAACTGTTAGGTTGCAGGCTTCTGCGCCTTCCTCAGATGGAACAACCACAACAGCTTTTTTGCCAGCAAGCTTTTTTGAAGCGATAAAGGGACGTAACCTGTCTATTAACAGTTTCATTTTTGCTGAGGGACCATACCAGTAGAGAGGTGTTCCAAAAACGATAACGTCAGCTTCTTCAAGTTTAGAGTAAAGCGGCGTCATGCCATCTTTAAGTGCACATTGCAGGGTTCCTTTTTTGCAGGCTTTACAGTCTACACAGGGTTTGATGTCTAAAGGGTAAAGGTACACTTTTTCTGTTGAATTCTTATTTGCTGTTGCTCCTTCAAGAATTGAAGTTACAAGCAAATCAGTGTTGCTTCCAATGCGGGGACTGCCGATTAAACCTATAACCTTCATTGCTGAACTCTCTCAATATAGGTTTTTGAACAGAGATTTAACCGTTAAGCACTATAAGTGCAGACTAAACTATACTAAAGCCAGTAAACTCGTCTTTGAAATCCTCAAATGCTACTTCACAATTTTCAACTTTAGCAAAAGAAGGCCCGTGACGACAATAATCCACAACTTCCTTAACGGCTGTTTCTTCGCCTTCAAAAACTGCTTCAACCCGCCCATCAGGCAGATTGCTGACCCACCCACAAACGCCGCGGCTTTGGGCTTGCCGTTTAGTGTTTTGCCTAAAGAATACGCCTTGAACTTTGCCTGTAACGTAAATGTGTGCTCTGGTTTTTGTCATGCCTACAGTTCTTTTAGGCTTGCTTTAATTAATATTGTCATGGACTAATGTTCTCTGTTACGGTGTAAAGAAACATTGCAGCGGACGATTTGCCCAGCCTTTTGAAGTCGCGGGTCAACCTTTTTATCACAATTGCATAGTTGTCAGATTTGTCGAGGCTGTCAAGATAGTTTTGGAAGGAACCGTACTGCTGACGTATCTTTTGGAATTGAACGGCGTTTATGATTATACCTTCAATTTTGTTTCTGTTCCGAATTATGCTCTTGTTTAAAAGAAGACGTTCAACGTCCAAGTCAGTGAATTGGCTGACTTTCTGGATAGAAAAGCCCTTAAAAGCCGTCTTAATTGCAGCCCATTTCATATCTATGCCAGTTTAAGCCTGCCTCCAGAATAACACGACTCATATTCTCAAAATACGCGTCATCCGATTCTGGACGGCTTTTCTGGTACCACCATTTAGGCGGCTGCCAGCCTTGCTCTTGCAAAAAAGTCACTCCTAAACCAAAACAAACCTGCGTGGACATTTAAGCCGTTGTGGAATCAAAATGTAGCCACATTTTCACTTTAACCCAACCCTGACCTGATTGGCGCAGTAGTTTCCAAATAGTGCTTATAAGGAAAAATGGCTGATGCACTGGCTGTGAAATGTCATGTACAAAAACAATGCGGGAAAACTATTGGTTTATGAGTCAACAGGGTTGCAGTCAAAGGAACGCTTAGAATCAGTAAAAACTGCTGCAGAGCAAACCGCTAAACGGCTAAACATGGATTTTGGAATTGTAAAGTTCGGAAAATCTGGTGCTCCATTGTACGTTTATTATGAATGTGATGAGGAAGAGCCTGTTCCGTTGTATTGTGATGAAGGAAAAATGTCTGGTTTAGATGAAATCAGTTCTGCCTTACGCAACATGATGTTTGTGCTCTCGTTCCATCCACGGCACAACGTGCTTAGGCAGATGCGTAGTGAAATCGTTAAACTTTCCTGAACCGGATTGCCTGATTTTCCAGCACTACTTCATAAACCTGGTTTACGTCAAAGGCTATGCCTATGCTGTCATATTCTTGTTCTGTTAGGAACAGTATGATTTTTGGTGTAGCCATTTGTGTACGTTGTGGCAAGAAAGGCATTTGTTGTTGAAGCGCCTGCATGATGTCTTGTGCCATTTTTGCTTCGTCAGTTTGTGGTCTTACAACGTAGGGGTTTACTTCTCTCTCTTCAAGAAGTTCGATTCTTTTGCCCAGGTTTCCGTCTACGTCGCGGGTTGATTCGATTTTGTTGACTCTTACGCGGAACATAACCTTTTCACTCAAGAAAACAATCTAATGTCTGGAATTTAATGTTTCTTGAAGAAACCTCAAAGGCGCTTACTCAGCAGGAACTGACTTATCAGGTGATAATGCTTTTGACTGATTTTCTACATATTTTTGGATAGAAAAAGCGTCAATATCACCTACCCCCTCAGTACTTTGCAGTTTTGAGGCAAAAAAACGTCAAGTAGAGCCTACCCCCTATAGGTTTCTGCATATAACCACTAATAGGATCCTAATAGGCGCCAAATAGGTTGGCTCTGACATGCCGCACCTAAACGGTTGGCTTTGGCAGGCATGGTTCAGAGGTTTCTTTGGGATTTGAGGTTTTTTCTTCTTGCTGCGATGTTTTGTCGTAGGAGCGTTTTAGCATTATTGGTGTTATGATTGTCGTGATGATTATCATGCCGATGATTGCGGAGTAAACGCTTTGGCTGATTACGCCTGCGGAGATAGCGACACCTGCAATGATTAAGCCAACCTCGCCACGGGAAATCATACCTACGCCGACTTTGTATGCTTTGCTTTTGTCTTTTAGGAAGTATACCGCTGGAAGACCGCACCCAATCAATTTGCTTGCAATCGCAATTATCACGAGTGCAATGAAGAAGACGTAGAAGAACCAGTCGGTAGTGATGAAGCTTTGAATGTTGAAAGCTGCGCCTGCAAGTGCGAAGAATACTGGCGAGAATATTGTGCTGATTTTCTTGGCATATTCGCGGATTTTTTCGATTGAGTTCGAGCTTGCCACTGCCATGCCTGCTGCGAATGCGCCAACAATTGGAGATAAGCCTAAGTATGCTGCCAGGGCTGCTGCGCCAAAGCAGGATGCTGTTGCGGCGGCTTCTACGGTTTCATCTGAACGACCTCTGGCTGTGAAGTTGATTAGCTTTGGAAGGATGAATGATGCTGAAACGACTAGGATTAGCCATACTGCAAGTGATGCTAAGATTATGCCGAACACGTTTAGTGGATCTATTGCTGTGGCTGGGCTTGAAATGAATGAGACGATGACACCAAGGATTGCAAGACCAAGTACGTCGTCTACTACAGCGGCGCTGACCATTGTTTTGCATTCTATTGTGCGTGACTTGTTTAGTTCTTGGAGCACCAGTGAAGTGATTGATATGCTTGTAGCGACCAGGGCTGCAGCTATTACTAGACATGCGCCAGTGCTGAAGCCTAAGAGAGTTGAGAAGCCGTAACCCATCGCAAATGGGATAACAACGCCTAGGGTGCCGATGGTGAAGCCTGATGCGCCTACGTGGCGGAAGTCTTTGAAGGTCATTTCTAAACCGGCGACGAAGAGGATGAGTATGCCGCCTATTTCGCCGAAGGCTTGGACGATTTCGTTTATTTCGATTAGAGGCGTGCCGCCTATGGTGATTATGGAGCCTAAGGCGAATGGTCCGAGGAGGATGCCTGCGAACAATTCGCCTAAAACAGAGGGAATTTTGATTTTTGTGAAGAGTTCGCCTAGTAGTTTTGCTGAGAAGACTAGTATGCATATTGTTACTGTTGCTCTTAGGACTAGGTCTAGTTCTGCCATTGGTTGTGTTCTCCTTTTGCGCTTTTTGGCTTGAAAAATTAGCATAACATTGAAGATATAAATATTGCTAAATGCCTATACAATTCTTAGATCAACAAACCAAACAACTGATAACAAAAACAAAGATTACTAAAAACAAGAAAAGAAAAAATTAGGGCTCTTTAACAAGCAACATAACACTATCTACGCGGGGAGAACAAATCTTTCTAATCCCACGTTTGCCCCTTGCGTAGGTTACGTCTAAAAGTTTTAAGTGTTCAAGAAGTTTAACCTGCTCACTGATGTAGGCTTGACTTAATCCCAGTTTTTTGCCGATTGTTGAAACATCTAGCGGTTCTTTTGAAAGTAGTTGGAGCATTCTCATTGTTGTTGCGGTTAATGCGTCTGCCACTTTGACGGCTTCTTCGCCTGAAAGAACAAGCTCCTTTTTTGTTACGGAGTTTTCTTCTGAAAACATACACTTCACTACAAAGTTATACTAATTTGTAAATAACAATACTAAATGATTTCACTTATATTTTTCTACAGCAAACTTTCAAGTCGAAAGTTACTTGAAAATCCATGGGTAAGCCCTGTGCATAACTTCAAGCACATTTTGGGGCGGAATTATGCCTTCTTCGCAGATTAAGCCGTGAATGTAACGGTTAGGCGTAACATCAAATGCGGGGTTTCGCACGTCAAGCTTTTGGGGGGCTTCAGGCCAAACTTCTGCGGGGCTGCGTTGCTCGATGCCCTCGAGTTCCCCGTATAGTGTGACTGGGTCAAATTTGAGCAGTTCAGAAACAACGTAAAACGGTTTTCGTGCTTCATGAGCCAACACTGCAAGGCCGCTGGTTCCAATCTTGTTAACCACGTTGCCCTCTGAGGTGATGGCGTCTGCGCCTACAATTACAATGTCAGCTTTTGGAATAAACGTCCTTGAAGCTGAGTCCACGATAAAGGTTGTTTCTATGCCATGTTCAACCATTTCGCGTGCAGTTAGTCTGCCTTGGTAGGCTGGGCGGGTTTCGGTGCAGATGACTTTGAAGCTTTTACCGTCGTCTTTTGCTTTGGTGAGCATTCGGGTTGCAGTTGAGGAATGGCAATGGGTGAATATAGTCATGCCGTTCTGGATGCGTTTTGAACCGATTGCGGCTGTGCATTCCCTTGAAGCGTCGAGTTCATGGAGAAACTCGTCAGCGCCAACAACCAGCATGCTGCACAGTTCAGGCACTTTTTGGGTGCTGCTACTTTGCACTTGACCGATTAGGCATCGAATTGCATTTCGCATTAGTGGTTCTGTTTCGCGGGTTGCAAAAATCAGTTTTTGTGCTTCACCTAGTTCGGCTATGAGTTCGGTTTTGGTTGTTGTCTTTGTTTGTTGCACAAGTGTTTGGATTGCTTTTACGGCTGCGATTGCAGCGTTTCTGGCTCCTTGGATTTCGAGTTTGCGGATTCTTTCTGCGGTAGCTTTTACGTTTTCCATTGTTTTTCACTTGACGCTTGGTTTTTTGGTTATGTAGGTTATTGGATGGTGAAGCATATAAGCAAATTGAATAGACTATTTTCTGAGGGCACCGATGTTTCCGAGCCGTGACGATTTAGGGATTCTTGAACCCATTATTGGTCCATGGTACACTTCTTTAGAGCATCCTCGTCAAGCTCAAAATCATGTTCTTAAAGAGTTGCTTGAAAAGTATGCACAAACCGATTACGGCAGAAAGCATAGCGCTCAAACCATAAGCAGCATTGAAGATTATCAGGCAAAAATACCCATAATCGATTACGCAGTCATGCAGCCTTACCTTGCTGAAATCCAAAACGGCAATTACCAAGCATTTCTTTCTGAGCCTGCTGAAACATGGGTTATGACCCGCGGCTCCACAAAAAAGCAATCCAAAGTCTTACCTGCCACGCAAACGCATCTTAAACAGATTTTTACTTGCGGCGCTCGTGGGTTAATCAATTTTGCACTTCGCAAACAAAACTTCGACGTGTTCACAGGCGTCATTTTGAA
>JAWRIR010000013.1:0-12542 GCA_040268405.1 Thermoproteota archaeon | reverse complement strand
ATCCCACAAAATGCTAAACCAAATGTTCGGCGACCACTACTGCCAACAAATAGAAATCTGGGAATACGACAGCCTCGCCGACCTCGAAAAAACCTGGGCCCGCTTAATGGAGGACAAAGAACTCAACACCCAAGTTTTCCCCGAATTCGCAAGCTTTATGGTGCCTGGCAGCCACAAAATCGAAATTTGGAATCCAGTCACCCCATAAAAAGGGCAAACCACTATATTCCAACATGTTAATGGGCGGTTTTTCAGCCAATACTGACCTACCCCCTTAGTGATTTTGGGGTTGGTAAGGTGCAGGTCGATTCTATCCCTATCGGAAAGACCTACCCCCTATAGGTTTCTGCAATGAGTTTCTATTTGGATCCTAATAGGTTGATATGAAAAGTAAAGCAACACATTAGACAGCAAAAGACAGCACCGAAAGCATTGAGCAGCACAATACATGGGGGCACTAGCATAACCCCTTAAACAGGAACACACATCCCGCCCAAAAAAACAACAAACACAAACCAACCCTAAAAACAATTTCCACAATAAAAAACTCGTTTAAATAAAGTAATAAAAAAATCAGTTTAAATTTTAGATATCAATTCGTCAAATTCTTCTTCTAAATAGCGTTTAAACCCTTTTTCAATTAGCGTTGATATATCTTTACGAGCTATTCTAATTATTACTAAACCTTCTGCAACGCCCTCACTAGCCGCATTGTTTGCCTGTGGACTAAAACCCTTAGTTGTTATGTAAATGCCTAATCGTGCATTGCTAAACACGCCTTTTTTTCCAAGCAACTTTACAAAATGGTTCATGTCTTTAGAACTAACAACTTCTTTTCTGTTTTTGCATTCAACAAAAAGATACTGAGAAAGACTCCATAAAGGATGACCAGTGCATTGAGCTTTGTAAAAAAAATCCATTTCACCCAAGTTAGACCTAGCGTGAGGTTTAATCAAAACAAAATCATCTTCGCGTTCAATAACATTCCTAAAGAATTCTTCAAACAGCTGTCCTTTGGTTACTTCATCCTTTTCATTAATTGAATTTTCGAGCAAGGTTTCCAATTCTTTGTTGGAGTAATTCTTCTTTTTAAAAGGACGAAGCTCAGAGTTGGCCTCGAAAAAAGTCTCCTTTCACCTCCAAAAGTATCTCTAAATAATTATCAGAAAGCGGAACAGTGTGCCCACAGTACTCGCAATCAGTTTCTTTTGGAACATCAGTGTATTTGTCGAATCTACCTAAGTCAGCACCACAATCTGGACAACGTAACTCTATTTTTCCCTCTATTTTGCCTTCTTCTAGCAATGGTATAAGAAAGTCTTCAAGAAGTTCTGTTGTAACATTAGCTTCTTTTGACAGTTCTCGAAAGTATAGTTTTCTTTTGCTTTGTATAACAGACTTAATTCGGTTTGTCGAAGAATTGGAACATTCGTGTTTGTTTGTCAAATCTGTGCCCTTCCACTATTTTCTCGATTGCATTAACCACGTAGGCGATATCAGGTTCACCTGTAAATAAAGTATAAGCTACATGACAATCCCTAAAGTTTATCCTAAAATTAACTATAGTCTTACCATGCTCGATGGTTACATGCCCACCCTGAAGTTGACCATCTTTAAGCTCTCGCGTAAATTTAGCAGTAGTTTTTAAATCCATGCCTTTTCTTGCGGTTATGCGCAATGAACCTGCAATTTCTTCTGAGCTTGGCAACTCAATATTTGCACTATTAAGGGATTGAACCCATGTAACAAAGGCTTCAACTAGTTTATCGTCCATCAGGTTTATGCTTGAAAAAGGGGCTAATCCTAATTGCATAGGGGTGTTGTTTGCTATTTTATCAGCCATTCCCATATGCTTAGTCCGCACTTCTAAAATATGGCTCTCTTTACGATAGATAGCTACACCAAAATGTTTGAGTCGTACTTCGTGCTCTTCATAGTTTTTATCTACAGTCATGATAGTATCATGAAAATAATAAAAACGAAGTTTGAGCGCATCGTTCACGCTATCGTTTTCGATTTGATAGAAATAGGGATAATTTTCCCGCATAGAAGACTCAGGCTCGATTGATAAGAGGGCGTTTGCTTTATTGTAAATTTGAGATGGAGAAGGAATTTTATCATCACATAGATAGAGGTATGTTGATCGTCTACCCGCGTCACCATACCTTTTAAGCAATTCAAGTTGTTGATCGGGGGTTAAAGCTTTAACCAGTCCTTCAACTGTAGAAAAAATATCATTTGCCTCAAGAGGGATTTTAACTTGAAATTCATTTGCTATTTCGTAAACACTGTGCCGTTGCATATCCCTTAGTACTTTTTTTAACCGATAAAGTTCAAATTTGGAGAGACTTGGTGATGACAAACCCTACTTACCCTTTTATTTCAAGTAAGTTACTATCGAACTAATTATAACATTTGTGGTCTTTTTAGCGGCAATAAATGCATAACATAGAAAAAAAGAATAACTTAATTACACAAATAAGATTGTAAGCTAACTTAATTGACAAAATTAGAGGCAAAAAATAAGTGCCCTGTTTTAGGGTTTGTATTGTTTGGGGTCTAGTGTGTAGAAGTTGTTTCCGCCGCCGTGGCATATCATCGGCCATTTTGCTATTTCTTTTTTCTTCGTGCTATCAACACAGCAGATGCTGACAATGCAATAATTACAGTTAGGACTGCCACTATAACGATTGCTAAGGTGTAGTTAGGTGATGTTGATTCAGAGCTATTGGGATTATTGTTATCAGAATCCGTTGTGCTGTCGTCGTTAGGATATATCTCGTTATACTGTGTAGCGGTGTTGCCAGAAATTACGCCATCATGTCGGGTAAATGTGCCATCATTATATACGCCTCCACCAACTTCAGCGTTATTGTTAGAAATTACAGCATTTTCAGATAAGCTAAAATTACCGTCAGGATAGTTGTAAACTCCACCTCCCTGTGTAGCTTGATTGTTAGAAATTACACCACCTGACATGCTTAAGTTACCACTGTTAGAAACACCACCACCTGATTGCATTACATTCTCACCCTCGCCAACATTGTTAGAGATTTCACCGCCCGACAAACTAAAGATGCCACTGTTTTGCACACCCCCGCCATAGTTGTTACTGATTAGACCTCCAGACATGCTAAAGATACCACGGTTATACACGCCAAAGCCTGTGTTGTTGGAGATTTCACCACCAAACATACTAAATGTGCCATATTCACTGTTAGACACAGCACCTCCACTACCACCACCTCCAACTATGGAGGTGTTATTGGCAATTTTGCCACCATACATTTCAAACGTGCCACTGTTAATCACGCCATCACTCAAAATATTTCCCGAAATCTCGCCATCATATAGGATAAGGGTACCGCATACATTAACACGCACGAGTTTGTTCCAAGCAAGAGGATAATTGCCACAAGTCACAGAAACACCATCAATCCTTAACACGCCACTGCCCTCAACATTAATAACAGCCTGAGCATACTCCGCTGGACCAAGTGTAGAACGACCTGTATCGCCCCCAATTAGTTTAAAAAATTTAGACGAACTTGTACTTGTTAGGGTGATGTCTTTGTTAACAGGAATAACAAGTTGTTCTGTAAGTGTAATATCTTTCTCAAGACCAATAACTGTAGGTCCATTAGCATTGTTAATGGCATAATTAAGTTCCATCTCGTTACTAACTTTTATGCCTAGTGCACCTGATATTTTTTGAACCAGAATGTTTTCAGTAATGTTAGTGGTTAAAGTATAGGTGTTACCGTTTTGAACAATGGCGGGTGTTTCTGTAACAGAGCCATCAGTGCTGATTATTATATTGCCAGTTGACTGTGATGTGACTGGAATACTCATTATGGCTAATGATGAAATGAAGAGTAGAATGAACGTTAACTGCAACCGTTTATTCATCATCGGTACACCTTCCGCTTGGGTTAATAGTTGGTGGATATTAGGTATTTTCGTCAAACATTCTTGACTAAATCAAAATTCCGCAACTACATGCGTAGTCAAGGTTTCTTGACTAAGCCATTTCTAACAGCCACTATCCAATATTCACGCGAGCAAGAAAAAAAGATAAAATTATGATTTAACCCGATTTAGGGTTTGTACTGTTTGGGGTCTAATGTGTAAAAGTTGTTACCGCCGCCATGATAAATCATGTGTGCACGTTTTATGTCATAGCTTTCTGTGAACATGCCTGCGTCTGCGTAGGCTTCTACGACTTTGCCGATGAAGACTGTGTGGTCGCCTGTTGTGAATTTGTCTTCTACTGTGCATTCGATGTGGGCGAGGCATTCTTGGATTGCGGGGGCTTTTACTTTTTTGCCGGGAACTGGGGTTAAGCCTGCTTTTTTGAATTTGTCAAAACTTCGCCCTGAGAAGGCTCCGCAGGCCATGACTGCTGTTAGGATGTCGATTGGTGGAATGTTTATTGTGAATTCTCCTGACTCCTCAATTAGCGTGTGAGAGTGCCGTCCTGGGGCGAGGCTGATTGCGACTAAGGCGGGTTTTTGGCTGGTAGGCATTGCCCAAGCCAGTGTGGTTACGTTGGGTTTGCCTGCTTTTCCAACACAGGAAATTAGGACGGTGTGCATTGGGTGAAGAAGACGAGTTGCGGATTGGTAGTTTACGGGGGTTTTTGAGGACACAATTATTCACCTTTAAGATAAGGAAGGGTGATAGTGCCCGTTTATTTCTGTTTTTCTACCCGCACAAAATCTGGGTTAAAGCCCACCTTAAGCGGGGACTTGAACTGGTTCAAGACTGAAAACTTGCAGGTCAGCAACGGGCTTCTTTTTGGCGGGGGCGTCTGCTACTTTAACGTTTTTTGTGATTTCTTGCCATGGCAGTCCGTTGAGGAACTGGTTTAGGTGGCTTTTGATTTCTTGTTCAATTTGCTCGTTAGGGATATTGTTTGCTTCTTTTACGAGAGAGATTTTTATTGTTGCAATTTTAGCCATACGTCTTTACCCGGTGATTATTTGTTTGTAAGCTTTGGCTGAACCTATTCTTGCCTGCAGAGGATGCAGAGCATTGGCTCGTTGCGTTTAGCGGCGAGTTCGGTTTGAAGGATTATGCGTGTTCCAATGTAGGCGCCGCAGCGGTCACATTTTATTTTGACTTGTGCGACGTACTGGTTTTCTTCAATGACTTCGATGGGCATCGGCGGGGTTGGCTCCTTTTGTTAGGGCGGTTTCGAGTAGGTGTTGTGCGTATTCGTCTACGGTTTGTTTGTGTGCGGCTGCTTTTTCGTGTATTGCTTGGTAGAGTTTTTCGCTGATTCGGATTTTTTTGTGGTCTTTGAGCGTCTGTGTTCCCTTCTTAGCCTAAGCTTGATTGGTACCGTACTTTACGGTACAGCGGATATAAGCCTTTGTGCATCACAAACCGTACAACAAAAATACACATAATCAAAAACCACAATTATATCGAAAAAATGCATTAAGCTTAAATGTCCTAACACGTACCTATGAAAATTAATCCGAGGGAAACCAAACGCCGAAAAAAGGTTATAAAAGCATCACCGTAAAAACCGAAGTATACGACTACTATTATAACCAATACCTAAAAGTCAAAGAAGACTACGCCGTAAAAAAAGGCATACAAAGCTTCTCATCATACATAACCTACATCCTCTTCCAACTAATCGAACAAGACAAACAAAACCAAGAAAAACCATAACCCCCAACTAAGCCTTGTTAATAAAACAAATCACAAATTTCCCATGCGCAGTCTTAATCACACTTAAACGCAACTCCAAAGGCAAAATCGTTTTACCCTTCTTAACAGGCCGGATAACTTCAACCTCCTTATTCTTCTGCAACTTATCCAACAACGCCTTACCCTCACCCTCCTTAAACTGAAGAACCCCAAAAAAATTCAAACCCAAAAACTCTTCACACGTAAACCCAAACAATTCACAAGCCGCATGATTCGTATAAACAAAGTCACCATTAAAATTCGTCAACACAATCGCCTGACTTAAATTATCCAAAATAGTAGCCCGCAACAGCAAACCCTCCTCGCTTTTCCGGTGATCCATAATCTCTTTCGTCAACCGCTTGTTTGTCTGCGCATACTCCGCGGTACGTTGAGCAACTACTTGTTCAAGCCGTTGATTATAGCTTTGCAATTCAACTTCAAGCGCCTTACGCTGAGTAATATCATCAAAAATAGCAACAAAATACTCCTTCTTAGAAGAGTAAACAGAGAGGTCAAGCCAAACATTAAGAGGCTTAAAAAAGAATTCGAACCGTTCAGGCTTACCAGTTTTTGCAACCCTGCCGTAAATTTCAAAAATTTCAGGAGCAGCCTCTTTAGTGCCGGGTATGGCTTCAGAAATCTTCCGTCCAAGCACGTCTTCCCGTTTCAAACCCGTAATCGACTCAAACGCACTGTTAATTTCTAAATAAACAAAATCTTCAGGCCTTCCTTGCTTGTCAAACAGCATCTTACAGTACGCGTAACCGTTAAGCATATTTTCGAAGAGAGAACGAAATTTTTGTTCACTTTCTTTTAGGGCTTCCTCAATCTTCTTTTTCTCATCAATATTCACAGCGTAAATACGGATTTTCGGGCCAATCGGAATAAAAGAAAACTGCTGCAGGTACCAGTGTACACCAATCTTTATTTCACGCACGTAAGCGTATTCAGTGGATATTTTTCCTGTAAAGCTTGGAACTATTTTGTCCCAGTCACTAAAGAAGGGCTGATTTAAACCGTCCTTTTCAAGGTAAGGAAACACTTTTTTTGTTGCCGGATTAGTGTAAGTGATGTTTCCATCAAAATCCAACTCAATTATAGGGTTAGGGTTAAACGCTGGAAACGAAGCTAAAGTTATGTAGCGGTCCTGGATTTTTCTGCGTTCAGTCACTTCTTTTCCTGAAAGCACAGCACGTTTAATGTCGCCCTTCTGGTTTTTCACGGGCAAAACATGCCATGCAACAATTAATTCCTTGCCAGTTTTAGTTAGAACCCGTGTTTCAACATGCGATTTATGGAGTGTACCGTTGATTATTTGGTGAAAAATCAGACGCTGCTCTTCACGGTTCAATTCAGGAAGAAGCAGGTCAAACATGTTTTTACCTAAAACCTCATCTTTAGAATACTCAAGCAATTCGCAGCCTTTTTGGTTAATATCCTCAATAGTTTCATCCACTTTTACCAGAACAACTAAGAGGTCTTCCATGTCTAGGCTAAATCTTTCTTTCTTCACTTTTTTAGACATTTAAACTGTCTCCTTCTCAAATAAAACGGTGTTTTGTAACTCGGAAAGCAGGGCAGGCTGATACATTTGCTCAACATATTGACTCATCATTCGGCACGCGTTAAATTCGGGGTTGATGGTTTTGATGGCTTCTTTAGCCACCTGAATCCACCTGTGAGGTATACCTTTGCGGTCACGGTCATAAAACAGCGGCACAATCTCTTTTTCAAGCAAACTGTAGATGGATTCAGAGTCTGCCCTGTCTTCTTCCTCGGGGCCACCACCTTTGAAACCGTCGATTGCCCAACCGTTACGGCCATTGTAAGCTTCATCCCACCACCCGTCACGAATACTCAAGTTAATTACGCCGTTCATGGAAGCTTTCATGCCGCTTGTTCCACACGCTTCCTGCAAACGCCTAGGAGTGTTTAACCAAACATCAACACCCCGCACCAAGTCACGAGCAAGATTCATGTCGTATTCTTCTACGAACGCTATGCGTCCTTGGAAGCGGCGGTCCAGGGCAAGCTGGTAAACGCTTTTTAGGAGTTCTTTTGAGGCATAATCTGCTGGATGGGATTTGCCGCCGAAAATGATTTGTACGGGTTTCAGGGGGTCAGCAACGATTTTTTTGAGGCGTTCATGATCCATCAGTATGAGGTAGGGACGTTTGTATTGGGTGAAGCGTCGGGTGAAGTCGATAGTTAAAGCGTACGGATCCAAAAGCGCACCCATTGCAAGCACCTGCTGCGTAGAAGCGCCATCACGGACCAAACGTTGCTGGGCACGGTCTTGAATTGCACGGATAAGCCGCGTTTTTAACGTTTGATGTACCATCCAGAATGTTTCGTCTGAAACTTCAGCGGCATTCAACCAAAAAGCTTCTTCGTACTCGTTTGGCAAAGTTTCGTCGCCGGCTAGTTTGCCGAAAAGCTTCGAGATTTCGTAAGCCCGCCAACTGGGCGAATGCACTCCATTAGTTATGCTTAGGATAGGCACTTCGTCAACGGGTTTTCCGGGGTATAGTACGCTCCACATTTTGCGGGCGACCGTACCATGAAGTCGACTTACCGCGTTAGCTTGACCAGACAATCGAAGTGCAAGGGCGGTTAGGCTGAATTTTTCTGGCGCTAACCCGTCATAATATCCGAGACGCAGGAAGATTTCTCGGTCTATGCCAAGTTTTTCCCAAAAATTCCGTGCATATTTATCCATGAGTGCGTAGGGAAAAATGTGGTGACCCGCTGGAACTGGAGTGTGAGTAGTGAAAACGGTGTTTTTGCGGACTTTTTCTATTGCTTCATGCAGTGAAGCGCCTTTGGCACGTTCTTCTCGAAGCCGTTCAAACATCATAAAAGTTGTATGGTCTTCGTTTGCATGCCACACTACAGGCTCTAAACGCAACGCCCGCAAAGCCCGCACCCCACCGATGCCCAGCACGATTAACTGTTTTAGGCGTTCTTCTTGGTCTGCCGTGTAAAGCCTCGCGGAGAGTCCCCTGTCTTCAGGGCGGTTGTCGCTGATGTTTGTGTCGAGCAAAAACAAGTTAACCCTGCCGACCCGTACCTGCCAAACTTGGACGTATAGGGTGCGGTCTCCAAGGGTGACATCCACGTAGGGTCCACATCCTTCAGGCCAAGCGCATTGGGAAATGGGTGCTTCGCTGAAGTCAAGTTGGGTGTAGGCTTCTTCTTGCCAACCGTCAGCGGAAACGCGTTGTTGGAAGTAGCCTTGGGGGTACATGAAGCCGACTGCAACCATTGGCAAACCCATGTCTGATGATTGTTTGCATATGTCTCCGGCTAGTACGCCTAAGCCCCCAGCGTAGATGGGCAGGGAGTTGTGGATGGCGTATTCGGCTGAGAAGTAGGCGATTTGTCCCTTGAAGTCGGGTGGCAGGGTTTTTTTGCACCAGAGCTTTTGGCTTTTCATGTAAACGTCAAATCTGTTTATTACTGAGTCATAGAGCTCAAGGAACGCTGGGTCTTTTGCGGCTGATTCCAGCTTTTCAAGGTTTATGTCTCGGAGTTGTTTAACGGGGTTGTGTCCGCTTGTACGCCACAGGTCGTAATCGAGAGAACGAAAAACTTGGCGTCCCTGCTCATCCCAGCTCCACCACAAATTGTTAGCCAACTCGGGCAACCTACTGATTCGTCGGGGAACGTTCTGAATGTATTCGGAATTACCAAAAGCAGTCATTCTTTTGTTTTGCTCCTCGCCTGTAATGAAAAAGCAGTTTGCTACAGCAGGCTATCAGGAAAAAGCGATTTCAAGAATATGTAAGCTGATTTTGTTATTTATAGTTTAATATTGAAAGGGTTTTATGTAAAAAATAAGACAAAACCGAGCAAGGGCAACTAAAACAACCATGATTTGTGCTTTTTCAAGCAAAAGAAACTATTTTTATGCATGTTCAAGCTAAATATTAATGGTTACAAGCACCCAAAGCAGATTATGCAAGAAGTAAACGTCATATACAGTTTAACGTTTAAAATTCGCTTTTTTAGGCGAACCATCTAAATAGGATGAAGTACCGTTTCAAGGAAAAGCTCCATTTAGTAGAGTAAAACTGTTTGGTGGTGGCTATTTTGAAGGTTGAGATAATTCGTAAAGCAACACAGCGCATAGCTAGTTTCAAGAATCACTTTAAACACTTCGAAAAAGTTGAGGCGGTTAAACGTGTTTTTGGCGACAACACACATGACGCCCTGTCCAATTTAGAAGTGGAATTCACAGAAGCAACAATCTACATGAAAGTAGACTGGGACGGACGCCTGCTGATTAACCCGCACTATTTTGAAAAAGCAAACCTAACAGACCTTTACCTTGACGTTATCCACGAACTCGTTCACGTAAACCAAGTGATAACGGGCCAAGAATTCCAAGATGAACTACCCTACATTGAGAAACCAACCGAAATAGAAGCCTACCAAATAGCCGTAGACGAAGCAAGAGCATTAGGGCTGGATGAAAAAAGGATACTGGATTATCTTAACTCTGACTTGCTTAATGAAGAAGAGTTGCGGCAGCTTGCAGTCACAGTAGGTTTAAACATAGAAGACGAAGAGTTAGAAAACAACTGACCCGTCTGCTTTTATAAATTTTATACTTTTTAGTTAACGGGTCCTACTAACATACATAGCCTAATATAGCAAGCAAGATAATGAAACAACCATGAATATTTGGGATAACTTGCTTAAAGATTCAAAATTCAACGAATCCATTTCAAAGCGAGGATATTCCCATGAAATAAAATTTGTTGATTACGTCAAGAAATACAATTTACAATCACTCATTCAAAGAAGCGGCGCCATAACTGCCGGCCTTTTATCGATTGACTTCTTTTCGAGGCAAGCAAAAGAATTAACCGACAACAACCTGTTTCTTCTACGTACAGGTCAAGGCAAGTTTATAGTTTTTAGTCAAGACTACTTTGATTCATCATATTTGGACTTAAAAATTACTCATTTTGAAGAACTTTCAATTGAGGTTCCTAAAAACCAGAAAAACTTGGTCAATGCCTATTTGGACATGCTAAATGAAAACGCTTCATTAGAGCTGATGCATCTTTTAGGCGTATTTAGAAAAATGGTTCAAAAAGTATCTGGCGAGTTAGAATATCAAACTGGCCCCAGAGGAAACAGGACATCAAAATTCGGCGTCTATTTATACAACACCAAAGAAGCAAAAAACGAACCAATTTACACTTATAACGGGCAAGAAGAACTTGATTACTCGTTGTTTACTGAAAAATCCATTTTTATAATAGAATCTAAGAATTTAGAGACCGGCGGTCTAGATATTGGCTGGCACAAAATAACTTACCCGATTAACAGATTCAGAAAATATGAGGCAGATATTTACCCTTGCTATTTTTTGAAAAATAAGGATACAGTTTGGCTGTTTGTCTTTCCAAAATTCGGGTTCTACAATCAAGGCATTGTTTTGAACGACAAAATAGCAACAACGCCACAGCATGTTTTCAGAGTTAATCTAAGCGGGCTTAAATACCGTTTATTCTAACTTGAGCACCTGCTGTTTAAAAGACTAAACCGCAGTCTCTTTTTAGAAGCATATTTACAAAAAGGATTAGTGTTAAACTGCAATGAAATGCTACGTCACTTGCAGCTTTCTCAGGCTTTCAACGTCGTTTAATGTGGAACTCTTCGATTATATCTTTGGCTTTTTCTCGGCGTTCACGATGCTGCTCAAGGAACTTGTTAAGCTTTTCAGCAATATCTTTCTTGCATTCGCCACAGAGCATTTCGCCTGACCTGCAACGGCATTCGCGTTCTTTGAGTTTAGTAGTGTCTTCTTCGAATAGGAAATAGTAGTATTGGAATATGCTGCATATAGCGGGGTTAGCGCCGTCTTTACGTTGCTCAGCCGCTGTACCTTTACCGCCAGTGAATGCACCCCAAATCTTCTTTTTCACAATGTCAGGTTGGTCCATGGTGAATATGCTGGTTTCAGGCATGGATGCACTCATTTTTCCGCCTGCACCTAAGCCTGGTAGGAAGCGGCAGTGGATTTGTGCGGGCTTGTAGTACCCGAGTTTTTGGGCTACGTCGCGGGTTACGCGCCAGTAGGGGTCTTGGTCGATTGCTGCTGGGATGAGAGCGGGTACGTTTTCACCGGTTAGTTTCTTGTGTATGAAGCATGGCGCGGCTTGGATTGCTGGCCAGTATACCCAGCCGATGTTGGTGCTGTCTTGGAAGCCGAAGCTGCTTCTTGCTGTGCTGTAAGTGATTTTTCTGGCAACTTCCAATGTGATGTCATAAAGTAAGTCGATGTCTTTGGTGTCGTAAATAATGAACGTGTCTTCAGGCTTAAACCCGAGAGCGATTAAGTCAAGAGCGTTTTCGTATGACCATTTACTTGTTTCTTTAAGGTCCCGCTCGTCGTTGACTAGGTATTTTTCGTCGTCGGTGATTTGGAAGTACAGGCGGGTTTTGAATTTCTGCTGCATATGCAGTGTAAAAATCCATGGTACAAGGTGTCCAATGTGGACGGGTCCTGATGGTCCTCTGCCTGTATAAAGGACAAACTTGGTTCCCTTATCGTAAAGGTCAAGCACGGTGTCGAGGTCCCGGTGACTAAAGAAAATTTTGCGTTCAAGCTGCAGGTGCAACTTGTCAGTGTGTGTTTCTACTCGTTTGAGAAGTTCCGGCGTTAAGGGTTGAGTGCCGAAATCTTTTATGAGGCGGTCATAATCGACTTTGCCTTTTACTTCCCACGGTGTAACTACCATTTCGTTATTGTTATCAGATGTTTCGGGTGAAGCCGTCTTGTATCACCAGTTAAAGTTGAAAAGAGGTTTTTTTGGGATATATGC
>JAWRIR010000012.1:0-2943 GCA_040268405.1 Thermoproteota archaeon | reverse complement strand
TTTTGGATACACGTTCACCGCTGCAGCAGCCAAGCTTGAACCTAAAGCAAACAGCAATGGGTAACCAGCTAAGCCATCAATTGTTACATGACCAAGCAGAAATGCTAAAACAACAGAAACAGAAAATGCTATGGCAAGCTTCTTGACAGGGGCTTTTGTGGTTTTGAGAAATGCTATCAAGGCAACCAATCCAACCACCACAGGAAGTATTGCCCCTAAAACGTCAATGCCTAAAGCGCCTGTGAGCCTGATGGTTGTAAAGAATGGGTTGGTCTCGAAGTAATCGCCAAATGAGCCGACAAGCCAAATGCCCACTGCAGCAAATACAATACCTAAAAGCGCAACAGCTACGCTTTTGAAACGCAAAACGGCTTCAGGGTCAAACGGCAAATATTATCACTTAAAACAAACAAGCTTCGGACGTTATAATTCTTGCTTTAACCGCTCTTGCAACTGTGTCGGTTGACGTGATTAGTAAGCTTAGCGTTGTTTTCATCTCCTTTAAAACAATTCCTTATGCAGTAGCTGCAATCGAACTTGTAATACTGATCATCGGAATAACCTTTGGGGCTTTGTGGGTTAAACGAAAAATCCGTACAATAAGGCCCAATCAATGGAGCCAAACATTAAATGAAGGCGCACTTGGAGCCATCAAGTTACTTCAAGAAATGGGTTGAGAAAAGGTTTACAGCGAAATAAGATACTCAAAACTTGGCATTTGGTTGGAAGCCATAGCGAAAACATTTGCCTACTGGCTGGTAACCGCTTTCATATTCCTGTTTGTAACAAGTATTCTGCATATGCGCTTTGACTTCATAATGATTGATTTGTTCTCGTTGGCTATAGTGCTAATACTTTCAAAGAATGATTTACAAAAGAGGTATGACAAAGTCGGCAGGCTTGATGCTCTTAAGTGGGCGCTAAGGTGGTTTGATAATGAATTCAGGCGACACGGTTTAGAAACCTGACCTGTATGTTTTGGCAAGAATCGTTAAATTCCTTAAAGAAAACGGAAAAATTAACAAAACTGTTCTCGCAACACTACAGGTTTATCTTACGACCTGCTAATCCGCTACCTAAATTAGATGAAAACCAAGAATTTCAGAGTTCGACTCTTACAACTATGTGGTTTTAACAAAATTGGGCGCTGAAACCTATGACCAACTGGTAGGTTGGATACTTAGGAACATTGGACGCGTACGCTTCCCTAAAATGTCCTAACATTCCATTTCCCTATTTTGCCATTAAGTTGAGCTTAGTTTTAATGCTAAAGCTGCAACCCTGTTGCCTAACGTTTCGCATTCGGTGAGGTCTTCAGTTTTAGGTTGTCCTTCAACAGAAACCCCGTAATGCATACCCTCAGATTTGCCTTGCACAATCATGCCGTGAATAAGCATCGCCTCAATAATGGACATTACTGTGGTTTCTCCGCCGCTGGCTAACCCGCCGCTGCTGGCAAAGGCGCCGCCCACTTTACCCTCAAGTTTATGGAAAAACTTGACAGAGTCGTCGACGAGTTGCTTGAGTTTTGCAGTCATTTGACCAAAATACACTGGTGAACCCATAATGATGCCGTCAGCAGCCAACAAATCCTCTGGAGTGGCTTTGTCAACCTTTTTTACGGTGACTTCTGCACCGGCTTTTTCTGCGCCTTTCGCAACGGCACAAGCCATAGTTTCAGTGTGTCCAGTTCGGGAATCATAAACAACTAAAATTTTAACCATAACAAATACCTAAAAGGCTAAAGTTTTTTGTTATAATTAGCTCTTTTGTTTCTGTTTTTGTTGACGGCTTGTTTTGGGTAAATGTTTAAAATTGGTTGCTCATCAATAGGGTTTGGATACGCATGAAAGGTTGGGCTTTGTTTTTAGTTTTCTTGTTAGGGTTTGCCGCTTGCCTGCCTATCTTGTACCTTTTTGTGGGCGTGGGTAGTGCAGAGTCTGACGAATTCTACTTCGGCGTCTCCTTCGGCAGTGAACATGCAGAAGAAGCATTGCCATTAATTGACAAAGTCAAAGACTACACCAACCTTATCCTGATTAACTCGTGGAACGTTACAACCAACCAAACCGCTCTTGACATGGTCTGCGATTACGCCGCCTCTTCAGGCCTAAATTTCATAGTATACTTTGATTTTATTTCGCGTATCGCGTATCCTTGGCATCAGCAATGGCTTGACACGGCTAAGACGCGGTGGGGCGACAATTTTTTGGGTGTCCATTTACGTGATGAACCCGGCGGCAAACAAATCGAAGCCCAAGAAACGTTTACGAACGCTTCTGACTATGCTGATGCTGCAGAAAGATACGTAACTGCAATAGCCTCCTACAACAGCACCTTAGACGCCAAGTCAAAAGGAATACAGCTTTACACTTCGGACTTTTTATTGTACTGGTGGGATTACCTTGCAGGTTACGACACCGTTTTTACGGAACTTGGCTGGAACATAAGCACTAACCGACAAATAGCCCTCTGTCGAGGCGCGGCAAACATGCAGGGCAAGGATTGGGGCGCAATAATTACCTACAAAACCGACTCTCCGCCCTACTTGGCAAGTGCGGACGAGGTTTACCGTGACATGATTTCAGCGTACCGTGCAGGAGCCAAATACGTTGTTGTCTTCAACTATCCCACGTACCCTGAAGGCAACCCCTACGGCATCCTGTCAACAGAGCATCTTGAGGTAATGCGAAGCTTCTGGCAATACACGCATTCCTATTCACGTGCAGCTTACGGCACTACAAAAGCTAACACGGTGCTGGTTTTGCCTGCGGATTACGGTTGGGGCATGCGTCGTAGCAGCTACATTACTGAGGACAAGATTTGGGGGCTCTGGCCTGAAGATGATAAGTCCTCACAAATTCTGAGCAATGTACAGTGGCTGGAAACGCGAAGTAACCTGCAGTTTGACATTGTCTACGATGACCCACGCTTTGATTACTC
>JAWRIR010000011.1:0-14259 GCA_040268405.1 Thermoproteota archaeon | reverse complement strand
CTCAAAGAACAGCAGGTAACTCAAAACCAAGTTGAGGAAGCCATAGTTGATGAAGGCTACGATGAATACGTTTTTGTTGGCTACTGTTTGGTCGTAACCTTGCCGTGTTACTGCCTGGTTTTTGATGCGGGAACGTTTAGCTAAGTCTTCAAGAACAAAGAAAATTAGAAAACCAACAAAAACTACGAGGAAGATGGCGTCTTCATAAACGGCTACAAGTTGGCTTGCACCCGCGATTTGGGTTAGGTAAACTCCAGCTTGTTCAAGGCTTGGAAGCAAATCCAAAAACACGTACGCCGCTGCCACTCCGCCGAAGAAGGACAGAAAACGCCGTTTATGATGCTCCGTATAATGCAGCAGTCGCAGGGTGTAGAGGTTGATTAAAGCAAATGTTAACGCTGCAGCGAGTGATAGGGCGGATTCAATTAATGCAGGTAAACTGTTTGCCTCCACAAGTGTTACTAAAGAAAGGAAATGGGGCAGTTTATTTTAACACTTCTACAACCGCCAGTTACACACCAACCTATTTGATGCCTATTAGGATCCTAATAGTTAATCTATGCAGAAACCTAAGGGGGGTAGGTGCTATTGGTTAAAAATCAAGTCATTAACATGTTGAAAAACAGTAGATTGGGTTAGGAGTACCCTAAACCCGACTGTGTTTATTTGAGGATTTTAAGTTCACGCAAAACATGCACGAACTCTTCATCGTTAAGTGATGCGCGTCTGCCGTTTGCGTAGATGTCTTTGACTTTATCGACAACTGTTGCGACGGTTTGGTCGTCTGGTTCTGTGCCTGCGATTTCAGCGATTTTGTGTTTGATGATGCCTTTGCCGGATTGTTTGCCGATGGTTAATCTGCGTTGGTTGCCGACGAGTTCTGGTGGGTATGGCTCGTAGGTCCAGGGGTCGTTGAGGACGCCGTGGGTGTGGATGCCTGATTCGTGTGCGAAACCGTAGTCGCCGACGATTGCCTTGTTTGGTGGCACGTGGAAGCCTGTTGCGTGTCCGATGTAGTTGGCTGTTTCTTTGAGTTTGCTGGTTTTGCCTTCAAACTTGCGTACACCATGGTGAAGGTAAAGGTTTAGCAGGACTTTTTCTGTTTCAGCGTTGCCTGCACGTTCACCTATGCCAAGATAGGTGGTGCTCGCGTAAACTTTGTCCCAAACGCCTTGTGCGGCTTTGATTGCAGCCATCGTGTTTTCGACAGCGTTGCCGAAGTCGTCGTGGGCGTGGATTTCGATTGCCGGGATTTTGGTTTCTTTTTTGATGGCAACCACTTTTGCTGGGATACCACTGGGCAGGGGCGCGTCTACGTCTGATAAACCGATGCCTACTGTATCGCAGACACGGTAACATTCTGCGCCAGCTTCAGCGACGCCGTTGATTAGTTTGCTTTCAAAAGCCCAATCAGCGCGTGTGCTATCTTCGCCGTGAACAAATGTGCGTAGACCGTAGGTTTTGGCGGCGTATTCTGTTACTTCGATTAGGTTTGCGAGGATTTGTTCGCGGGTTTTTTCGGGCCATTTGGCTTTAAAGTGGATGTCTGAGACTGGGTGAGAGATACCTACTTCGTTGAAGCCAAGTTTTACTGCGCTGTCGATGTCTTCTTTTACGGCGCGGCACCAGCCTGCAACGCGCATGGGCAGGTTCAGGCCTAGTATGAGTTTTGCGGCTTGTTTGTCTGGTTCTTGGTAATGGAACACTTCTATTCTTTCGACGCCTATTTCGCTTAAGAGTTGGGCTATGTGTGCGGCGTCTTTTGGTCCTACGGCTAAGCCGGGCATTTGGATGCCGTCTCGTAGTGTTGAGTCATCGATTATTGGCTCGGTTTTGAGTTCTGGTAGTTTGAAATAAAACTGGTTTAGTTCCATTTTTTGCGTCTCTCTGTCTATTTTTTATGCTTCTCCCGTAGCATAATGTAATGGTTATTATCGCTTCTGTGTCATTGATAAATGTTACTGCATAGTTTTTGCAATATTGTCGAAGGCAATACATTACTTAATTTTCGATTGTCTTGTCGCAAAACAACTTAAACCTTTACATAATACAACTAAATTTATGCAGAAACAGAGTGTTAAACCTTGCTAAAACTTTTCAAACAACGCCTTAATAGTGCCCGAAACCGCCAAAACATGAACAGCAGCATCCCTACCCGCAACACTAGTAATGCAAGCTAAAGAAGCCCGAACAGCACAAAGCGTTTCAAGCGATGTACGAACAACTGCAACCTTGCGCTCAACATCCAAACTAATCAAAGCCATACTCGTCAAACTCGCCCCGACTTCACCATAAAGCCGCGCGACAGAACCCCAAATCGCATCCATTAACTCCTTCTCACTCGGAACACCCTCCAGCTCCAGTTGTAAAGCTAAATAACGTCTTTTCACACGCTTCACGGGTCAACACCCTCCTTAAGGAGTCTGATGCCTGGAGCAACAAAACTGGCGCCGAGTTTTTCACGGTTACGCAACACAATCTCTAATGGGTTAGTAGAAACGGTGTTTAAAGCTTCAAC
The DNA here is from genome assembly GCA_040268405.1 of Thermoproteota archaeon. Lineage (GTDB taxonomy): Archaea > Thermoproteota > Bathyarchaeia > Bathyarchaeales > Bathycorpusculaceae > Bathycorpusculum. Next base: position 11,741 of record JAWRIR010000011.1, on the reverse strand, counting down.
TTCTCCTAAGCCGAACAGGTAGGTTAAGCTTGCCATGTCACGGGGCATACGGATGAAACGTTCCTCACTTACGCCGCTGGAAACAATCAAAGGCACATCATAATCGTTGGCGATTGCAATTTCACGCCGCAGGTAGGAGAGGAAACGGATACGTGCTGGACCCTCCAAAACGAGCAAGGGTTTAACGTCAATTTCTAAGGCTGCAAGACCGCTACTGGCAAGTTCAGCTTCGGAACGGTCAAAAAACCGTTTACGGTAATCAAGATTAGGAAAGTTCAGCAGGTCGACGCGGCGGTCTTTTGCGGCATGGCGGGAAATATCTTTGTTGTCACAGATTACGCAGAGTACGTCAAATTTGCGTCTTAGCCTACGCAGGTTGTTCATGAGGTCATTTTCGTTTCTTGGACGTAAATCAGCACGCAGAACCGGTTCGATGCCCACTGTTTTGCAGATGGTTTTTAGGTTTTCTATTTCTACAGTGGAAGGTTCAAAAGTGAAGGGTACTGAAATGCAGCGGTAACCGAATTTTGCTGCCCTCTCGATTGCGTGTTGAGGGTCTTTTGGATTTACTTTTAAGTGGAGGTCGGCAAAGGCGCGTTTCATGGTAGCAGTCCTGATTTTTTGCAAATCTCCACTATTTCTTCGGGTGTCTTGTTTTTGAAGTGAATTTTTAGGTGGATTGGGTCGTTTTGTGCGAATTTTATTTTGCCCAGAAAAGCGGATTGTTTGTCAAATCTCAGGTACAGGTTGTGTTTTTCGAGGTGAAGCTTGATTTCATCGTTTAAGGCTTCTTTATCTAAAATGTTTAGGTTTTGACCTAGTTTGTCAAGTAAAACGGGTAAAAGTTTCTTGTCAGTTAGTTGGGTAGTAAAAAGGGTGATGGGGTTTCCATGATGCCCAGTTAAACTGTTTTTTTCGAATTGAGCAGTTTCCGCTAAATCTGTTGGCAATAGATTACGCATTGCAGTTAAGACTTTTTCAGGGTCTTCTGTTGCGTGAGCAAAGACTCTTAAATCAACATAGCCAATTGGCGGTTTTTGGGACATTGGACACCGATTTTCTTGTTGGGTTTCCTGACATTTAGCTTTTTTCTAAGCTTATTCTTCAGGGGTCTTGGCAGCTGCGTGTGCTTTTAAGGCTTCAATGTTGCTTTCGTGTACGCTTTTGCGTCGAAAGTCAACTGGCATGCCCAATTGTTTAGCTTGGAACGGGCTTACGCCTGCTTTAGCTAACTCGTCTGGGCTGAAACCTTTCCCGTTTTTGGTTTTGCCGTTGGGTCTTTGAATGGTTGGTTTTATGTGGTGCATAGCTTATTGATCTCCATGCTTTCTTGCGCCTTTACGGAGGCTTGGTCTGACTTTTTCTGCTCCGCGTCCACGGTGGCGCAGGCCTCTTACGTGTTTGCCTGCACTGGTCATGCTTCTAAAGACGCGGCTTGTGTGTTGACGTTCAGTGATCCAGTTAATGTCTTTGTCTGCTTGAATAACTGGACTGTTAGGGTCAACTAGAATTACTTCAAACCATTTGCTTCTTCCGTCTTCGCCAACCCAGTAACTGTTAAGGACTTCTAGGTTAGGGAATTTCTTTGCAGTTCTTTCTTCTGCGATTAATCGGATGCTTTTTGATGGCTTAAATTTAGCGACACCCATGCGTTTTGGACGTCTGCCAGCTTTTGGTCTTAGTTTGCGTAGTCCACCACGTCTTACGCGTGTGCGGACGACTACGAAGCCTTGTTTTGCTTTGTAGCCTAGTTTGCGTGCTCTGTCAAGTCTTGTTGGATGTTCGATGCGTGTTACGGTTGGTTGTTTTCTCCACTGTACTAAGCGTTGTCGCATTAGTTCTTCAACAAAGGAGTCTTCGGGCTTTGCCCATTCATCTGCCATGTATTTATAGGCCATTTTGTTTTTTCACCTAATGTTTTCATTTGTTTATGGTTCAGCCTTTCGGCCACATCCCTGCGGACATGTTTATCCGCCTGCAATTTCACATCAAAGTGCCATTGCATAAAATAAACCTTTCCAGAAGCACGAACATGCTTACCCATTTAACCAAAGGACAGGTAACAGAAAAGAGGTATTAAGTGCCAAAAAAGCCACCGTTTTTTCGCCAAGTCTTAAATATTAGCATGTATCAGGTTTTGTAATATTACATCGTCAGAATCGTGCTTATAACGTATTTCTGAATAATTAAGATAACACAGGGATGAAAGGAGAAGAAAGCTGTGCAAAATCAGATAAATGATAACTTTGCTTCGACGCAACTTGTTGTTGCGGCATTAAATGAAGAAGCAGGAATAGGGTTAACCCTAAGAGAATTCCAAACTGTATTAGGTGAATCTAAAGTTCTTGTTATTGACGGTAACAGCATTGACAGAACAGTAGAAGTAGCTAAAAATTGTGGAGCAGAAATTGCTTTCCAAGATGGCATTGGAAAAGGAAACGCAATTGCGAAAGGCTTAGAAAATTTGGATTCAAACACTGAGTACGTAGTTTTAACGGATGCTGACCACACTTACCCAGCAGAATACGTGCCAGAAATGATTCGAATCTTGGAAAGAAACCCAAACGTAGGCATGGTTTGTGGAAACCGGTTTAGCGGTAACACTGAAGATAACGCGGTACGTTCTTCATTCTACTTTGGAAACAAGGTTTTGGCGTTTGCTCACGGCTTATTGAATGGTGTATCATTGCAAGATCCCTTGACGGGATTGCGTGTTGTTCGCGCCGACTTGTTAAGAAAATGGAAAGCTAAATCACAAGGTTTTGACATCGAAGTTGAACTTAACCACCTAATTGAAAAGAAAGGTTTCAAGATTGTTGAAGTACCGATAAAGTATCGTCAAAGAGTAGGTCTCAAGAAGCTTAAAGCTAAAGACGGGGTCACCATTCTTAGAAGAATACTTCAAGAAACAACCGAATAAACAAAACATTTTTTTTAAGAAAAAATTATTATTTTTTAACTTTTAACAACTTATTTTCTCGAATTAAATTAAGCGTAAAACTATTTGTTTCAAGTTTATATTATAAAATAATTAATGGGAAAAATTGGTTGTAAAAATAAAAGTTGAGGCTTTATTTACCCGAATAGGGCGCCTAATCCTTCTAGAGCTGCTTCTTCTTTGGCTTTTTCTTCTTCTGCTTTCTTCTTCTTGTCTTCTGCTGGAGCTGCTGCTTTAGCTTCGCCGCCTGCTGGAGCTGCGACTGGAGCTGCTGCCATCATGGTTGGTGCTGCTTTGATTGCTTCATCAATGTTTACTTCACTGAGTGATGCAACGAGTGCTTTAACTTGAACTGCATCTACTGCGATACCTGCTGCTGTGAGGACTGCTGTGACTGTTTCTTCGTTGATTTCTTTACCTGCCTTGTGAAGGAGCATTGCTGCGTAAATGTTTTCCATACCTTTTCACCTCTTCATTCGAGTATTTTAACCTTTCACTTGGTCTGACCAACTTCGCTTTGAAGTTAGTCGTTACCTTAAGTTTGCAGTTGACCTGCATTATCTTGCCGTTTTTATGACTACCCTATTCCTTAAGAACCTTTCGCAGCATAATTATTGCAGGTTAGCGTAAAATGCACGCATAAGCACGGTTGCCAAATTACCGTGGAAAAGCTTTTGTGATGAAATAAAACGGGGGCAAAACAAGAAAGTGCCTATTGAAAGACAAAATAAAGAAGGTTTTAGATGAGTTCTGTTTGTAGCGGGGCGGGCTCTTTTTGTTTCTTATGTAATAGAGTTGCAATGGCTACTACGGGTATCCACCCTGTAATTATGCATACTGTCGCTGGGAATCCACCGATGTTGAAGAATGCGATGATTTCTGGCAAGAATGCTTCCCAGATTCCGAAGGCCAAAGTCATTGCGATTACTGAAGCGTAAGCGTATTTTTTGCCGAACTGGTTGAATGTTTGAATAGCTAAAATGCCTGCGAAGAAAAAGTCGCCAAGTCCAAGACCTCTTAAGCCGATGACGCCTTCCGCGGAGAAATGCAATGGAACGTTTGGCAGGTAAATTAGAACTGGAAGACCTAGTCCTGAGAAGGTTTGGGCTGCTGCAACCATTGGCCCACTAAATACGAGTATAACGTCCAATATTGTTAGCAGGACTGCAAATATTCCTACTGTTTTCCAGTTAAACATGGGGCTGAGGTAAAGTATAATTAGAATGGCAAATGTAGCGCCGAAGATGTCCAGTAAGACTGGGAACCAGACGTTTAATGTGCCTTCAAAATGGATTAAGTTGAAAAATACGAATAATAGCAGGAACAGTGCCGGCGGCTGCATTGCGATGTACCATTTTGCTTTTTTGTTTTCTGGTTTCATCTGTTCATATACTGCAACGGCAAAACAGACTATTGCCAACCCAATAAAGGCGCCTGCCCTGAAAATTGTTGCTTGATCTAAAAGTGGACCTAAAAGACTAGCGGCACCTGCAACGAAGCTCGCTATTCCAAAGCCTACTGAAAGCAGTTGTGCACGTCTCTTTTTGAGGTCTGAGAATAAGTAAGTGAACGTGAACAGTAACATTGTGTAGGAGCCTAAGAAAATCGCTAGAAGCACGTTCTCGAACATGTCACCTGGATTAAGGAACGAAGCCACCGCTATAGTTGAAATAACGATAGCCATCACTACTACGAGCATGAGGATATCTTTTGTTTGGAATTCCTTTTCTTCAACTGACGCTTTAAGACGATTTTCAGCTCGTTTGTTTAGTAAAACTGCGGCTGTTACCACAAGTAGTAAAGCCAATGGCATGGCAATGTCAAGAGTTGGCATAGACGCAAATTATTGAAATGAAACATTTATTTGTTTACCCAAAACCGAGAAGAAAAACCGCGTAAAAAAGGGCGTAAACCAGAGGTTTACAAGTTAAAATAAACATTAAAGATTGCCAAAGAAGATAAAAGCGCCTCTTCTGTACGCACAGTAGCTGTCCCCTGCTCTGGAATAGTGTTAACCACAAAATCTGAAATGTCTTCAATACGCAAGCCTTCATCACGGACTATTTCATGCAACCCGCGTGAAGGGGCACCAAATGCGACCAACACCCGCTGGACACTGTTCCAACGCTTTGCGATCTTTTCGGAAACGTCCACAAAATTGTCTGCGATACGGGCAGTTGAAATTACTAAGTCAAAATGTTCAGTTTTGAGCATGTGTCCAAATGATTCATCTTCAACTTTTACGCGGTAACCCCAGTATGTTGGAACATCGTCGCGATTGACGGATTGAACCTCGATACGGTCTCCGCCTCTAATTACTTGAACAGTTAAGCGTTCACCAACAGAATACTGTCTTTCACGTAAAAGGGCCATGCTTTGAACGCCGATGTCAACTGTTAAGCCTTCTTTTGACTGGTTGAGAATGATGCCTTCACGGTATTCGCCAACTTTTAAGTCACGGTTTTTACCGCTTGTCGGGTGATGAGGCGTGCGAAGTGGCGGAAGAATCCCTGCATATTGTAGGTCGGGCTCAATTTTGTAAAGACTTTTTCTTAGATACTGTGGAGTTTCAATGTAGTTTAACAGTTTTGCGATAAAGTTTATGTCGCGTGTTTGATTTGTGCGTGTGCTGTCTGGGTAAACGATTATGTCTTGTACTCTGAAGATGGCAGCTGCCCGGGCGATTAAACCGATTTTAGCGGTTTTTTCTCGTAAATGTGGCGTGTCAGAGATTACTGATGCTGGTATTGCAATTGCAAGTTTACTTTTTTCCAAAGTTTATTCTTCCTGCATTGATTTTGTCTGCGTTCAGCTTAAAAAGGTGAGCAGAGATATAAAAATAGAAGTACCATTGAGGTTTAAGCGATGGATGAACGCCTCCTAGAGAATGCAGAAAAAATGAAGTTGACTGATAAATCAGGCATGCTAAACTACTGCCTTAACATGTGCAGGCACTATCAGGAAGCAGCTGACTTAGCAGCAGGCATACTAACCAAGTATCCTAAACCCAGCAACATCATCATCACAGGTATGGGCGGTTCAGCCATCGGCGGCGAATTGCTCAAGGATTGGGCAAAAGACAAACTTTCTGTACCCATAGAAGTTAACAGAGAATACCATTTACCCGGCTACGCTAACGAAAAAACTTTGGTTCTTGTAACCAGCTATTCGGGGGACACAGAAGAAACCTTGAGCGCTCTTCTCGACGCTCTCAAACGCAAATGCATGATTTACTGCATAACAAGCGGCGGCGCACTGGTAGAAATCGCAGAACGCCTAAACATTCCATACTTGCAGGTTCCAGCAGGCATGCCTCCACGTGCAGCATTACCCTACATGATTATGCCTTTGTTGAATTTTCTTGAAAAAATCGGTTTGGTGTCGGGAGTTTCTGAAGAGTTAGATGAAGCCCTACCGATTATCGAGGAGATTGAAAGGTTAAATGCTGCCGAAACACCCGTCGAGAACAGTCCAACGAAAACTTTGGCGGCTAACATTGAAGGCTTCATCCCTGTAGTTTACGGGTTTGGAATTTACAGCAGCGTTGCCAGACGTTTCAAACAACAAATCAATGAGAACGCTAAAATGATGGCGAAATGGGATAACTTGCCCGAGTTTGACCACAACGAAATTGTAGGTTATGAAAAGTCTGAAAACATTGCTGACGGGTTTGCCGCGATATTCCTTCGTGACAACGATGAACCCAAAGAAATACGTAACCGAATAGAAATCACAAAAAAACTAATGGAACCCAAAGGCATCAGCATATATGAAGTTTGGAGCCAAGGTAAAAGCACTCTGGCAAAAATGATTTCGGTCGTAGCTGTCGCTGATTTTGTCAGCGTTTACTTGGCTATTCTGCGCGGAGTTGACCCTACACCCGTTCAAACTATTAACAAACTGAAGGATGCTCTAAAAAAGACTGGCGTACGGGAACAAGTTCTTGAGCAGCTAGAAAAAATGAGACCATTAAATATCCCCCAAACGCAATAACACCTTACTTTTTGTTTTACTTTTTTTGTTTGCCTTGCTTAAGCATTTTCTGTAGAAATATTACTTTCAAAATACTAAAATGAAGTCAAAAAAGAAAGAAAAAGTTAGGCGCTTATGAAGCGTTTGAATTCTTCTTGAGCTGACTCCAAAGAGGTCATCTTTGGTGGACGCTTAAACCCGTAAGCACAAATAGCTTCTAAGGAGCCTTTCTGCTTCTTTGTTAACGCCAGCTTTACAGCACGTACAACATCAATTAAGACGCTGCCTGCGTTTGGTGCGTCAACTGTTTGGAATTTAAGGTCAATCTTCATTGGAGCATTGCAGAAGTAAACACCTTCTATGTAGAAGTAACTGTCACGCTTATTCTGCAGAAAGTCCACGTAGTCGGTTGAGCCTGCAACGATTTGGGTTTTATATGGCAACGCTGACGCGACTGATTCTGTTTTGATTGTGCGTTTTGCGTCTCTTGTTCTTTCAAGGGTGTCGACTGATTCTGCGCCGCCGCCTACGTCAAGCTGGTATGTTTCAGTGATTTTTACGCCGCTGTCAGAAAGCAGTTTGAGTAAGGTTTTGTGGAGCGCTGTTGAACCGACTTGGTCTACTAGGTCGTCGCCGACTAATGGTAAGTTGGCTTCTTCAAACTGTTTTGCCCATTCCGTGTTGCTTGCGATGAAGTTGGGTGTTGCGTTGATGAATGCACATCCGGCTGCGATGGCTTGTTTAGCGTAATATTCGGTTGCTTTGATGGCTCCGCTTGGAAGCAAATTTAGAACCATTTCTGCTCCAGATTCTTTTAGAACCTTGGCGACGTCAGCTTCTGGTTTGCTGCTTGCTTGAACTAGGGCTTTTGTGGATAAGCCAACTCCGTCGAGGAGTGGACCTTTGTTCACTGTGACGCCTGTTTTTGGTACTTGGGATACTTGGGGGGTATTGTTTGGTTTAGCATAAATTGCCTCTGAAAGGTCTAACCCGACTTTACGTTCATCTACGTCAAAAGCTGCGACTACTTCAATGTCGCTTGGGCTGTAACCTGCCAGTGTTGGGTTTCGTAAACCAACAAATTCTTCTGGCTTCACTGCTTTCCCGTAATACTGTAATCCTTGAAGGAAAGCTGAAGCGCAGTTTCCAACGCCGATTAATGCAACTTTAACTTTTGGCACTGTTTTGGCACCTGCTTAGCTTTCATATTTACGTCAGCCCTTATAAAAAGCTACGCCGCAACAACTTAATCCAGAAAGAAACCAGTCACAAAAAACCCTGTTTTCAACATATTAATGGCTTGATTTTGCGCCAATAGCACCTACCCCCCTTAGTATTCTGCACAGAACCACTATTAGACGGGCAAACAGCAGTAAAGGAACAAAGCAGCAATGAAAATGTTAAGGGCTATTTTCTTGAGGGCGTTTTTGATCTGCAAGATTGCCAACCTTGCGCCAAAGCACAACCAGCCCCGCCGCCAAAACAACAATTATAGCTGCCAAAACCAGCAGAGCCAATTTTTCCCAATGAGAATTAATCAAAGCTGTTAGCTGGTTATTCCAAAGGTTGGAGCTTGTGTATTGTGGAGTCGGTATGTTAGTTGGATGATTTATGGTTATGGTTAGTGATTGTGGGCTGCTCCATTCGCTTTTTGAATCAACTTTAGTAACAGTATATTCCTGACCTAAATGTTCTATTGAATATGATGTTTCTGTTTCGTAATGAACCACTAATGCTTGAACTTCGAAATCGACTCGATAATTTCCATTTGTTTCACAGTTTGTATGCTGTTTAATGGTGGTATATCCTGATGGGTCTTGAATTGGATAATAATCCTGATAAGATTCTTGCCATGAGTAACTTCCATAGTTATTAAGGTCGTGGTATTTTCGAATGTTATAGTTTATATCATAACCAGCAGGTAAGTCATAATCTATGTTTTTGATTGTTACAACAAAATCCCAGCTTTTGCTATCGTATTGCACTGTAAATTCTTGGGGGGTTGGGGGTTTAGCAATTGTTGTTTGAGCAAAAACATTCAACGGCAAAGACATCAGAAGAACAACCAAAACAGCCCCTATCACAATTTTGTTAAAGTAACCCAACGTCAAAGCCCTCCCAAGTTATCTTCAAAATAGGCAGACCAAACGGGGCTAAATAAGGGTTATTCATAACGTGCTTGTAAGATAAAATCTACCAAAAAGCAGGTAACGGCTTTTTGACCTGTTTTTCAGCCAATAGCACCATACCCCTATAGGTTTCTGCATAGATATCCTATTAGGATCCAAATAGGCGCACTAAATTATTGGCTGTTTTCGGGTTCTTGTAAGAACCAGAATAGACAAAACGGTAATGACCGCCACTAGGACTGCAACCACTAACAGAAAAACCGTCAGGGGTATGGAGTCTTCTGTTTTTAGTTGATTATCGCTGATTTGGTTCCTTGATGTGGGATTAATGGTTGAGGATTGAACGTCGACATAAACCCGCTTAGTGCATTCGGGTTTCGATCTGTTTGGCAGACGCAAGGTTTATTGTCGCCCGCAAAAATGCCAGCGATGATGGGAGCATATCAACCTCGCTCGGTAATTCTTCAAAAATAATTGTCTGTCCAAAATCTTAAAAACAAAACTAAAGATATAATGGCGAGCAATGAGTGACAAGAAATGTCAGCACAATATAAATTAAGAAACAAAAGGCACCTGTTTAATCTAATAAACAGAAGAAATGGCAATATACCCAATTTCTCGTTGCTAATCGGTGCAGGAGCATCCGTCTCCAGCATGGTTATGTCAACTGCTGACATGATTGACGAATGGCGAATACAATTATATGAACAATCCAAGTTTAAAGAACCATATGAAAAATGGTTAAAGGAGCAAAACTGGTATCAATCAGAAAATGAATATTCGATTTTATTTGAAACCATTTATGACCAACCACTCCAACGTCGCAATTATGTTGAAGATTGTGTAAAGGATGCTACACCTAATTGGGGGTATACTTATCTTGCAAACATAATTGAAGCAGACTTTTTTAATGTGGTTTTCACAACAAATTTTGATGACCTTCTCAACGAAGCTTGTTGCTCATTTACTAACTGTAAACCCATAGTTTGTGCCCATGATTCTGCAGTCAGTGGAATTCGAGTAACCTCTAAAAGACCAAAAATTATCAAATTACATGGAGATTTTCTTTATGATAACATTAAGAATACAGTTAAGGAGACGGATAGCCTTGAAAAAAACATGCGCGAGAAGTTCACTCAATTCGCGGCAGAATACGGCTTAGTTGTAATTGGGTATAGTGGAAATGATTACTCAGTTATGGACACACTTGAGATGCTTTTAAGGTCTGAAACATATTTCCCGCATGGGATTTATTGGTGTAAGAGAAAAGAGAGTAAGATAAGCAGAAAACTAGAGCGTTTGCTGAGCAGAGAAAGAGTTTACCTAGTTGAAATAGATGGTTTTGATGAGTTTATGGCTGAACTGCATGACAGCTTAGACCTTGTGTTGCCTGATTCATTAAGAAATCCCTATAATTCAACAACATATAAACTCAATCGATTTATTCTCCAAGAAGACAGCATAAAAAATGAAATAATTAAAAGAGATATTTCATCTATTGTTGACCATATAAAGAAAGCCGAGGCAGGTCTTTGCGCTACAATTCCTGCTGAAGAATCTCCAATACCATATTTCTTTTTAGGCAGAAGAGAACTCGATAGCAATCTAAATGAGGCAATTAAATACCTTGAAAAAGCTATACTTCAAAATGTCGAAGAATCTTATCTGTCATATATAAAATATATTTTATCAATTGCTTATATTCTATCACAAAAACCTGATAGAGCTATAGAAATAGCAAAAGAAATGGAAAGTCATACAAAATCGTATAGTTACCAAGTTGAATGTGCAAGAATATTAGATTGTATTGACCCTAAAAAAGCATTACAACTTTATGATAATGCACTTACACTTGCAGATAATAATGCAGATAAATTAGGTGTATACGAAAGCAAATCAAACTGTCTGCTACTCCTAAGAGATTATGAAAGCGTATTATCATTATATGACCAAATCCTGCCCACTTTTTCAAACAGTCTAATTTTGCCGCTTAACAGAGCATTTGCTTTTAAAAAATTAGGAAAGACGCGTGAATCCCAAGAAATTGCAAAAAGTCTTCTGTCAAAATATCCAAATAGTTTCACAAGCGCAAATTTCTTTCTGCTTTTAGATGATAAACCCGGTGTCTTCAAAGCAATCGAAAAAGCGTTAAGCATTGATAAATTTACAATGCTATTAAAAATGACCTTTGAACCGGATTTCGAAGAACTTAGAACCGATAAACAATTTAAAATTCTTTATGACAAAATATTAAAATCTATAATGTAAAAAACAGACTTATCAGGGCAGTTAACGTTGAATTGATTATACACTCTCATACTCTAATAAATACGTTTAAAACGTTAATATTCATAACCCTCTCAAAATAGTTGTTTAGAACTCTTTTCCCTATAGGTTTTAACATAGAACCTCTAATAGCATCCTAATAGGATCCAAATAGGTTGGTTGCTTCTTATTTTAGGTCTGCTGATTTGCCTTGCATGCAGTAATAAAGCTGTGTCAGACCGTGTTGTTTGGCGACTGGACAATTTGGGCAAATGCAGGTTAAGTCTACAACGGGTTCGGCGGATTTGCCTTTTGCACAGTATAGGATGCCGGTTAGGTTTGATTTTTGGTATGTTGGGCAGTCGGGGCAGATGCAGAGTGCCGCGTTTTGTTCAGTGTCTGGTACGGGGTTACCCATGAGTGTTTCACAGTTTATC
>JAWRIR010000010.1:0-16446 GCA_040268405.1 Thermoproteota archaeon | reverse complement strand
AGATGGTTTATTCCGTCAGACAAGATGGGGTGGACGCGCAATCATCGGTGACAGCATCATTGCAACAATGGACACATACGACCAACAAATCTACGGCATCGGCAAAGGCCCAAGCACAATGACAGTCTCAGCACCAGACACAGCAGTAGCAGCAAACACACCAGTAATGATCAAAGGCACAATCATGGATAACTCACCAGGCACAAAATTGGCAGATGCTCAATTACGGTTCCCTAACGGTGTTCCAGTAGTTGCAGACGAATGCCAGAGTGCATGGATGCTCTATGTCTACAAGCAATTCTCAAAGCCAATGGACGCAGTCGGTGTTCCAGTCTCTATCGATGCAGTTGATCCAAACGGCAACTATGTACACCTCGGTGACGCAACAAGCGACGCAAGCGGTGCATTCTACTTCGAATACACACCAACAGTAGCAGGTCAATACACAGTCTATGCAACATTCGCAGGCTCAGCAGCATACTATGGTACATATGCACAAAACGCAATGGTAGTTGCAGCAGCACAGACAACACCAGAACCAACACCAGTTGCAAACACTCCATACGAAATGTACACAATCGGCATGGGTGTTGCAATCATTGCAGTTGTTGCAATCGTTGGTCTGTTGATCCTTAAAAAGAAATAAGCGACCATAAAAAACCAAAACCAAACTCTTTTTCTTTTTTTTGTTAATTTAACTTTTAGATGCAGAATTTATTGTTGAAACTGGTTTTTTTAGTTCATACTTTTAGCTTGACGTTAACTTGTTATCAAGATATTTCAAGAAGATACTTTCAAAAAACTTGTTTGCAGAGTATGCTCTAAGAAAATATGGAAAGGTACAATGCATAAAATTCAAAAAAAATTAGATTAAATGGGCTAAAACTAGCATGTTATTTATTACTGCTACAATGAGCATTGCTGTGGCGCCGACATATGCCAGTTTTAAGGTAAGTCTTGTCCACTTGAAAGACTTGGTTGTTTTGTCCTCTGTTTTAAGCAGAAACTTGTTAGCTTGATAGAAGATTAAACCAACCATAAGTGTGGTTAACAGTTTTATTGCTGTAAACGCGAAAAGGTTTTGATGTGCAACACCTGAAATAAACGGGTTAGCTTCTACTGCTCCGAAATAATTCAGGCCTATGACTGTGGTTAACCAATCCATTGACCCTGCTAGTATAAGGGCTGAACTAGGGAATGCCCTAACACGAACGTGAAACACGATGCCTTCTCCTTTCTCCTGATTCTTAATTATACGTTGTAATTCATATTTAAGTAGTGAATTCCCATTTACGATATATTCCAAAAACGGCTGATTTTTCTTCTGTTTTTGCTTATTTCTCTCATTCTGTTGCGATTTACTTTAGGGTTTAACCGTGTAAGCCGTCGATAACTTGCAATTTTGAAGGAAAACGGTTTAATACCAGCAAGAAGTCACATATGCAATACTGCAAAACTGTGGGCCGGTCGTCTAGCCTGGTTAGGACATCTGCTTGACGTGCAGAAGGTCGCCGGTCCGAATCCGGTTCGGCCCACCACTAAAAATTAACTTGTTTTTAATGTCTTGATATTTTGTTCAAGCTTTTTTTAAAAAAATAAGCACTTGGTGAGTATTCTTGCGTTTTTGCCCCAGAAAATTTATTAACTCTATCGTATTACTAAAATTAAAAAATGTAATACGCATAGTTATTCAATGGAAGTATTCACATGGGAAAAAACAAAATCTTTGCAATCGTGGCAGCAGCAATCGTTTTAGTCGCAGCCATAGGCGTTGTTTACAGCCTCACATTAAGTCAAGGTGATAATCAAGGCGCCGAATTAACAGTTACAGATGCTTTAGGCAGAACAGTCAATGTTCCCCAAAAAATAGATTCCATCTATTGCGTGGGTGCATGTTCACTAAGATTGGTTTCCTATTTTGACGCAGTTGACAAAGTTCAAGCAGTCGAAGCAGCTGGTACCTTCAACACTCGAGATGACCAAACATATTACCTCATTAACAAAGCTAAATTCTCCTCATTACCGCAAGTCGCAGCAGCCGCAGAGCCGATTTTGGCCCTTAACCCAAGCATCATCATCACTTCTACAGCAGAGGATGTTACAGCTGCAGACAACCTTCAATCACAAACTAACATTCCAGTTTTTGTAATCAATGCCAACGTCGAATTTGGCGAAGCATTTTACGACCAGATTACATCTTTAGGCACTTTGCTTGGTGAACCGAACAGGGCAACTGAACTGAATAATGGAATTGCCCAAATGATTGACGATATAACATCTAAAGTGACCAGTGCCAGTTCCGAAAAAGCATATGCCTGTGGCATGTTCTATTACGGTGGAGCAGCTTTCCTGAAGGGTTCAGGCAATTACTTGCCTTTTGACTACTCTAAAATCACCAATGCTATCGAACCCGCCTCAAACGGTCAACCATATATAATTACACTTGAAACCCTAATCGCTGCAAACCCCGACTACATATTCATAGATAGCATAGGCTTGAGCGACTGCATTACAACAATTAATGACTACATAAACTCAAACACTGGATTAGACGGTGTTTCAGCAATCGAGGATGGTAACTTATTTTCAACGATGGTCTACAAATGCTACGGCACAAACTGGGACAACCAACTAATCAACTCATACTACATTGCATCAACAATGAACGGCGACCTATACTCATGGAACTTTGAAGACAAAGCAAACGAAATCATACAACTATTCTACCCAGGAACCACAATGACTTACTCAGATATCGCCTCGGGTCAAACCGGTACAGGATGTAGCACTGTTACACTTGTACAAGTACATGCTTAATTACTTCCACCCTTTTTCTTTTGGCGGTGTAAATAACGACAGAAAGCCAGATTTCTCATGACAAGAGTCAACACGAAGCGTTCGATATTTACGATAATGATGCCCAAGAAGGCAACCAAACTTCCAGAGATTACAAGGCCTTAGTAAAACGAAAGCGCCTCTTTATTCTTGCTGGTTTGCTGCTTCTGGTTATCTGCGTTATTGCAGCCGCTCTGAACGGGTCAATGCCGAATGTAACTTCTTTTGATGTAATCACATATCTTTTTACCTTTAACACTCATGGCGATGGCGCCATTATATGGAACATCCGTATGGTCAGAATCATTGGTGCTTTGCTCGCCGGCGCCGGATTAGCAGTTTCTGGCGTAGTAATGCAATGCATCCTCCGTAATCCACTGGCGTCCCCCTTCACTTTAGGCATATCTAGCGCAGCTGCTTTTGGCGCTTCTTTTGGCATTATTTTCCTTGGCGCTGGCAGTAGCATTGCCTCTTTTATTTCCATCACTAATCCTTATGTTACTACCCTATGCGCTTTTCTGTTCTCGTTGCTGGCGACTGGTGCTATACTTTTACTTACGAAACTAACCCGAGTTAGTGCTGAAACAATAATACTCGCGGGAGTCGCTATCAGTGTCATGTTTTCAGCGGGGCTTTCTTTTATGCAATTCATTTCTGACCAAAATCAGTTGGGCAAAATAGTAGGTTGGACCTTTGGCAACTTAGGCAGAGCAACTTGGTCATGGGATTCTTTAATATTTTTGGTCTTTGTACCAGTGGTTCTCTACTTTTTCTATAAGCGGTGGGATTATAATGCAATGGACAGTGGAGAGGATACCGCCAAAGGTTTAGGTGTTAATACTGAACGTGAGCGTCTTGTAGGCATGATTTTAACTTCTTTTCTTTCAGCAGTAATAGTTTCTTTCTTTGGAATTATTGCTTTTATAGGTCTTATTGCACCACACATTGCTCGAATGATTATTGGAAGCGATCACCGTTACCTCATTCCTCTTTCAAGTATTCTTGGAGCAATCATCATAATAGTGGCTGATGTAGCTGGACAATTTATTTTTCCTTCTTTAGGAGTTATACCCGTAGGTATCTTAACATCCTTCCTCGGGGGTCCACTTCTGATTTACCTACTAATCAGGAGGTACCGAAAGTAATGTTCTTCGAAGTAAACGGCATCAACTTCTCTTACCGTAGCAAACGGGTTCTAGACAGCGTGTCTTTCAAAGTTAACGCGGGTGATGTAATATCTATTCTAGGACCAAATGGTGTCGGAAAAACAACTTTGCTAAAATGTATAGGCAAAGTTCTCACCCCACAAGCTGGTTCAGTTTCTATTAATGACGCTGAAATTTACCAAATGAGCAAGAGAAACATCGCCAAAAACATTGGATACGTAGCACAAAAAAGTGAGACATCACAAACTACAGTGTTTGATTCAGTACTTTTAGGTAGAAAACCGCATTTTGAGTGGGATGCCTCTGAAAAAGATATTCGATTAGCAGGGCGTGTTCTCCATCTTCTTGGCTTAGAAGGGTTATCCCTAAAATATGTAGACGAGATAAGTGGCGGAGAGTATCAGTTAGTTCAGATTGCAAGAGTCCTAGTTCAACAACCGAAAGTAATTCTTCTTGATGAGCCTACAAGCAGTCTTGACCTGTCTAACCAACACATGATAATGCACTTAATCAGAAACATCGTCAAAAAGAATCATATGGTTGCAATCATGGTTATTCACGACCTTAACTTGGCTATTCGGCATTCAGACAAGTTTGTCATGATGAAAAACGGGGTAGTTTACGCAGTCGGTGGACACGAAATAATTACTCCCGAAAACATCAAACAGGTATACAACGTCGATGCATTCGTGGAAAGTGTCCGAGGAATACCTGTAGTCATACCCATATAACTGGAGAAAAAACATGAATTCAAAAAGAATTAATCCAAAACAGAGAGACTTCTTCAATGAACGTGCTGAAAAATGGGACAAAATTACCATTCATAACCTTGAAAAAGTCCAGTACATAGCAGACTTGCTAGAAATCAAAAGCAACGACAAAATACTCGACATGGGAACAGGAACAGGAATCATGATACCATTCTACGAAAAATACCTGGTGGATGGCAGTGTTGTTGCGGTAGATTATTCAGAGAGGATGATTGAAGTTGCCAAGTCAAAATACCCTAAAAAACAGCACCCGCTTGTTTCATTTCTGGTGTCTGATGTTTATGACTTAACTTTTGAATCCCAATGTGATTTGGTAGTTTGCTATTCATGTTTTCCACATTTTGTTGATCAACCATTAGCCATCCAGACATGCTGTAAAGCCTTAAAAAAAGGCGGTCGTTTAGTGGTGGCTCATTCAGATTCAGCTAAGAAAATTAATGGTGTCCACCTGGAAGGCGGCGTGGAGATTGAGAACGATTTCTTGCCCAGTATGGAACACCTTAAAAAGATGCTAAACGAGAGTGGTCTATCGGTTACTTTTGAAAGGGACGACGAAAGCTACTTCATATGCATAGCAAAAAAATTGTAGTTCTCCATTTTTACTCGTTTTTTGTTTTTATTGATTCTTTCAGTTCGTGGTCATAGAAGTGTGTCAGCACCATTAACACGCTTTTGCCCGCGGTTTTGAAGCCGTGTTCATAATTTTCCGAAATGAACATGCCTTTTTTGTTGTCAGCAATAATAATGCCATAATTCGTGGGCAAAGGTGATTCTTCTATAAAGACTTCTGTGCTTTGTTCCAAGCTCTTTGCGCTGGGTGTTAAGCGGTGCACGAGAAGTTGGACTTTTACGCCTTTTGAGCATGCGGTCTTGATGGTTGGTTCGAACTCTGTGAAGTCATCGTATGGGAGCCGTAGGCGTACGTCGCTTTTAGCGTAAAGGATGATGTCTTTTGCCTGAGTGTCTAGGTTTGTTTTTCCTTGGATTGTCCATACAATGTCTTCAGATTGTTCGGCGGTTTCTTTTGTTTCATAAAGGGTTTCGAGTTCTTCTACAACTGTTCTTTGGGCTTCTGTTATTTCTATAAACCTTTTTTTGTAGCTGTTTTCGAGGCTGGCTCGTTTTTCGAACAGTTCTTTTTCTAAGTCGGTTTTTAGTTGTGTTTCTATTTCTTCTAAAGCTGTGGAGGGTTTTACTGCTTTGAATAGTATGGGTCTGCCTTTTTGGGTTTCGATTAGTTTTCTTTTTTCTAAGCGCATTAAGACTTCGTATATTTTTGAGTGTGGGATTTCTGATAATGCGGATAGGTCTCCCGCGGTTGATGTGCCTTTTTCGACGAGGCTGATGTAGGCTTTTGCTTCGTATTCGGTTAGGCCTAATGTTTCGAGTGCTTTGTGGATTCCGTTGTTCTTCTTCACCTTATTCACCACTTAAAAAAAATATTAGTGACAAAAGTCATTTAACTATTGCTCTCCATTAACCAGATAATTTAGCAACAACAAGGCTTCAACCGCCTTAACAAAGCAACATAGTTCTTGCTAAAAAGTAAAAAGCAAAAAGAAAGTATCATTAACAAGAGAGACTCCAAAATGGCAAACTCTAAACCCTGGCACGCTTTAACAGTTGAAGAATCATTAACTGAACTTCAAGTTAGAGAAAATGAAGGAATAACCCCGCAGGAAGCTCAAACACGCCTCCAACAGTACGGTCCAAACGAGCTAAAAAAAGAAAAAGGAAAATCACCAATCAAACTTTTCCTTTCACAATTCACAGACGTTCTAATGATTATACTTTTAATCGCTACTGGCCTCTCTCTTGCTGTCGGCGAACAAGTTGACGCCGCAATCATTCTTGTTATCGTTTTTGCAAGCGCAATTTTAGGTTTCACACAGGAATACCGAAGCGAAAAAGCTGTCGAAGCTCTCAAAAAGATGACTTCACCCACGGCTTTAGTAATCCGTGACGGAAAAGAAATCAAGATTCAAGCAAGAGAAATAGTTCCTGGCGACATACTGCTTCTCTATGCAGGTGACAAGGTTCCCGCAGACGCCAGACTAATTGAAGCGCACACTCTAAAAGTTGAAGAAGCAGCTTTAACTGGCGAATCTACAGCTGTGGATAAAGACCCGGAAGCCCTATCTGACAATACACAGCTTAGCGACCGCCACAACATGGTTTACACTGGAACAAGCATTGCCTTGGGCAGAGCAAAAGCTCTTGTCACCGACACTGGCATGACTACTGAATTCGGCAAAATCGCCCAAATGGTGCAAACAACTACTACTGAAGAAACGCCACTTGAGAGACGCTTAGCATCCGTGGGAAAATGGATAGGTCTTTTAGCTATAATTGTTGCTACAAGTGTCGCTTTTGTTGGTGTCGTTGTTGAACAACGTGACATAGTTGAAATGGTGCTTTGGGCTGTTAGCCTTGCTGTAGCCGCCGTGCCTGAAGCTCTTCCAGCCATCGTAACTGGCGCCCTTGCCATCGGCATGTACCGAATGACCAAAGTCAACGCGGTCGTGAAACGCCTTCCAGCAGTTGAAACGTTGGGTAGCACTAGTGTGATTTGTAGCGACAAAACAGGCACCCTAACAAAAGGCGAAATGACCGTTCAACGAATTTACATCAACAACACAGCAGTAAAAGTAACCGGAATAGGGTATGCTCCAGAAGGCAAATTTGAAGTAGACAACAAACCAATCACTCCTAACGAGCAACTGCTTGAACTCTTGAAAATTTCCAGTTTATGCAACGACTCCGCACTTGAAAGAGACGAAAAAACTAACAAATGGACAGTTAAAGGCGACCCAACAGAAGGCGCCCTCATTGTTGCCGCTGCCAAAGCTGACCTTTCAAAACAGGAACTTGACAAGGCAGAACCAAGAATCGGCGAAATCCCATTCAGCAGCGAACGCAAACGCATGACAACCATTCACCTTGTCGCAAACAAGAAAATGGCTTACATGAAAGGCGCCCCAGAAATAGTAATCGAAAAATGCAGCCGCATAATGCTCAACGGCAAAGTTCAAAAATTAACACCTGCACAACGTACTGAACTGCAAAAAGTCATAGAAGCCATGTCTCTGCAGGCACTGCGTAACTTGGGTTTTGCCTACAAAGAACTCCCAGAAGACCTAGCTGCCTTTGATGAGTCCATCGAGGAAGACTTCATCTTTGTGGGCATAATGGGTATGATTGACCCGCCACGCCCCGAAGTCAAAGACGCCATTGAAACCTGTAGAAGAGCTGGTATCCGCGTCGTAATGATTACCGGTGACCATAAACTCACAGCTACTGCAGTCGCAAAAGAACTCAACTTACTAGGTGAAGATGACCCAGACGGCAAAGTATTGACCGGTGCAGAGCTTGAACTAATGACTGACGAGCAACTTGCCGACGTGGTCGAAAAAGTAGTTATTTACGCGCGTGTTGCTCCTGAGCATAAAGTCAGAATTGTCAAGGCTTGGAAAGCAAAAGACCAAATCGTTGCCATGACTGGCGACGGCGTTAACGATGCTCCAGCACTTAAAAAAGCAGACATAGGCATAGCCATGGGCATCACAGGCACAGAAGTAAGCAAAGAAGCCGCCTCAATGGTTCTCGCAGACGACAACTTTGCCAGCATAGTTAAAGCAGTCAAAGAAGGACGCGAGATCTATGACAACATCAAAAAATACCTAACATTCCTGCTGCAATGTAACATCATGGAAATATTGGTAATGTTCATTGCTATCGTAAGCGTGCCCTACTTGGCAAACCTAATCTCGCCAGGTTCAAACCCCGACTCAATAAACACCGCTGCCATCGCGCTCACTGCCGTGCAGATACTGTGGATTAACTTGGTCACAGACGGTTTGCCTGCAATCGCTTTAGGTGTTGACCCCGGCGACCCAGACTTGATGGAGCGAAAGCCGCGTAAACCGAAAGAAAGCATATTCACACGTGATGTCAAGACATTCCTGATAGCGACTCCACTACTCACAACGGCGCTGCTGTTGACAGCTTACTTCCTACATTCACCATGGCTTGGCGAACAATACTTGCTAGAAGCTCGAACTCAACTGCTAACTGGAATGGTGCTCATTGAACTTAGCATTGCACTATCTTCGCGTTCGCTTAAGCATCCAGTGCTCAAAGTTGGCGTGTTCAAAAACAAGTACCTATGGTATGCGATACTGTCCTCGTTGGCATTGACACTTATTGTGCTATATGTTCCAGCGATACAGGTACTGTTCGATGTGACAACACCGCAACTAATTGATTGGGCAATCGCATTGTTGATGGCTGGAATAGTATTTAGCACGTTAGAAATCGGCAAATACGTTGCAAGCAAACGAAGAAAAGACTAAAACCGCCCTCTTTTTTGGGGCTTCTTCTTTTTTATTGTATTGTTTGTTCTTGGTTAATGACTGAAACTTTTATTTGCATAATTTGCTCATTTTGTCGTAAATTGTCAATAAATTTCCTTATCAAGGCGCCTTGTCCTTTAAGGATTATTACTTCCATGCAGAAGCCTTCGTGTATGTGGCTGTGAAGAAATGTTGAGACTAAGCCGCTGTGTACGTGTTGAGTTTCAAGGAGTCGTCTTCTGTCTGCGTTTTCTTTGTAGATGAGGGTTACGGTGGCTACGGCTTCACCTTGTACGTCTTCGATTTTTAGGTCTTCTGTTAGGTATAGTCTTAGGGCTTGGCGTGCGATTTCGGACCTGCTTGCGAATCCTTTTTCTTTCATTGCTTTGTCGATTTGTGTGATTAGTTTGTCTGGGATGGATAGGCTGATTATTGTCATGCTGCTTCGATTGTTAGTGTGTGGTTGTTGTATTAATAATTTTTAGTAACTTTTTGGCTAAAAGAGTGAATTATTATTAATGTTCTGAATAACTTTAATAACAAGCATGTTAGAAACGAGGTATGAACCGTAATCAAAAAATCTTCCTCACAAGCATCATTCTGATCGCCATAATCGCAACCTCCATAGTTGCCTACACCATGAACACCCCACAAGCATCAACAAAACTAAAAGTAGTAACAACATTTTACCCCTTAACATACCTAGCCCAACAAATCGGCGGCGACCAAATAGAAATAACACAACTCATTCCTAACAACACAGAAATCCACGGTTGGGAACCATCCGCATCACACATAATGTCTGCAGAAGACGCAAACATAATCATCTACAACGGCGCAGGCTTAGACCACTGGATGGAGGAGGACGTTTTACCTGCACTGTCAAACGCTCATGACCGCACGGTTGTAGAATCGACCAGCGGTTTAACGCTTATTGCAAATCAAGAGCATGAACATGAGGGTGAATCAGGAGAAGAAGAACATGACCATGGCATGTATGACCCACACACTTGGGTAAGTCCATACATGGCTAAACTTCAAGCAGAAAACATTTACAATGCCTTAGTTTCAGTTGACCCAGAACATGAAAGCTACTACACCCAAAGATGGACTGATTTAAAAGGTCAACTCGAACAGTTAGACACTGCTTATTCAGACGGTCTATCTAATGCAAGTCAGAACTACATTTTTGTTTCCCATGAAGCCTACGGTTATTTAGCAAGCAGATACGGGTTCACTCAAAATGGTGTAATCGGATTATCTGCCGATGAACAACCCAGTGCCACAACAATCGCAACTATTGTAGCAGAAATGGAAGAACACCACATCTACACACTATATGTTGACCCAGTGTATTCAAGCGAATATATCAACACAATAAAAACTGAAGTCCAAGCACAAACAGGCCAAACCGTGACTGTCCTTAAACTCTACCTGATGCTTGGTCCTGTTGACAACATGGATTTGTTGGCGCAAATGCAGGCAAATCTTGAAAGTCTGCAGACCGGTTTAGAGGCAACCTAAAGGGTGCTAGTTAATTAAGCGGAATGTCAAATGGGTAAGAGCGGAAAGTTAACTATGCAACAATCTACCCCTATTTTAGAAGCAAAAAACCTTTACGTAAACCGTAACGGGGCACCCGTAATCGAAGACGCAACATTTTCGGTTAATCGGGGTGACTATGTAGGGGTAGTTGGACCTAACGGTGGCGGAAAAACCACCCTCTTAAACGCCATACTCAATTTTTTGCCTTACACTAACGGTTCCATTCGCCTATTTGGCACAGAATTAGCCCGTTTTTCTTCATGGCAAAAAGTCGCTTACATCTCGCAACACGCAACCAGTTTTGAAGACCAGTTTCCTTTAACGGTTCGTGAATTGGTTTCTTTAGGCTGCATAAAAAAAGGAAAGCTCGGTAGGCGGTTTACCAGTGAAGACTGGAAAAACGTTGATGATAACCTTGAATTTATGGGTTTAAGCGATGTTGCAGATAGGCGTATTGGTCAATTGTCGGGTGGACAGAAGCAGCGGATGTTTGTTGCTAAAGCTTTAACCCATAATCCTGAATTAATCCTGCTTGACGAACCAATCGTCGGCGTTGACTCAAACGCTCAAGAAAAATTCTATAAAAAACTAAGCGACCTAAACGTTGAACGTCAAACAACAATCCTAATTGTAACCCACGATTTAGCCACGGTCTTCTGCCGCATGTCAAAAGTAATGTGCATCAACAAAAAAGTTGAAGTCGCATCAATAAATCAGGAATTGGACGCTAACATGCTGCTTAAACGTGCATACGGTGAACACTTCCACTTCGTATTTCATAGGCACAACTGTGAAGGAGTTTTTGCAAACGAGCACTAACCTGTTTAACCTTTTTGGATACCAATTCTTCCAGAACGCGCTCATCGGCGGCATCATCGTTGCAATAGTTTGCGGTTTAGTTGGCTTGTTTTTGATTCTAAAGAAGGAAGCCATGATTGGTGATGGGCTTTCACACACTGCTTTCGGCGGCATTGCTTTGGGGCTTTTGATGGGCATTAATCCTTTGCTTACTGCTTTGGGTGTTTCAATTTTGGCGGTGTTTGCCATTTCGTATATGCGTCGTAAAAAGATTGCCACTTCCGATTCCGCGGTAGCCATAATGTTAGCGTTGGGTTTCTCAACAGGTTTAATCGTAATTAGTGTTGCAGGCGGGTTCAATGTTGAATTATTCAGCTATCTTTTTGGGTCAATATTGACGATTGACTTTTCAGATTTGCTGCTGGTTTCCGCTTTAAGTGCGTTTGTTTTGGTTTTCATCGGTTTCTTCCGTCGAGAACTCCTCTCAATTGTTTTTGACGAAGAAGATTCACGAATAATGGGCATACCAACAAACCATTTAACAATAATTTTCGATTTACTAATCGCCGTAACAATCGTGCTGTCCATAAAAGTAATCGGCACAATCCTTGTAGTAGCGCTTCTGGTTATCCCCGGTCTTTGCGCTTTGAAGCTAAACCTGTCTTTCAAGAAAACATTGATGGCAACAACGCTTTTCAGCACGTTAGCAACGGCGGTTGGCATCATGGTGTCTGCAATGTTTAACGTGGTTACAGCAGGGGTAATTGTGTTTGTTTTGGTTGCGTTTTTCCTGTTAACGCTTGTTTACAAGAGACTTTGACCATTTTTTCTTTGTTTTGGTGATGCTTTTGTATACGGCAAGCGTTTGTAGATAAAACACCACTGTTTTAAACATGTTATTGACGTTGAATTGAGCCAATACGGACCTACCCCCTATAGGTTTCTGCATAGATCTGCTATTTGGATCCTAATAGGCGGCAAATAGGTTGGTATAGAAGCTCAAAATTCTAACAAAACAGTTTTTGTTAGATAATAGAACAGAAAACAAGCATCCCGGATGGCTAACGATTGCAAACTATTTTTTGCTGTTAACGCATGGATTGCAAATCATCAATGTTTAATAATTCAGGCAGACATTTTAAGTGCTCTATCTGTAACAGCAAGATTACAGATGCCACATGTGATGCTGCTTGGTATACTTGGATTGGGTTAAAAGAAAACAAGAAGAAGTCCTAAACTGGCAAATCAACCTTCCAGACGACAATGACGACGGCGGATTTCCAGCCGAAAACATTCACGACATGGGCGGCGTTTGGACAACCGCAGAAACCCTATACACAATAATACAATACAAAATCCTTCCACCATCTGACAAGCGAGTTCAAAGAGCAAAAGATTGGTTATTACGACACCGAAACCTTGGCGGCGACTACGGTGACGGCTGGCCATTAATCAACAAAGGCAACAGTTTTGTGGATACAACCAGTATGGCAATACTGGCTTTATCACCCTTCGCTGACGACCATGAAGTTCTGGAAGCCATAACTAAAGCTAAAAATTGGCTTTTAGAAAACCAAAATGATGATTACGGTTGGGGCATCTGGAAATACGAAGACAGCCTTGTTTCTGCAACCAGCATCACGCTGCTCGCTTTACAGAAAATAAACGAATTAATGAATCATGAACATGTAGACTCGGCAATAAAATCTGGCGTTGCATGGTTAAAAGTTGCTCAAAACAAAAATGGGCTTTGGGGATTTACACCAAACGCTAAAGAAACAAACATTGCAAGCACCTGCCAAGTAGTAAATGCACTAATAACTTTAGGTGAGGACCCTAAAAAATTCAAAGAAGCCCTAAAAGCCGCCATTGACGACCTTAAAAATCAAGGCACGTGGTGTACGATCCAAGAAAGCTATACCTTGAAATATTTTGGCGAAGGTTTAGATCAACGTCTTTCATGGTTCACCGCGCCTATTGCAGTTTCTTTATTGGTCAAATTTGCAAGAAATATGCCGCGTGAAGTTGAAATAAAACAGGTAATCGAGGCTACAGAATCATTAAAAAAATATGATATAGTCAAGGATGGTAAAGAATTAACCAATATTGCTCTTGGGCATTCGGATATTAGACCTTGGGCTTCAGTTCAATACTTACGTGGGCTTTTGGATTCTCAAGCTTACATGCAAGAGCACCTTGACGAGTACGTTTCAGTGATGAGCGGTAAACTGGCAATAGTAGAAAAAGCAGGCATGCTAAAATCGCTGCCAATAATTTTCTCTCCCCGAAAACAAACCAGCGTTTACGCCAGCGGAAAATTCCTTGTCTGGATGGTGCCTATTATCGGTTTGGCTTTGGTTGGCACAACCTATCTAACAGAATCCGTAGGGCTCGAAGTTTCATTAATTGCAAGCCTTTTCGCGATTTATCTTGCAACTTTCGCGATTCTTGTCATAGGGTTTAAGCAGAAAATCATTTCCAAAGACCGTTTCTGCTTCCTTTATTTCCCAATCTGGGCATTAATCGTTCTTGCAACAGGTCTGTTTATGGTTGAAAAAGCAGCTGAAGCCCTTGTTGTGTTACTACTGATTGGGTTCCCAGAAATATTGCATTTGGTTATGGGGAAAGGCAAGAGCGGACACGGCGAATAAACCCAAACTCGCCTACTTTTTCTTTAAAACCATTTAGTTTACGATAGTTTTGCGTATTCTTTCCTGAGGAATTTCAATCACGAAACGTGCGCCTTTTCCATTTTCGCCGTTTTCGGAAACGTGCCACCCGTAAATTTCGCAGATTCGTTGTATTAGGTAAAGTCCAAGACCTGTGCCTTTTCCTGCGCCTTTCTGGAAAAGCTTTGTTTTAATTTCTGTATCAATTCCGCCGCCGTTATCCTCGTAAACTATCTCAACGTTTCCTTTTTGATTTGTTTGGCTGAAGATTCTGATTTTTGTCAGGTTTTTAGCGTACTTCATAGAGTTATCCATAAGGTTATGGAAAATCTCCACTAATGCAGAATCAGCTAAGGCTTCAAAGTCAACAGCTTCTGTGTTTATTTCTATATTGTTTAGATTAGGGACCAAACTTTTTGCGTCCTCAATTGCCTTATGGATTACACGCCATGAAAGACCCTGGCTTCCCACTGCTTCATATGTTTGTGCAAACTCCAAAATTCTTTCAATATTATCCGTTGCTTGCTTGAGTTGGTCAATTTGTTTTAGCATATGTGGACTGCTGTTGGCATACTTTTTGCTCAAATACAAAGTGCTTGTGATTATTGCAAGCTTGTTTCTAATGTCATGCCTGACAAATCCGCCAACGACTGTTAACTTTTTAAGAAGCATCTCTGCTTGTGCGAGAGCTTTGTTTCTTTCTTCATGGTCAATTCTGCGTTGGGTAACATCTCGACTGATGCTGATCAATCTAGTATTGCCATTTGTGTCTTTGACTGAGCTTATGTTAGCTTCAAGCCAAATATATTTGCCATCTTTTGTTAAGAAACGTATCTCAACTTGTATAGGAATATTGCTTTTCAATGATTTTCTAATGCTCGAAATAAGCAGCAGATGATCTTCTTTATGGATACGGGATATAACTGTTTTTTCACCTAAGAGTTCTTCTGGAGAAAAACCTGTCAAACTCTTAATTGAGGGTGAAATAAAAATAAAATTACCTTCTGCGTCTGTGACGGTGATTATGTCTTTTGCATGTTCCGCCATAAATCTGTATCTTTTTTCACTTTCTTGCAGTTTCTTTTCAGTAATAGTGCGTTGAGTAATGTCTCTGATTATGGAAATAAACCCGGTTGGTTCTCCCCTATTATCATAAATGGCTTTAATTGATGCCTCAACACAATATTCTTTTCCATTTTTGCCCACAAACGTGAAAGTGCTTTTTTGAACTTGTTTATTTTCTATTACGTTTACAAACTCTTTTATCATTTCATCTTTTTTTGATTCTTCAACAAAATCTAAGCCATTGAATCCAAGTATTTCATCTTTTGTGTATCCAAAAGTCTCGGTAGACAACTCGTTGCAATCAATAATTTTTCCTGTTAAGTCACCAACAATAACAGCATCAGGAACCAAATAAAACAGATTCTCTAACTCTTTTTGGCTTAAAAGCAGGGCTTTTTCCACCATTTTCAAATTTGAGATGTCAATAAGAGTTGTTAATAGATGCTTTTGACCTTTAATGTTGAATACTTTAGTTGAAAAAAGTACCGTAATTTCAGATTTGTCTTTCTTTATTCCTTTAACTTCACGGTTGATAACCAGATGATTTCTTAATGAAAGATCCACTATTTGTCGCCGATCAGTCAAATCCGCATACAAATTCAACTCTGCAGCTGTTTTTCCAATAATTTCTTCACGTGTATACCCAAAAGTTTCAAGAAAACAATCATTAACCTCTAAAATTAGTCCATCTTCAAGCCGTGAAATAGCTAAAGCTGCACCGTTAGAGTAAAAAGCGGCAGAAAACTTTTCTTCCGACTCTTTAAGCGCGTTTTTTGCTTTTTTATGAATTGTTATGTCAAGTATTGTGCCAATTATTCGTGAGACTTTGCCTTCTGGTGTTCGAGTTATTATTTTTCCTTGAGATAGAATCCATTTATATGAGCCGTCTTTTGTCATTAGCCGGTATTTTTTTGTATAATGCTGATTTTTTCCTGCAATTACGTCCTCTATTTCTTGTATTGCAAGCTGTTTATCGTCTGGATGAAGTCGGCTTTTCCATTCATTAACATCGTTTTTAATCTCATCTTCTTCGTAGCCAAGGATTCTTTTCCATTTTTTGGATAAAAACAACGTGTTTTCTTGGACCTTGTAATCCCAGACACCATGACCTGAACCTTCTAAAGCAAAATTCCAGCGTTCTAAGCTTTCAGAAAGTTTTGCTTGAATGTTTTTATCTTCTGTAATGTCCTTTATTGTGCTTACTATTTGTTTGATTCTGTTGTTCTCTACAATTTGAGAGAAAGAA
>JAWRIR010000009.1:0-54116 GCA_040268405.1 Thermoproteota archaeon | reverse complement strand
TGGCGCCGTTTGACCAGTTGCCGCTGATTGGTTCTTGGTCACCGTAAAGCAGCACATGCAACTGTTTCTCCGTGAAATCTTTGACTGGCGTGAAAACGTCAAAGCCGTGTTTTTTGCCTACGGTAGCGATTTGTTGGACACGCCATGAAAGGTCCATTTTGCCGTAAATCGCTAATGCGCCTTCCATGATTGAAAGGTTGGGGTCGGGGATGACTTTGTCGGGTGTTACTTCGGTGATTTCGCCAAGGCCGTGGCATGTTGGGCAGGCTCCCCATGGAGAGTTGAAGCTGAACATGCGTGGTTCAAGGCTTTCAAACATGACCTCTGGGTGATTGGGGCATGCGCCGAAAGTGCTGTACATTGTTGCGCCTTCGAAGCTTTCAAGTTCCTTTTTCTTTTCTGCAGCAGCATCTTGGGCGTCGATTACTATCATGGTGCCTTTGCCAGCTTTAAGGGCGCCTTCAACAGCTTCTGCAATGCGTGAACGTTCCTCTTCAGAAATAGTAACCGTGTCAATGACGACTTCTATCCAGTGCTTCTCGTAACGCACTAGTTTAACTTCGTCTTTGATTGTTTCAGTTTCATGAATTTTCTGGTCTACACGAATCTTTGTGTAGCCTTCTTTTTTGAGGTCTTCAAAGATTTGCTCGTGGGTGCCTTTCATGCCTCTGATGATTGGTGCAAGAAAAACCAACGTTTTGCCTTTCTCTTGCATAATGAGGCTGGTAATGTTTTCTGGGCTTTGTGGGTGGATGCTGCTTCCACATTTGGGGCAATGGTGGGTGCCGATACGTGCAAAAAGCAGTCTTAGGTAATCGTAGATTTCGGTAACTGTGCCTACGGTGCTGCGTGGGTTTTTGCTTGTGCTTTTCTGTTCAATACTGATGGCTGGTGATAAACCGTCGATTGAGTCCACGTCTGGCTTGTCCATTAAGCCTAAAAATTGTCTGGCGTAAGCGCTTAGGCTTTCGACGTAGCGTCGTTGGCCTTCAGCGTAGATAGTGTCAAACGCAAGAGTTGATTTGCCACTGCCTGACAGCCCAGTGACCACTATAAGCTTGTTTCTGGGCAATTCTAAGTCAATGTTCTTTAAGTTGTGTTCTCTTGCGCCTTTAACAGAAATAGAGTCTCTCATTGCTCTCTTCCCTAAACTCTTAAGCCCATTCCAGACTCTTGCTTTTCAACTTTATTGCGTTGAATCTGCCAAATTCTCAGGTTTCTGGTCATTTTTCTGTTTCTCAGCCAAGCCTCGGGTTAAAGCGTTCATGGCGTCACGCAACTCAATAGCCTTCTCGAAATCCAACTTTTGAGCAGCTTCACGCATCTTAGCATCCAACTCGATGATTTGGCGTTGAATGTCCGATTTTGTGAGGTGCTTTGTGCCTTTGATGACGCCTTCTTTCTCTGAAACCTTCTTGACTATTGTTTGCGGGGTTATGCCGTGGACTTGGTTGTAGCGTTGCTGGAATTTACGGCGGTAACTGGTAATTTCCATGGCGCGCCTGATGGATTTCGTCATGACGTCAGCGTAAAGGATGACTTTGCCGTTCTGATTTCTGGCTGCTCTGCCGATTGTTTGGATTAAGCTGCGTTCGTCACGTAGGAATCCTTCTTTGTCAGCGTCCAAAATGAATATGGTTGCGACTTCGGGAATGTCTAAGCCTTCCCTTAGCAGGTTGATGCCTACGAGGATGTCGAAATCGCCGATGCGTAGTTGCC
Organism: Thermoproteota archaeon; assembly: GCA_040268405.1. Classification (GTDB taxonomy): domain Archaea; phylum Thermoproteota; class Bathyarchaeia; order Bathyarchaeales; family Bathycorpusculaceae; genus Bathycorpusculum. The sequence goes on along the minus strand of JAWRIR010000009.1, from coordinate 52,397 downwards.
TTACGAGTTCGATGCGGTCAAGGCTGTCGATTTCGCTGTGCATGTAGCGGACGCGGAAACCTTCCTTGACGAGGTAGTCTGCGAGGTCTTCAGCCATGCGTTTCGTTAATGTTGTAACCAGCACACGGTTGCCTTGCTCGATCGTCTTTTTAGCTTCTTGCATGAGGTGCTTCATTTGTCCCTCGATTGGGTGTACCTCAATTTCAGGATCCAAAAGTCCAGTGGGTCTTGTGATTAATTCTACTGCTGGACCGCTCTTTTGCAGTTCGTACTCGGCGGGGGTTGCGGAAACAAATAGGGTTTTGCCCATTTTCGTTTCGAACTCGTCGAATTTCAGTGGGCGGTTATCCAGTGCGCTTGGAAGGCGGAAGCCGAAGTCTACGAGATTCTTTTTGCGTGAGTAGTCGCCGTTGTACATGGCGTGTGCTTGAGGAATGGTTTGGTGACTTTCGTCAATAATTAGAAGGTAGTCTTTTGGGAAGTAATCCATTAAGGTGAATGGTGGTTCGCCTTCTTCGCGTCCGTCAAAGTGGCGGCTGTAGTTTTCGATTCCTGCACAGAAGCCCAACTCGTTAATCATTTCCAAGTCATAGTTTACGCGTTGTTTAAGTCGTTGTGCTTCCAGTGGTGGTAGAACCTCAAGGCGTTCTTCGAGTTCTTGGCGAATTTGAGCGATTGCCCTTTCATGCTTTTCTTGAGGTACCACGTATTGGCGGGCTGGGTAAATGGTGACTTTGTCAATCGAAACTTTTACGTCGCCTGTAACCGCGTTAACTTCCTTGATTTTCTTGACCTTGTTGCCTTCAAACTCGACACGAATGATATCTTTCTCGTAAGCGGGCACAATGTCAACCACGTCACCTCGGACACGGAACCTGCCTGCCTCCAAAAATGTGTCGTCTCGCTCGTATTGCATGTCGACTAAGCTGGTGATTAACCCTTGGCGGCTTAGTTCCTTGCCGATTTGCAGGTTTACTGCGAGGCTTTTGAAGTCTTCAGGGTTGCCTAAGCTGTAGATGCAGCTGATGCTGGCAACGATTATGGTGTCGTTACGGCTGACGATGCTGGACACGGCATGCATGCGCATTTTTTCGATTTGCTCATTTACGGTTGAGTCTTTTTCAATGTACATGTCCTGAGCGGGCAAGTACGATTCGGGCTGGTAGTAATCGTAAAAACTGATAAAGTATTCCACGCGGTTGTGGGGGAAAAATTCTTTGAGTTCAGCGTAAAGCTGTGCAGCCAAGATTTTGTTGTGGGCAATAATTAGGGTGGGTTTTTGGAGGCGGTTAATCACGTTTGCCATGACGAAGGTTTTGCCGCTTCCCGTGATGCCCAAAAGTGTCTGTTTCTCTTTTTTCTTGTAATTCTCTGCTAATTTTTCTACTGCTTCTTCTTGACCAGGTGAAATTTTGAAAGGTGAAACTAAATCAAACTGCATACGATACGCCTAAACGACAAGTAGAAATTGTTAACGAAAGGCGTTTAAGAACTTATTATACATTGTTTTGTAAAAACAACATTCTTTGCGTCAAAGTTTAGAGAAATTTTTATCATACCGCACGCTTAAAATGGGCAAGGTAAGCAACATGGCAAATGCAAACAAGAACCAAACAGGGTACCCAGACGTAATCACTAACCTGCCTGAAGCTCAAATCGCGTTTAAAGGCGCTCAAGCTTGGATAATGCAGGGCGAAAACAACCAAATCGTTTTTTTCGAGTTCGAAGACGGCATGGACTTGCCAGAGCATAGCCACACGTATCCACAATGGGGCATGGTTATTGATGGCAAGATGGAACTTAAAATCGACGGAAAACCCCGTATCTGCCAAAAAGGCGACGAATACTACATTCCTGCAGGCGGCAAACACTGCGCAAAATTCTTTGCAAAGACTCGAGTGATGGATTTCTTTTCTGAGAAAAGCCGATACAAACCTAAATAAGCTGTAACCTGCTAAGGTTAGGTTTAGGAGTTGCTTATTTTGGAAGACGAGTTTGCTATAGCATTAAATGAGTCTGAACTTGCTGAAGGCCAAATGAAAGGTGTAACCGTAGATGGTGAGCCGGTACTTCTAATTAAAAAAGACGGAAAAATCTACGCTTACGACGACCGCTGCCCCCACCAGCAATGTTTAATCTCGCACGGCATGATTAAGCGTGATTATGTTATTTGTCCCTGCCATGACTGGGCTTTCAAAATACAAACCGGTGAATACACCGCTGAACCAGTCATTACTTTGGTACCTTTCGAATGTAAAGTTGTAGCAGGCAAAATATGGGTTAAAGTCGAGGTAAACCCCCAGTGAAAAAAGCCCTAATCATTTACCATTCAAGCACTGGAAACACCCAAAAAGTCGCCGAAGCCATCAAAGAAGGCTTAGAAGCCGCAGGCGTCAACGTTGAAATAAAAAAACCCAAAGAAGCCAGCGACCTTGACTTTTACAGTTACGACCTTGTCTGTGTTGGTACGCCTTCGATTCAGTGGCAACCAGCCAAACCAATCACGGACTTAATGACTGCCAAAATGAATCAGTACCGTGACGCAGGAAAAATCAAGCCTTCAGCACCACATGTTCCTGGAAAAAATGCGATGATATTCGTCACTTATTCAGGTCCTCACACAGGCACCGATGAGGCAACACCCGTCGGTAAAGTGTTGGGACAATATTTTGAACATTGGGGCTTCAAGATACTTGAAGAAATGTATGTTCTATGCGAATTCATCGGTAGATTGGACTTGAGCACTCAGGGCAGAATGGGTGACATCCGTGGCAAACCAACCGCGGAAGAGTTAGCTAAAGTTAGAAGTGACGCCCAAAAATTGGCACAACGGCTATAGAGGCCTTTACATGACTAAAGCTTTAGAGTTGCCCTTGCAAGTTTACGAGGAACTAATCAAAACCGCTGAAGAGTTATCTTTGATGTCCAAGAAACCCATTTCATCAGCTATGGCGGTTGAAATGCTAATCGAAGTTTACCGAGCCCACATGAGCGACCCCTGCGCGTTGGACAAGTTCAGCCAACAACTGCAGATCGCAAACTTAATGACGCCCGAAGAGTTCGTGAAGTACTGGGATGAACAAGAAAAACCTAAACATGTTAAAGCAAAGGCTAAACCAAAAAAATAGTTTAAAGTTTGGTTTTGGGTATAGTTATAACGAATTTTGCGCCTTTGCCTTCTTCACCATTTTCAGTTATCGTCCAACCGTAAGCTTCAACCATCTTTTTAACTAGCATTAACCCCAATCCTGAACCATTGCTGGTTGTAAAACCTTCAGTGAAAATTCTCGTTTTATTCTCTTGAGGTATGCCTATTCCATTGTCTTGATAGATTAACTCTATGCAGTCAGCTTTTTCGGTATAGTACAGTTTTACTTCTGTTACTGTTTGTCCATGTTTGCAGGAATTATCAAGCAGGTTGTAGAAAAGCTGTCTAATCAGCGTGTCAGCCGTAACAACTAATCCATTGCATTTTTCCACAATTTTTATGGTTAAATTATGAAGCAAATCTGCTGCTTGCCAGAAATATTCACTTATATCGATTTTTGTACGCTTTTCTAAACCAATTTTTTCGTAGACACTGCTGAATTCAAAGAGTTTATTGGAAGCATCAACAGCGTTATCAATATCTTGAAGAAAAACTTGCAATTCCGGGTTATCATTGGCTCGCTTCTTTATCAAATATACTGTCGATTTTATTATTGATAGCTTATTGCGCACATCATGTCGAGTTAAACTGCCTGTGACCCGCAGTTTTTCATTAGCAGCCTCTAATCTGCCCTCTGCTTCCTTTTTTCCAGTTATATCTCTTGCAAAGCCAAAAACAATTTGATCTTTTTGATATGGAATTGCATTCCAGCATAACCATTTGAAAGTGCCATTTTTACAGAGGTAACGATTTTCTAGCTGAATTACTGTTGTGCCTTTAAGTAGTGTTTTGTTTAGATGAATGGTTTCTTTTCTATCATTAGGATGGACAAATTCTATCCATGGTTTAGAGAGTAGCTCTTTAGTGCTCCATCCAAGAGTTTTTGACCATGCTGGATTTGTAACTTTTAAATAGCCGTCAAATCCGCCTATGCAAACCATATCAAGCGAGTTCTCAAAAAAAAGGTCACTTTGTCGCAGTTTTTCTTCAGTTTTTTTACGTTCAGTGATGTCTCTGCTGACCCCTATTATTTGCTGGGGTTTTCCTTGTTCATCGCGAACAACATTAACATTTACCTCAGTCCAAACGGTTGAACCGTCTTTGCGTGTCTGCTCTATTTCCAAATATTTTGTAGGTGTTCCATTAAATTTCCTGAGTTTTTTTAAGTTGTCAATAACTATTTTCTTTGAATTTGGCGTCATCACTTCTTCGAGAGTCTGCTTCTGCACTTCTTCTGCAGTATATCCTCTTAATTGATAAACAGAGGGACTAACATACGTAAAGCGTCCATCCAAATTCATTATCCAAACAACATCACGCATGTTATCTGTTAACAAGCGCATTTTTGCTTCGCTTGCTTTTAGTGCTTCTTCTGTTTTCTTGCGTTCAGTAATATCTCTTTCAACAGAGAGAATCCATGTCTCTGAACCCAACTTTACTGCTTTAACGGCAACTTCTGCATTAAAGCATGTTCCGTCTTTACGGTAATGGACTACTTCAAAAACCAGTACTTTTCCGTCAGCTACGTTATCTGCTATCCATTTTGTTTGTGCTTCATCAATGCGTTTGTCTATTAGGCTAATTGATTTGTTAACAAATTCCTCTCGAGTGTAACCATGCATTTTTAATGCTGCTTCATTAGCATCCCGAATTATTGGAACGCCCGCTTTAGGCAATTCTAAGACAAGGATGTAGTCAGCTGCTTGCTCAAAAAGTGATTTATATTTTTCTTCGCTTGCTCTTAGTGTTTCATCGGCTCTCTTTCTTTCAGTGACATCTCTAATAATCATGCTTGTTTTTACAATACCATCGAGGTCGGTGAAGACACTTGAGGTTACTTCTGCTTCAAAAGTTGACCCATCTTTACGTTTCAGGGTTAATTCTACTCTTCCTTTATTCGTCATTTCACGTTCTCTTTGAACTGTTCTGAATCGTTCATCTTCAACCATTATTTCGTTTCTTTTAGCATTTTGAAGTTCTTTTTCGGTCAAGCCAAACAGTTCACATGCAGCAGGATTAGCGGAAAGTATGCTGCCGTCAGGTTTAGTCAACAAAACAGCATCAAAACTATTCTCGTAGAGAGAGCGGAATCGTATTTCACAATTTTCAATGTCATTCCTATTTTCGGGCGGCAGCACTCTCCCACCAACAACAGATTATTCTATTATTTTTTGATAAAAGACTTACGTAGCTTCTATCCTTACTATAGCTCTGATTAAATGTCAAATTTTGAGACCTTACAACGTGGTTATATTTCTTTACATTTCTTCCAATGACACATTTTTTACGTGAGTAACTGGCTAACTACAAAAAAAGTTCATGTAGAAAAAGCACCTCCCTTTAGAAGGGTGTCTTTCTTTTTGTTCATCAAAAAAGCAAACCTGTTAGTCAAGGTTTGCCAAATTCAAGCCATTAACCGCCCTTTTTTCGTTAATTGGCGGTTTATACTTTTATTAGTCTCTTATGCGTAATTTTGCGGTACGGGATATAACGTGACATCTTCAACCGAGCAAGCTGATTCTAACCAAAGTTTACCTACAAATTACGCTCCGCTTGAACTAGAAAAACAAATACGCGAATACTGGACAAAAAACCGTATCCGCGAAAAACTCGAAGCCCTACGAGATTCACCTAACATCAAGGGCAACTTGGGCTACGTAGAAGGTCCACCAACACTAAACGGCATCCCCCACATTGGGCACGCCCGTGGACGCATAATGAAAGACATCCGTTACCGATGGAAAACCATGGAAGGCTACTACATGCCATTCTGGGCAGGATGGGACTGCCAAGGCTTACCTGTAGAGCTTGAAGTTGAAAAACTCCTAGGCGTCCGCAACAAACGCGAAATGCTTGAACGCGTTGGCATGGAACGCTTTATTGCTGAATGCAAAAAAGCCATCATGCGTTATCATGAAATGTGGCTTAACGCCGACAGCTTACTTGGCATCGCTATTAACCAAGAAAAAGCCTACTGGACCTACAAAGACGAATACATCGAACGCGAATGGCAAATACTCAAACGCGCGTGGGACCAAGGCTTACTTGAAGAAGGACACTACGTCGTCGCTTACTGCCCCGGCTGCCAAACCAGCCTCAGCAGCGCCGAAGTCGGTTACGAAGGCAGCTACAAAGAAGTTGAAGACCCATCATTCTACTTCAAATTCAAAGTAACAGGCACCGAAAACCTGTACTTCCTAGTATGGACCACCATGCCCTTTACTGTCGTCACTGACACTATGCTTGCTGTTCAGCCAAATGCTGAATACGTCAAAGTCCAAGTCGGCAGCGAGGTTTGGATAATGGTCAAACAACGCGTCGAACCAGTCATGACGGAACTTGAAATCCAAAACTATCAAGTTCTCAAAACCGTCACAGGACAAAGCCTCGAAGGCACAGGCTACGATTACCCATTAAAAGACATCATACCCAAGCAAGCTGAAAATGAGGCCAAACACCCGCTTGTCCACAAAGTTATCGGCGAAGACTTCGTCGACGTAGACACAGCAACCGGCGTAGTCCACCTTTCACCCGGCAACGGTGAAGATGACTTCTGGGCAGCAAACCGCAGAGGCGTCCCAATCTACGCGCCCTTTGATGATGACGTCAAATTCACCAAAGACGCAGGCATATTTGCAGGTCTTTTTGCAAGAGACGCCGACATGGTTGTCGTAGAAGAAATGCGAAACCGCAACGCCGTTGTCGCCTTGAAAAAGACAAAGCACGAGTACCCAACTTGCTGGAGAAGCCACCACAAAATCGTTTGGCTCGCCAGAAAAGAATACTTCCTACGCACCGACAAAATCAACCAGAAAGTGTTGGAAGCCTTCCAAAAAGTTAACTACTTCTATGATGAACCCAAAAACCGTTTCTTGGGCTTCCTTCGTGAAGGCAAACCATGGTGCATCAGCAGAGAACGCATCTGGGGCACACCACTACCAATGTGGACCTGCCAGGCATGCGGCAATAAACACCTTGTCGCAAGCAAAAAAGAATTAATCGAACTCTCACAAGAGCCAGTTCCAGCTGACTTTGAGCTTCACAAGCCGTGGGTTGACCGTGTCACAATCAAATGCAGTAAATGCGGCGGAGTTATGAAACGGGAAGACTTCGTTTTGGATACTTGGCACAACAGTGGAGCTTCTCCGTACGCTCGTTTCACTGATGAGGAAGTTGAAAAGTTTGTGCCCACCGAATTCTTAACTGAAGGCATAGATCAAACCAGAGGCTGGGCAAACTCATTACTGCTTGAGCACATTATTCGCACAGGCAAAGCTGAAGCGCCATACAAAGCCTTCCTATTCCAAGGCTTAACTCAGGATGCTAAAGGCAGAAAGATGAGTAAAAGCTTAGGAAACACAGTTGAAACAGGCAAAATGCTTGAAAAAACCAGCGCTGACCTGTGCCGATTCTATATGATGCGAAAATGCAGCCCAATTGACTTCATGAATTTTGACATGCAAGAACTCACCCGCAGAAGCTACCAAGTCCTCTCAACACTTTACCACTTAAGCCGATTCTTCCTACAAAACGCAGAATTCGACGAATTCAACCCAGCAACCTACAACATGGACTGGGCACTAAAAAACGGCAAACTGCAACCAGCTGACAAATGGATGCTCAGCAAAATGCAGGAAAAAATCCAGCTATACACTGAGAATCTTGAAAAATGCGAATTCAACCAAGCCGTAGCCATACTCGACGACTTCGTAATCGAAACCCTCAGCCGCCTGTATGTGCCGATGATTCGCAAGGAACTCTGGACTGACGACCCTGAAACTTTGGAACGCCGCCAAACCATCTACGCCCTGCTACACCACACACTCAAAACCGTCACTCTGCTATTCAACCCCGTTACGCCATACTTGAGTGAGGCGTTGTACCAGAAAGTTTACCGCCAACTCGAACCAAACCTGCCAGAATCCGTAAACTTTGAAAAATGGCCAACCACAAACGAGCAACTCCGGGACAAGGTGTTGGAACAAGAATTTGATACAATGCTCAAAGCGGTCTCAATCTCTTACGCTGCACGTCAACAAGGCAAATTAAAACGCCGCTGGCCACTCGCCAAAGCCATTGCAGTAGCACCACAAGAAACCATTGCCGCCCTACAGCATTTGGAAGCGATTTTCCTTGACTTAACAAACGTCAAAGCCATAGAATACGCAATCGAAGTCCCCGAATACGTGGGTGGCGAAAACTGGGTTTCAGCACAAGAAAACAACATCACAATCTTCCTCAGTGGTCAACGTGACGATTCTCTGCTCGGCGAAGGCATCATGCGTGACCTTGCACGTCGGGTCCAAGCACTCCGTAAAGAAATGGGTTTCACACCAACCGACGTCCTTGAATCAGCACACATCGCCGAACTCGACGAGGAATCAATGCAACTTCTAAAGCCATACCTTGAAGAAATGGCAGGCTTAATCCGCACAAGAAAAGTCTACCTACACAGCAAACGCAACGAAGTCGAAGAAGCCGAATGGCATGAGTCCGAATTGGACGGCAAAAAAATCCACATCAACATCCACTAACCTTTTTGTTTTCTTTTTTTGTTTTTACAGAAAAGCTAATAGCTTACAGGTCAAAGTTTACTAAACTATGAGTAGCGCCGAAAACAACCAGTCATACCTCAAATGCCCACACTGTGCATGCATTTTCTTTACTCAAGCAGACCTTGATGCGCACCTGAAACGGTTTGGTAACAACACTGCCCAGCATTTTGAGGATTACAAGAAAACGCACGGTAGAGTTGAGCACGGGTACGGCGTAGAAGAATAAGTACTTTTTTTCAACATTTAATGGGTTGTTTTTTAGTCAATAGCACCTACCCCCTATAGGTTTCTGCATACTATTTCTAATAGGATCCAAATAGGCGGCAAATAGGTTGGTGGGCAATCGTTTTAATTCAAAATCAGTGATTTGATGTTGTTTTATGACTCTTGGATTAGAAACTAAAAAATAAGTTGACCCACTGCTACCCTTTGGGGGAAAAGTATGAATTGTGAAAAATGTGGCGTCAAACTTGAAGAAGGCCAATCTTATACCCATCAAGGCAAAACCTTGTGCGAAGACTGCTGCTTCGACCTAATGAGTGCAGGCCAAACCAAAATCTGTGACCCAACCGCAGTATCCTCAACTCTAAACGTACGTAAACAGTTGGGGCAATCAGAAACAGACGGATTAAGCGAACTACAAAAACAAATATACAATAATATTTTGGAACGCGGTAAAGTAAACAGGGCAGAATATATTGCTGAATTAAAAATGACTGAAGAACAATTTACCAAGGAATTTGCGGTTCTACGACACTGTGAACTGCTGCGTGCGTTTAAGGAAGGCAACCGGTTTACTTGGCAAAATTCGGGATATAACTTATTTTTTTAAACTTTTTAAGCTCGCCAGAGCTTATTATCAGATTCAATGAACGCTCAAGTTAAAGGTAAAGCGCCATTCATTTTAGTGGTTGCCGCAGCCTTTTTTGTTTACCAGCTTCTTCTTTTAGCTAACTCTTTTGAAGCAGAATACCGCTTAATCCAAAACCTTTACGTGCCAGCTATAAGTGGTAATCTGTTTGCTTTAAGGTGGCTTTCTTGTGAATTAATCGGTGAAGTAGGCGTTATCATCCGTTTTATCGGTGCCTGCATTTTCGTGGCGTTTGCGGCGTTGTTGCTGTTTAAGAAAACATTTTCTGTTTCTTTACTTCGTAAAAGTGTGTTGCTTGAAGGTATCTATTACCTCTTCAACATGCCCTTCATTATCCACCTGTTAACTGGTTCAATTTCAACTGCAACCCTTGGCGCAGCCTTATCATATGCTGGACAATTACTCCTTGTAACACCAATATTCCTAAAACTCTACCTGACCCTAAGAAAACCCAGTTTCGAACCTCTGCAAGCTGCAAGATGGATTGCTTTAGCAATAGCTGGCTTCACGTTTGCGTTGTGGGTGAAGCATTTTGCTTTGGCACTTTACGCTTTGCCCGCATTTAGCTTGAACGATGCGGTTTTGATGGTCGGGTTTGTTAATTCAACGGTTACTTTGCTTGCTGCAGGATTTTTGATGGTTGCCGCGTTTATGCCTCTTATCAAGAAGCAGGGTCTTTTCTTTAAGGGTAAATGGTTTGGGGCTGCCTTAGTTTTGATGGGTCTCTACGTGATAATTTTCCTGATTGTTTCTGCTTTGTCGCCTGCTTATTGGACGTGGATTAGCTTGGTGGACTGGTGGATTATAGTCATGCCCATTTTAGGTGTAAGACTGTTAATCGAAAAATAATTTATGTCCATTCGTAAATTGTGATGTTGAAGTCCTGCCACATCGGATCAAGTGCTTGAAACTCTACAACAGCAATCAAATCATTCATCCAAGCCATCTTCTCTGAAGCAGTCATAAAACTCCACAAGCCAACGCTGATGGTTTTGCCTTCCGCCATTTTTGCAAGGTCCAACCCTTTGATAACGCCCATTTCGCCTGTGGTTGTTCTGAAAATTCCTTGGTCTTTAGCCATGCCTACACCTTTCGGGGGTGTCATGCCTTTCGCGGTGACAGAAATCATGCATTCAGCCCCTGCTGCTTTGCCCATGCCCTTAACGTTTGCATTCCACGTATACATTTGCGCTATGCCTTCCATTCCAACCCATTTTATAAATCCTGGTCCACTTTTGCCTTTGCCTTCAAACAATTTTTCTCCTAAAACCAAACTTTTTCACCAAAGATTGGAACCTGTGAGGCTACCTTAAAGTTATGTGACTGGTGATGTTCAGCAACAAAAAATTGGTTTAGGCTGGGTTAATTGTTATGGTTACTTCTTTTGTTGGACTGTAGTCGAAATCGCCATATAGGGTAACGGCAATTTTGTAGTTTCCTGGTTGTGTAAAGAAGTTATGGTCATTTAATTGAATGTTGGTAATGGCGTGAGGCGCAAAATCTGATTGGTAATATGTGTCTCTAAATCCTTTGTTTGTTTGATTGCTAATGAATCGGTATATTATTTCTGATGGAGCAGGAACAGTCCAATCGTTATAATTATTTACTTGAACGTTAATGTGCACTTGTTCACCTACTGTGTAAGATGGTTTATCAGTGTTTACTGTGACTTCAACTTGGCCAGGACCTATCGGTGCAGAAAAAAGCGTCATAGCAACCAAAGCAGCTAAAATAATCGTTCCCAAAACTGCGGCTCCATAAAACATGTATCGATACACTTTTCCTTTTCGACGTAGCTTCCAAAGAGCAAAAGTTATTGCAACAACAAAAACAACTGCGAAAAGCTGGGAGATCGGCATGGGGATAAGCTGAAACGCCATAAGCAAGCAATAGCCCCTTTAACGTATATAAATTTAGCCAGAATAACAGATTTTGTTAAAAAAAGAAAGAAAAAAGGTGTTGTTTATTCTTTTTTAAGGTCTTTTTCGTAGTAGCACTACAGCGATTGCGATTGCAATTATTATGGCGATACCTGTTGCAACCAAGCCTGTCATGATTGTGGTGTTTATTGCGTCAAAGTTGATTTGCTGTGTTGTCTGCGATGGCTGGGCTGCTTGTTGTACCGCGATTGTTGTTTCAGCGTATGAACTGTAGTAGCCTGCAGTGCCTCCAAAGGTAGCGTATACTCTGTAGGTGCCTTCAAGTTCTGGTTGAACTACAATGCTGTAGTAGCCTGAAGAATCAGTTGTTGCATCACCAAGGTGTACGTAGTTGCCGTTAGGATCAACCGCATCGATGGATACTGTAACGCCTGTCACAGTGGATGGTTGCTCAAACTGTTTGTATACGTATAGCATCCAGTTGCTCATGCTTTCGTCTGAAACTGCTGGAACACCGTTAGGGAACCGCATAGAAATTGCTGATGATGTAGTGCCTGGTGAAACATCCATTACTGTACCAGCGATTACTACTTGCGAGTTGACGGTTACACCTGCCATTGCTGTTTCAACTGTGGTTTGGCTTGGACCTTTGCCTATTGCGTATACTTGTTGTGTGTACGTGTCTTGTGTTGCAATGATTCCGTCGCCCATGATTGCACGTCCGCCCCAGCAGCTTTGCCGGAATCCTCCATCAATTTCCCAGATTAGTGAGCCGTCGGTAGCGTTTACACAGTAGAAGGGTGCGCCTCTTGGTTTAGGGTCAAGTGAGGAGTGTTCCATGTGTCCAAGATAGATTTTGCCGTTGTTGACAAAAGTTGGTACTAGCCACCAGTTGTTGCCTAAGTATGATTCAGTGTACTTGTCTGTAGCATTAAAAGTCCAATTTAAAGTGCCGTCTTGGATGTCGTAGCAGTAAAGGATGCCTCCGACTGTTGCTGAGTAGAGGTTGCCGTAAGCGATGAGTTTTTCTGGGTCATAAGATACGGAGCCCCAAGCGTCTGAGTAGATTTGTGGTTCTGTTTGCCAAAGGAATTGCCCATTATCGAGGCTGAATGCGTAGTTGATTCTGTTTTCTTTGGTCCAGAATATTGCGACATGTTCATCTTTGCTGAATGCACCCCATCCCGCTTGTCCCATTCCGTCGATTGTTAGGTCTTTCCATGTGCTGGGTGCTGTCCAAGTGTTGCTGAACAGTACTGTGCCGACTGAGCCGGATGCTAAGCTTATGCCCCAAAGTGTAACGCCTGCTGCGCTAGAGTTTCCACCGATTACTCTATCGCCGGGTAACACTTTTAATATGTTAAAGCTTGGCAGGTTACCTGTAATTGAAACGTTGATGTCGTATCCACGTTGTGTTGCATTGTATGTTACGCCTAACGTTTGGCTGCCCCAGCTTTCAGACATGCCTGTTTTGCCTTGAGTAACTACGTAGCTTGAGTTCCAACGAAGCAACCGTCCATTGCTGATGGAGTACTTGAGAATTTCGCCGTTTTCACCGTAATAGTTAGTTCCGCTTGGAACGTTGGTCATGTTGTATTTGAGGTCGCCTGTTAACGGTTCAACACCGTACCATTCTGTTCCTGAACCGCTGGCAATCCAAAGGTAAGAAAACGCTCCACGATAGTTAAGGCAGTCCCAGTACAGTATTTGTCCAAAGGATAATCTGCCGTTGCCGAACGCGAACGATTTTTCCCATAGTTTTTCGCCAGTGTGCAAGTCTATTGCTACTACTGCTTGTTGTGGTGAAGCGCTTGAGTATTTGTTGTAGTAGAGTACTCCGCTGATGATTACTTCGCCTGACCATTTGCCTTCGTAAGCGTCGCCTGTGCCGTATCCGTGGTCTCCGGTGTCGCCGCCTGTTAAGCCGCCCATTGTTTCGCCGATTGGTGTTGTCCAGAGGATGTGTGCTGAGTTTGGTGCATCGTTGTATTCTGCGATTAGGTTGGGTGGTGCTGCTAACCAGCTGCCTGCGATTGACCACCATTCACGAAGCTGCGAGTCAATTGGTCTTGTCCAATACTCGGTTGGCAGTGAGTGTCCGGGATAGACTGAGGTTGGCTCTTCAGTTACTACTAACTCATATGGCTCTGTTTCGCTGGATGCCATGTAATTGCTTGTTGTTACTGGCCCAAACCAGCCTATGTATGATGAATTGTACCATGATTCTTCAAATTTGCATTTTAGCGTGTAAGTGCCTGTGTTTTCTGGTATGAAACTGTAGCCGACTGTGCCTGTTGACCAAGTTTTTAGTGGTCCCACTGTTTCAACGTGTCCGTCGGGGTGAGTGATTTCTAAGGTAACGTTCCATCCGTCGCCGTCAGTGTTTAAGTAGTTTAGTAAGCCAAGGTTGATGAGGGTTCTTTGGTTTACGCCGACTGGGTTTGGTATGGCTTCAACAAAGGGGTATGTTGCGACTGCTGCTGGAGCCGCTTCTGCAATGTTTGTTTGGGGAAAAAGCGATATTGCCATTGATAATACAAAGAGCATAGCTAATGCTGAAGATAATAATTTTTTACCCATTCTTTACTCTCCTTAATTGAGTGGATAGCCATCTGATGGGTTGTTGTTTTAAGCTCTTGTAAAGTAATACATCTGTTACAATTTTGAATGATAAACAATTTTTTTCTTAAAAAATTATCAAATTTAATAAAAATCATTCTATGATTTTAGTTGCTTGGTGAGTGTCCAGTTCCAACAGTTTTTGCAACATGTATTACTATTTTTTGATTTTTGATTCTTTTCTTTCTTTTGCAATGTACTCGTCTTTTCCGAATGGGTGCCCACCAAAACCATGCCGCATAAGAGCTACTGCCCTTGCAGCATCACTAGATTGCTGTCGCGACCTAAAAAGTTCAAGCACCGACTGAGTAATAACTGGAACAGGAATTTCATTCTCAATAGCCTCCCCAACCAGCCAATTAACCTCTCCAGTATCCTCAACGAAATCAGGAATCTTGTCCAAACTTTGTTGCTCACTCAACCCCTGAGCCATTAACTCTACTAACCACCCTCTAATTACTGAACCGTTTGACCAAACCTTGAAAACATTAGACAAATCAAGGGAATAATCACAATGCTTTAGCAATTCTACTCCTTCGCCGATTGCTTGAAGCATTCCAAACTCTATGCCATTATGAACCAGCTTAACATAATGCCCACTCCCCGGCTCTCCTACATACAAGAAACCATTTTCAACACACAACCTTTTCAGCAATGGCTCACAGATGGCGACTGCTTCTGGTTTTCCGCCTACCATAAAACAGGCTCCATATCGTGCACCGTTTATGCCTCCGCTTGTTCCGCAGTCAACAAAAAATATGCCCTTTTCCCAAAATTCAGCTTCCCTTCTAACTGAATCTCTAAAAAAAGAGTTGCCGCCGTCAACAATAACGTCGCCTTTTTCGATGAAAGGCAGAATTTCGGCGATTACTTGGTCGATTATTTTTCCTGCAGGCAAGTACAAGCAAATGACGCGTGGGTGACTTAGGCAACTTGCAAATTCTTGGAGGGTTTTGGCAACTTTTACGCCTTTGCTGATTAATTCTGTTTTGTCGATTTCATCATACCCGACAACCGGAATTTGCTTGTCAATGCATTGAAGTGCTAAATTGCTGCCGATTTTTCCAAGACCTATAATGCCCAAACTCACAAGCTTGCACACTCAACAAGAAAGCAACATTGATGAAACATATAAAACATGTTGAACGCACATCACACAACTTTTCCGCTATAGGTTCAGTTTCATCTTTTTGGATGTTAAAAATTATCGTGTATTCCTCTTTTTTCAGTGTGCTTTGTTCTTTGACGCCATATTTTCTTATCGTACGATAGAAAAGTTGAGCAAACTAAAAACTATAGTTTATTAGGGAGTTTTGAGATTGTTGCGTTGCAATACACTGTATGCGGTAATAGTACAGCTTGGTTAGTACATAGGCTTGCCAAGTCTAGGACCCGGGTTCAAATCCCGGTTACCGCACCATCACAAATTCTGATAGAACAAAAACTGTTTTTCGGTTGATTTTAACTTGCCAACTGTCGTTTTAGTTTATCCTTATTTTCATCCTTATGTTGATACTTCTATCTTTAGATTTCCACCGTTAGGCTTAGGCTATATTGCAGCGTTTTTACGTCAAAATGGCGTGACAGTAGAGATTGTGGATTGCACTTTTCTAAGTCAAAAAGATGCAGTCAAAAAAGTTCTAAAAGCTAAACCCCTCATAATTGGTATTCAGTCAATGTATTCTATGAAAGACAAGTCTCTTGAACTTGCCCGCCTTCTCAGGCGCCATTGTGAACTTCTTGTAGCTGGGGGTGCTCTTCCAACTTTGCAGCCTGAATCTTTTCTGAAAGATTTTGACGTTGTTGTAATTGGGGAAGGGGAACAAACTATGCTTGAACTTGTCAACCAGTTCCTGAATAAGCGTTCTTTTTCTGAAGTTAAAGGAATCGCTTACAAAGATGCAGATTCAGGTCAGTTTATTCAGACTATCCCACGTGGGCTAATTGAGAAACTGGACTCGTTGCCTGCTCCTTCACGGGACCTATTTGATAATGACTCTTACAAAAAGTATTATTCCCGGCGGTTTGGCTACAAAACTACTGCTATTATGACTTCTAGAGGTTGCCCATTTGAATGCGATTTCTGCAGCAGACCCGTTTTTGGCAACAATTTCAGGGCAAGCACAGCTATCAAAGTTGCTGATGAAGTTGAAGAAATTATTTCTTTAGGTTATAATCGCATCTGGTTTGCTGACGATTGTTTTACACTGAACCGCAAAAGGCTCATAGAAATATGCGACGAGCTTATTAGCCGACGACTAAAAATCGACTGGGAATGCCTATCAAGGGTTGACACCGTTGATTTGGAAACCGTCGAAAAAATGAAGCAAGCGGGTTGCGTGAGAATGTTTTTTGGAATAGAATCAGGAAACGATTCAATTCTTAAACTTATGAAGAAACAAATAACGACGGCGCAAGCATTTTCTGCTGTTCACGTTTGTAAATCAATTGGAATAAAAACCGGCGCCTTCTTTATAGTGGGGTATCCTGGAGAAAATGAAAAAACAATAATGGACACCATAAGGTTTTCGTCTTCGCTTCCATTGGATTACCTTTCTTTCACGTTACCCTATCCTATTCCTGGAACGCCATTGTTTAAAAAATTGAAAGGAGCCTTCGTTTTAGATGAATATTCGGAGCCTAAGAATATACGGCTAATCAAACATAAACTTCTTTTCAACTCTCCAGTAAGCGAATTCAAGTTGAAGTTTGTAATTTTCAAGGGCATGACCCAATTTTATATCCGAAAAAACCTCAACGAAGCTGGCTATTTGTTTATGGGAAAACCTTTTGAAACTATTACAGACAAGATTTATTCTAAAATCAGATGATTTGTGGGTTTGGGTTGTTTTGCTCCTTAATGAAGCATAATTTTATGATTGACCTTTAACAGTATCATTATGGGAGTGTGTCCCAATTCGTTGCTGACGAATGCAAGTGCAAATGTGTTGCTTCTTTAGTTAAACTTAGAATAGAGGTTCCTGAACAGTTTTCCGTAGAAGGATTCAGGGAGAGGGTTCTTGAGACCCTTCTTTACCCCGGGCACTGGATAAGCAAAAACAAAGACAACACCTACGCAATCGAGGATGAATCAGGCAACAAAATCAACAAAGTTGACATTGAAACCGTAATTGAATGTAGCTTCAAAGAAGAACAAACAAGCCTCAACATTGACTACATTAGGCTTGAAGGGATGCCTGAACGTATAGCTTTTAACGAGATACTGCTTTACAAGCCTTCAACAAAAGAAACAAGCATCATCATTCTGTAGTTACCATCTGTTGGTGTTCTAAGGTTTATATCAATCAAAAAGACTAGAAGAATGTGGCTGATTTTTATGCACCACAAATTTCTTTTTACGTTAGCTGGAATATTTTTAGCCGTGGCCTTTATTGTGCCAACCGTTACATTTAGTTTACAGGCGCAAAGTGACGTGGAAAACTATTCTGGGCTGATAAATGACCCGTCTCAAGTTACTGCGCCTAACGTTACTTATCCTGACCCTTTTGAGTTGGCTTCAAGTCATTCTAACACGATAGTTTTTGTTCTTGTTGTTGAGGTGGTTTTCATTAGCCTTTTCGTTGTTTGTCTCTATCTGGGCATTAACCATTATCATGGACAATACGATAAAAGCAAGAAAATTGATAATTAATTTCTTTCTTAAACTCAAAGACTTCGAAATATGTCTTTGTTTTGTTTAAATTTGTTAATTTTTTTCTTTTGCAATTATTTTTAGGGCATTTTTGTATATGTCTATATTGGGCTCTATGCTTGGCTGTTATTTAACTATGTTTTTTGGAAAAAATTGTGTCATTTGCGTTAATTCAGTATTCATGAGGCTTAAATCACATCATTCAAGATACACTTATTAAATTAACACCTACAGGTGAGTTTCAAAATTTGAAATCTAAAACACAAATACTTTCAATAATTTTATTGACAATTCTATGCGTATCAATTATTTCGCCTCTTTTGGCAAACGCTGTTCAAGTTGACCCTCCACCGCCTCCAACAAGTTATGCGGTGACAATTAATCCTGACGGGTCAATAACCAGCACTCCTTTAGGGGCACCAATTACAACAGCTGACAATAGTACCTATACCCTAACCGGCAGCTTTCTAGGAACCATAACCGTCCTTCGCAGTGACATAGTTTTAGATGGTAATGATTACACCGTTTCTGGGAGTGGTTCAGGAACAGGTTTATTCTTGAGCAGCGTCAATAAAGTACAAATAATTGACTTAGGTTTAAGCAATTATCAAGCTTGTATTGACCTGACTGATTCGCCTAATTGTTTTATTTCCGGCACCACTCTTAACCCAGCTTTTTTGGGCATTTACCTTGGAGGCGACTCTGACAACAACATCATTACAGGCAACACAATAACAACTACTGATATCAGTGGCTACGGTATTTGCTGCACCAAAAACGTGGATAATACAACTATTGTTTACAACTCCATTACTAACGGAGGATGCGGAATATTTTTGGACGGTGATTTAGATACTGCTTCATCAAACAATAACGTTACAGAAAACACCATACAAACACCTTACACTGTTGGCATGAAAGTTAACGGCGGTGATAACAATACTATTTCGAAGAACACCATTACAGGCTGTATAAGCGTGTATGGCTTCAGGGTTTTAGGTGCATCTTTTAACACTTTTTCAGAAAATACCATAGTCAACTGTTACTATAGTTTCAATTTTGGTCCATACTCTGATAAAGAGGGAGTAAACAATACAATCGTTAATAATGCAATTGCAGACACTGTAGTAGGCGTTACAAATCAAGATTGTTCAAACACTACCATAAGAGGTAACACAATAGATAACGCCACAAACTGTGGTATTTACTTACCAGTCGCTTCTGAAGACCCTCGAAATGGTACCTTAATTGTTGAAAACATAATCAAACATTCAACTTACGGAATATATGTACGGGCACCAAACAACACCATTACTGAAAACTATGTCTATAATACCACTATATGCCTTCACTTCTACGGTTCCTCAGATAACATAGTTACGGATAACATTGCAATAAGTAATGGTGACTGCGCACTCTCCCTTAAAGGCACAAGCTGTTCAGGAAACCTGATATACCATAACGACTTCATCGGCCAAGATAAAGAATATTCACTCAACGAACCTGGCGCTAACAGTTTAGATAATGGTCCAACTGTAGGCGGCAACTTCTGGATCACCCATGCCAGCACTTCACCTTACACTTTAAACGCAGACAACATTGATCACTACCCATATGGCGAACCTTTGCATGCTAAGCTTTTGAACGTGGCAAATGAACCGAATGCTACAATTTGCGACCTTTACGAATCTTTTGATGCAATTGATGGAAAAACCACTGCATACAAGGCAGACACCGAAGTCGTTCTTTATGCTGCAGTAGATGATGGATACTGGTTTAGCCATTGGTTAGTTAATGGTGAACGTGTCGAAGACAAGCTGCTTTGGCTAACAATGAATGAAAATTATAACATAGACGCAGTCATCAATCCACGACCTGCTTACATTTTACCCACTACAGGCGGTGACTGGTCAATGGACATGCATGATGCAGAACACAGCAGTCAAATACCCACAGGTGACACAATAGCAAATGAAACCTTATGGCAGCATTACTTGTTTAACATGGAATTGGCTTCACCACCAGCAATTGTAGATGACATAATGTACTTTACAGCCAACCCAGGAACCGAAAGTGCAAGCTCAGGCTATGTTTACGCCCTTAACGCAAAAACAGTTGAAGTGTTGTGGATTTTTCAAGCAAACGCATCAGTCTACAACACACCGGCAGTCGTGGACGACATAGTGTATATTGGAGCAACTAACGGCTACTTCTATGCATTAAACGCTACAACAACAAATACTGCAGGCGAAGTACTATGGACATACACTACTGATTTGCAAACACATTCATCACCAACCGTTGTAGATGGCAGCGTGTTTTTCGCAGCAACAGACCCTGAAGGCTATGGATATATCTACGCATTAAACGCTACAACAACAAATCCAACTGGCGAACTATTATGGTCATACAGCACGGGACATTCTCGCGCTGAAACTGCCCCCACGGTAGTCGATGGTGTGCTTTATGCTGCAACAGGCGATGGTGTACTTTACGCATTAAACGCAACAACAACTACAGTAACTGGAGAAGTCTTCTGGTTTGTAGACCTTGATGACACCGTTTCTCTTCCACCTGCAGTCAATAACGGCAGAGTCTATTTATTTGCAGAGAGCGGCAAGGTTTATTGTAACAATGCTACAACAGAAACCTTAAGCCCTGAAGATCGCCGCATGTGGACTTTGCAGATTTTAGGACATGTCCCGCAAACTTCACCAGCAATCGCAAATGGCATATTTTACATCGGTACCGATTTAGGTTACATCTATGCATTTAATGCTACAACAACTGATTTGCTATGGTTCTATGACACCGATGGCGAATTTTGTGATTCATCATTTGCAGTTGCTGGAGAAACACTATATGCAGCAAACTACGCTGGTGACATTTATGCATTTAATGCAACAACCACCAACATTAACGGTGAGCTTTTATGGCAAACCACTGCAGCAGTAATGGACAGATTCTTGGCAGGACCGGTAGTATCCAACAATGTATTGTATCTTCTGTCCGCAGCCGGCAACATTTTTGCATATGCAGCAAACACAGAGGTAGTCTTTTACACTTCAGGGTTAGCTAACGGAACAGAATGGAGCATCACTTTCAACGGAATCACAAAAACAGCAACCGCAGGCAATAACATAACTTACGCTGTTTGTCCAAACGGTCAATACGACTACACCGTAAGCTTACCGAACGGTTACACTACAACAGCTTCAGGAACAATGAATGTTGCAGGCACAAATCTTTCCAAAGAAATAGCATACAGCGCGGCAACACCAGTTAACATTCCGTCACCATCAATAAACTATTACCAAATCATTGTTACAAGCAGCCACGGCAACCCAACAGCAACAACATTTGTCGAAGAATACCACAATTTCACTGCTTCAGTTACAAGTCCAGAAAACGTTGATAGCAACCACAGATGGGTATGCATCGGCTACACCCTCGACAGTGACACTACAATAGTTAACGCAACAAGCCGCACCTTCACAAACATCAACAGTACACATATGATCACCTTCCACTGGGTCGAACAATACAGTGTCTCCTTCAACGTCAACCCCTCAGACAGCGGCTTAACAACACCAACAGGCAACAACATATGGGTAAACGCAGGAGAAAACCTGCCAATAAGTGCAACGACAAACAGCAACAACTCATTTAACAACTGGACAACAACAGGCCAAATCACCATTACTTCCCCAGCAACCGCTTCAACAACAGCAACAATTAACGGACCAGGAACAATAGTTGCAAACTTTGAAAGTACAACCATTATCGCCACTGAAACAGTCGACAACAAAACATACTCAATTACTGTAGGCGGCGAAATCAAAGCCCAACAAATGTCAAACATGACAATTACACCCTATGCAACCAATACAACCACTGTTGTAGCCTTCACCGTAACAGGTCCGAGCGGAACAAGCGGCACAGGAACTATAACCCTGCCAAAAGAAGCAATCCCATACGGAACCACACCACTTGTCTACATTGACGGTCAACCAGCAGCTAGCCAGAGCTACACGCAAGACAACATAAACTATTACATCACCTATTCAACAAGCTTTAGCACCCACACAATCAATATAGTGTTTGCAACTCAGGAAACACCGACTCCTACGTCAACACCAACACCGACACCCACAGTAACAGCTACTCCTGCGCCAACACAAACTGCCGCACCGACCGGAACTGCAACAGTTACGCCAACTACAAGCCCGACAACGGCACCCGCGTTTGACCCTGTGTTAGCAATAATTATTGTCGTAGTGGTTTTGGTTATTGTGTTGCTATTGATAGTGATTTTAAGAAGAAGGAAAGAGGGCAAATCCTCAAACCACTATTTTAAGCTTTAAATCTTCCACTTTTACTTTTTTTAAAAATTCTTGAAACTTAAAAACCTGTTTTCTGTAGCATTTCCTTTAGGCGGGTAGGTACTATTGGTTAAAAATCAAGCCAATAACATGTTGAAAAAGAGTGTTTTGGTTTAAACGCTGGCTTGGTTTGTGTGTAATGGTCTGCCGCAGTGTTTACAGTAAATGTCGTTTTGGTTGTTTTCTGTTCCGCAGTAGCTGCAGTAAATTTTTCCTGAACTTGGTGGTGCAGGTGGATATGTTGAAGTGATGGGGGTAGGTTTGGGTTGAAGTTGCCGGTAACCTTTTGCAGCGTATATCCATGAAATCCAAACTATGATTACGCCAACAGCTACAATCATTAAAAGAGTACCGATTAGGTACAGTAGACCTGCTGTTTTGAAAGCATCTACGCCTGATTTCTCGGCCAGTCGGTTAAAGCCTCTCCAGTAAAGAATCGCATTTATTATTCCACAAACAAAAGCTACCGCAAAAACAGCTAAGAATAGTATCATGAATTGTGCCATTATTGGTGCCACGTTTGATGCTGTGGGTGTTTGGGGAATTTGGGTTACAATTATTGCTATGTAGCCGAATTCAATGATGCCTGCAATAACGGCGCCGATGATGGTTACTATGAAACCGTAGATGGGGTATCGAAAGATTGTTGGTTCATTGTAGTATTGAGCTAGACGGTACATTGCAAGGAAGAAAAGGATTAACCCGATGATGCCAGCTACAAGCATCACTACGCTGGTGCCTGCGAAAACCCCTGTCAAGAACGGTGACCCACCGGTTGGGCGAGCAGTTAAAAAGTAAGAAATCATGCCCAACACTAAAACTACTGCGACTATGGGCATTATCACGTTTATTATGCTGGCGGTAAAACCGTATTTTTTGCCTGATTCAAGAGACACCACGTTTGACCTCACCATAATAGTTTAGTGCTCGCTGAATAAGCTTTTCCTACACCCTTTTTTTAACATTTTATAGCTTCTATATTCAATATTTAGAAAACAAATAAAACATAAAAACTGTATATAGTGCTAAACAGAGCGGAAAAATAATGGCTGAAACAGCTGCAACGGCAAGTGACGCCAGTTCATACCGCGTAAAATTTGACCGAGAAAACTTTAAAGAACTCGTGCGGATAGCGAAACCTAAAATCATTTACCGCAGAAAAAACATGTACTTCTTCGCTTACGACGGATTCGTAATGTACAGTGACCAAGCGGAACCCATAGATTTTTCGCAACGCATAATTGATGCAATCGAGTTCTCAAATTCTCAATGGAGCAAATAAGGCTCCAGTTTTTCTTAACACTTTTATCTACGAATTGCCTTCCTATTTTTTCTGACTATTCATGGCTAAAATGGTTAACCAACAAGCCCAATACGGCAGTTGGGTATCAAAACCCACCATTTACGTCTCCCTAATTTTAACCTTAATTTTTGCTGTTCCAGCAGTTTGGTTCTGGCCCCTCATAATTCCTGCTTTGATGTGCTTTGTTTTCGCCGTCTATTTCACTTACTCAAGATACCTCTTTTCTCCAAAAGGCAAAAACGTGCAGAACAAAATCTGGGACATAGCCGTTTCTAAATTGGCTTGGAATGGAAACGGCAAAGTATTAGACATTGGCTGCGGAAACGGAGCATTGACCATAAAAGTTGCAAAAAAATTTCCCAAAGCGCAAGTAACGGGCATTGATTACTGGGGACCTAAATGGGATTATTCAAAAAGTCAATGCGAACAAAACTCTTCAATCGAAGGCGTCAGCGATAGAGTCGTTTTTCAGAAAGCTAGTGCTTCCAATTTGCCTTTTGATGAAGGCTATTTTGATGCCGCCGTAAGCAACCTCTGTTTTCACGAAGTAGCTGATACTAAAGACAAACGAGAACTCATTCGTGAAGCATTACGGGTCGTTAAGAAAGGCGGTAAATTCTCTTTTCAAGACTTGTTTCTTTTCAGAAAAGTATACGGTGACGTTGATGAGTTGCTGGAGGAAATCCGCGGTTGGGGTATAGCTAAGGTTGAGTTAAGTGTTACTAGGGATGCAGAGTTTATCCCATCAGCGTTAAAGCTGCCTTTTATGCTTGGTAGAATCGCAATTATTGCAGGCGAAAAATGAGTTTTCTTTAACTTGTCAAATCTGTTTTTTCAGCGTTTGTCTCTTTCGTTTTGCGTAAATCTCTTGTAAGGTACCATGCAACCGTTAAGGACGCCAAGGCTAAAGCAAAGAAAAGCACTTCAAACAGGATTGGAGATTCTCCCGCAAAAGGTACTAAGAAGTCAATTAACCCCATGGGCAAGGCGATTAGAAAGAGCCTTATTTTGTGGTGGTATGCTGCCATGAAGCAAAGGTACCCCCATGCGAAATGAATGATAATTGATGATGTTCGTTCAAAAACTGCAATAGCAACTAAACCGAGGGCTTCTTGATTAGATGCAAAGAGCGCAGGTGCATTAGTCATTAATTGGTCATAAAGTTGTTGTGCAAGAGGCGTGTCTAACGAAAGAACACTATAATATGTGATGTAGTTGATTAGAAGCAAAATCCCCAGCAAACCCGCGTTTTCCCAAAAAGCTAAACCTGACGCGTAACCTTCAGAGTCTTTACCGCTTAATTCCCTGTAACGAAGGGCAATTAACGCAACCAGGAAAGCTAAACCTACCTCAAAAACCATGGTTTGAACGCCATAATAAGCACCAAGCACCACTGGACCTGCACTTCTAACGGCATCGATAGTTGGAATTTGCACAGCATCCTTAAGTGCAATTGCGCCTGCGTAGGCGGCCAAGGAAAAAATTGTTACCGTCCAACGGAAGTGACGTTTACGGTACCAGTAAATCATCAATGCAGAAGAAACTGTGATAACAATAATGGGTGTAAGAAAAAACAAAACGTTGATGTTCTGCATAAAACAGGTTAAGCGGTTGTTTACTTAAAAAATTTTAGGGTAAAAAAGAGGTTTACTTTGGCCATTTACCCTCTTGCCATCTGGCAAAGGATGTCGGCGTTATTTTTACAATTGGAAGGTCGCCCTCTTTCCAGCCGCCATCTTCTGTTCGGTATTCTGGAAACTTTTCTTTAAGCAGTGAATGTGCGTACTGGTATTCTTTACCGCTCCACATAATCTCTGCTTCGCCTTGAATACGAACTCCCCGAATTGTTGACCAATTGTTTCTGTCGTAATCATCAAAAACTATTGAAACTTGAGGATTTGCCTCTATTTGTTCAAGTTTTGGAGTATCAGGGTCTGATGCGAAGTAAATGTAGACGCCATCATAAACAGACCATACTGGACGGACTACGGGTTCGCAGTCTTCAGTGGCTGTTGCTAGATGGCATACAGGTAATTGTTGTATGAATGTTTTATCGGATTTTGTAAGTCTAATTCCCATCTTTTCACCAACATGACTTGTTGCATGTGTATTGGTTTTATCTGTTAATGTATTCTGCCAATAAATAGTAAATAAACCTTTAAAAAAATAATGTATTGTGGCTCGTAAGCTTGGACAGTGAATAGCCTGATTTAGATAGTCTGATTCCACCACAAAACCTGATGGTAACCCGAAACAGGAAACGCGGCGTCATCATAGACAATGTCGAGTTTTTCATCATAAACTTCAAGCGCGTTCTGCAGTGAACTCCATACCTGTGCGGATTTATCGTCAGCCTGCCATAGCCCCCAAATCGTGTCTTCAGGGTTACGCATGCCCCAACCATAATCGGCTGGCAAAACAAGCACTGCTGCAGCTTTTACGTTTTTGGCTTTTTCACCGTTAGCAACTACCTTTTCATTCCAGAAGCGTTCCAAAGCCTCATAATGCTCGTCTGTCAAAACTCCTACCCCTTCATCATTAGGTGAATAGTTAAAAACGACAACGTATTCTGCCCCACCATTGTGAGCCAATGACATTTGGTCGTAGAGTTCTTCGCCTGAAGCCATGTAAGGTTCATGGTCAAACTTCCACGTTAGCATGGCTCCCCAACTTTTACCTTGCAAAGCCGCTGCACCCCGAACCAATCCCATGTGCTGGGCTTCAGTGTGATTCCAGCCGAACTCCGCTAAAACCACGTCGTAACCCCCTAAATAGTCAAACCAGTACAATCCATAATCAGATGTGAAGGTTTTGGTTTTTGTTTGAAGCCCGCTTAAAGTGAACGTTTGCAATCCGTTATATTTTGAGGATGCGTCTTTATACTCTTTAATTGGTCTTGACGCCCAAAGTTCTTGGTACGGTTCATATTGAGAGAGGTTTACTTGCTCAGATGTTGTCGATAATGTTCCATTGTTGTTTATTTCATAGATAATTGTGCCATTCGGAAAATAGGTAGTATAACTCCAAAAGAATCCCGACGAGTTTAATCGTGACTTTTCACTTACAATTTTTCCTGAAGTACTCCAGCTGACAGATGTGCCATTATTTTTCTCAGTTATGGACCCCGGATTTTTAGTTAACGCGTTTCCGTCATTATCCCATAAATCAACTTGTGGGCCATCAAGCATTTTTCCTCCGGGTTCATCTCCGTAATATAAACCAAGAAAATTGTTACCCCAACGGTTCAGTGTTGAGTTTAGGAAATTATTTACAGTTGCCCTGTTTGAGTAGTATGACCCATAATATACGATGATGTCCAAGCCGTTGTCTACTGCGTAGTCACAAATCTCAACCGTTGCTGACTGGTTCTCCTGCAAAGGTCCAGATTGTAGCACGAAAAGGTTGGTACAGGTTTTGACTTTGTCGATTAACTGTTTTGCTTCATCTACTGAACTACCGCAGTATGTTACTCCAACATGAAACGGTTTTTCGGTCAAACTGTAAGTTTGTAAAATGAGCAAGGCAGAAAGCAGAATTGTGGCAATAATCACGATTGAGATTGCTATTAGTGCTTGTTTTTTCATTTTTAACCTTCCGTGACGCTTTTAACCTGATGTCCTATTTCCAGAGTTTAGTTAAAGGCTATAGGTACAATCATTTACTAAAAAGAGCCTAAATTCAGTAGGTTTATAAATTTTTTTTATGTCTAAGTCGCCTTTTTCTATAAATTAATTATGAATCAATCGGTCATGCTTTGACCTATAGGCACTTTCCAAGACGAACAAAAAATGTTACCTATTGTTTTTCAGAACCAATATGTACGATAATAATTCAAAAAATACGACTTGACTATTTGCAGTTCATTTTTTAGGGGTAATTTTCCCTGATGTGCTCGTTACTTCTTTTTCAGGACTGCGAAGACCCGTTATTCCAGCCCAAACAATAACCAAATGTCCAAACAAAACCAAAATGCCGATAGTAGTACTTATCGAAATGTTAACTTGCAAGAAAACAAAAAGCTCTAAATTGCCCGTAAAAATCAAAACCGGCGAAATCAAGTAAATAATCAACAAAACAGGAATCACGATAAGAGCCCATTTAGGAACATGTGCATTCTTTAGCGCAAAACCCATAAACATCAACAAAACTCCTACCAACGTAATTAGCGAACCAACCCACGGCACATCTGCTGTGTAATCATTTACAATCTGCGCTGAACCATACGGCAACAAAAACCCAATTGTACCAAGCGATAACCCTGCAAAACTAAGGAAAGGAACCGTGTTTTTATGTTCGCAACAGACTGAACATAATCCCAGTAAACCGCCGAAGGCTGAAACAAGAAGTTTAACAGTGAAATCGTTAAAGCTAAAACTGATAGGGGGAACGGTCACAAAATGTGGAGCGTTTGGAAGCAAAAAGTTTGACCACTCTGCAGTGACAGTAATGTATGCTAATCCGGGAATAAACGCGGATAACCCGCCTATTAGCAAAGCGACAACGGAACCTATCAGAAGAATAAATTGTTCGTTGTTCAAAAAAACGCATCTAAACTATAGAATCAGCTTCAATTTTTAAATCTTGATGGATTTTAAAACCTACAACTGCTAATGGGTTAAGGCGTTTATGTGTTCCTTGATTATTAGGCCGTCGCGCATTTCAAAGACGCGGCTGGTCATGCTGGCGACAGTTGGGTCATGCGTAACAATAATTACCGTTGCGCCTTCACGGCTGGACAAGTCATGAAGTGCCTGAACAACTTCTTTACCTGTTTTTGAGTCTAAGTCGCCTGTAGGTTCATCAGCAAGCACAATTGAAGGTCTGTTAGCTAAAGCACGAACAATTGCTACTCGTTGCTGTTCTCCGCCACTTAACTCGTCAGGACGGTGATGAACTCGGTCAGATAATCCAACCATTTTCAGTAGCTCTTTTGCTCGGGCTTCGCGTTCTTTGCTTGGAACGCCAGCTATCAGCATGGGTAACTCAACGTTTTCGAATGCGGAAAGAACAGGAATCAGGTTGTAGAATTGGAAGATGAAGCCGATTGTGCTGCGTCTAAGTTTGGTTAAATCTTTTTCTTTAAGCATCGTTAGGTCGGTGTTGTTTACAAATATTTTGCCTTTACTTGGTCTATCTAAAACTCCAATTAGATTTAGCAGTGTTGTTTTCCCTGAACCTGAAGGACCGATAAAAGCAACAAAATCCCCTTTGTTTACATCTAAACTCACGCCTTTTAACGCGTGAACCTTGTTTTCGCCTAAACGGTACGTTTTTTCTACCTCAATAACTTTAACAGACAAAGCAGGTCTCTCCTAAAAAGCCTAAAAAACAAGCGTTTTCTACAAGTTAATTTAGGTAAGCTTGCATTAAAAAAGGTTGAGGACGACCCAACATGCGAACGTCCACGGTAGCTTCGTTTGAATTTGTTTTCCTTCTTGTTTTCGGAGTTTTCCATTTTGCTATACCTTTCCTTTTACCTCCAAACATTGCAGGCGCTGAAACTTCTGCTGCTTTTTCTAGTTTGCACATTGCAGATTTTGTGCTTCCTGGCGCGTTTGCTTTGGCAATTTTAAGCCTAATTTTTCTTTACACCAAGAATCTGGTTTCTGCAGGGTTGTTGGCTTTTCTGTATTTTGGTGGAATAGTTCTGCATTTGTTTTTCTTTTTGGGTATTGTTCCAGCGGTGCTTGTGGTGCCTTCCCCTTCGTTTCTTGTTGGAGGTGTTTTTCTTGACGCTTTAGCTATAGCGGCTATCTATGACATTTATAGGCGCGGCAAAGTTTAGTTTCGTATTGCATCGACAATGTCAAGTTTTGAAGCCTTATCCGCAGGGTAAACCGAGCTTATTACTGCAGTTGCAATCGCTAACACCAAGATTACGGCCATTGCGTCATAAGGCATTATGAAAGCCATTGGGAAACCTTCCAGCCGCATGTAACTAACAGTTACACGATGAAACATTAACCCAACAATTATGCCCATCACAAAACCCACTACGCCAAGAAAAGTGGCTTCGCCCATTATGCTTGTGACAACTTGACCTTTGCTCATTCCTTGAGAACGTAAAATACCGATTTCCCTTTTGCGTTCCGACACGTTCATAATCATTATTGCAGCTACACCTATGCCCGCGTTAGCCACAGCAAAAATCACGATAGAATAGAGGATGTAGAAGATTTCGTCTATTGAGCTTCTTACTCTTTGAACAGCGTCGTCGTAAGTGGTAATACTGAGTTTGTACTGGTCCCCGTAGGCTTCTATGAGGTTGTTTTTGGTTTCTACAATGTTGGTCCCTGGGTTTGCTTTTACGAAAAATAGGTTGGCGGTGTTGTTGTAGTTTTTGTTGCTGTTTGGGAACGTAGCATTTAGGTTATTGTATGAAATGTATGATGCTTCTGACAGCATAAAGTTGCCAAAAGACATGATATCCAGCCATGCCCCCTGTGCAATTCCCACAACAGTATAGTTTTTCCATTCTAAAACAGGAAAAGTAACATGATACTCAATAGGCTCTGGCGCTGGCACTCCCGGAGGCAAAGCGGTTCCAACTGGGACTTCAACTTCAACAACTTTATCTTCATAAGCTATGTAACGAACATTTACTATATCCCCAACAGAGGCATTCAGCGAGTTTGCAAGCGGCGAAGTAAGGATAATTGTGCCTTCGTCGTTTAATCTGTTGAAAACATCATTTGGCGTGTCATCGCTAAAAGTCATTGACATTACAGAAGAGTAAGAAGCCGAGTCAATAGCCAAAACTGTGGTTGAAGAATTAAGCGGCGAATCAGCCTCCGCTTTTTGAAGAATCGTTTTATCAGGCACTACAAGCACAGGCGTGGTCGAGTTCACCCCCTTAGTTGCCGTAATGTTATCAGAAAAGCCTTTACTAACGACATTGTCCGTCATAACCGTCAAGTCACTGCTGGAAAAGGAGCGAATCACGTTTTCAACACCAGCCACTGTTCCTATTTGAGCGCCGCCCATAACAACTACTAAACTCAAAGAAATGCCAATCAACGCAAAACAAATCGTGCTCCGCATCAAGTTACGCTCGACATTTCGTGAGATTATTTTGCGGGTTTTGCCAAACGCGTATAAGCCTCGTTCAATTGCTGGACCTCCACTTCGTAGCAAACCAGCGGTAAGCATAGTTACTCCAAGCATAGCAATCGGTGCTAGAGCTGAAACGATGTACAATCCAACGCCAAACTGAGAAAACATGTCATACCAAACAAAAATGAATGCCCCAAAAATCGTTAAAGGTAAACCTCCAAGAATCAGCTTAAGGGCAGTCCGCTGTTTACCCGGTTTGCGCATAGATGGACGTAAAGCGTTGAGAATGTCTGTTTTGCATGCAGATAGGGAAGGTAGCA
Source organism: Thermoproteota archaeon (assembly GCA_040268405.1). Classification (GTDB taxonomy): domain Archaea; phylum Thermoproteota; class Bathyarchaeia; order Bathyarchaeales; family Bathycorpusculaceae; genus Bathycorpusculum. Next base: position 21,614 of record JAWRIR010000009.1, on the reverse strand, counting down.
TTCCGCCGATAGTAACTGTAGCCAAACCAGCCACAACACCCAATATTAAATGGTTGACTGTGCTTTCTGGAAAAGCAAAATGAAAAGCCACACCCGGCGAGAAAGGTTGAAAAATTCTTGAAGTGAAGTAACGGAAAATGTCTGTTACAAATAAGCCGCTTATCAGCCCAATTGCGACTCCGACTATGCCTAAGATTAAGCTTTCAGAAAAGAATATCCAGAAAACCTGTCGTGTTGAGGCGCCTTGTGACCGTAAAATTCCAATTTCGTGGGTACGTTCGCCAATGTTCATGTACATTGTGTTTAAGACGATTACGATGGCTACGCACAGCGCCATTACCGACATGATTTGTAATCCGCTTTTAAGACCAAACGTAGCTCGGTTAACAATATTTAAGAGGCTTTCCTTGACGGGGTTAACTACGTAATCATTGCCTAAATCGTTGCTTAACGTTGTTACGCTATTGCTGGTCTGTTCGGGGTCTGAAAGTTTTATGCTGACACTATTTATCTCGCCTTGACATTCCATCATGGTTTGTGCTTTGGCTAAATCCACGTAGATTCGGTAACCAGTGTAGCCTTCACCGAAGATGCCGCCGTACTGGTTTTCAAAGGCACTTGAATGGAAAACTCCTGCGACAGTCAACGTGTAATTTTTTGTTTCAAAATCAGGGTAATCTCCTGTTTGAACGGCTACAGTGAATTTTTGCCCTACCGTGTAGTTTAATCGGTTGTCAACAACAGCTTCTGAACTGTTAAAACCAAGTTTACGTTGCCCCGTAATATTAGTAACGGAAGCATCAAGATAGTCAAAATCTGCAGTTGAGTTTACTCCGATTAATGTGGTGCTAACCCATCCGCCCTTTTGGGTAACGTTGGCTTGACTTGTTAAGCGTCCATAAGAATCTGCAACGTTTTCTGTACTGTTTACTGTTGCAAGTACAGATTGGTTAAAAGGCATGTTTAGGGCGCTACGGACGCTAACGTCTACGTTTCCTACAGCTTGGTTTACGGTATAGCCAAATTGGTCATAAACGCTGTCAAAAGCTATGTTGACGCCTACGATTAATGTAACCCCTAAAATGATTGCTAAAACAGTTAGGGCGTTTCGCAGTTTACGTCTTGGAATGTTACGTAAAGCTATTGATGTAAAAGACAAGGCTTATCCCTCAAAAAAGCGTGCGCCAGAAACAAGTGCTTCTTATGCAAATACGAGTGGTCGAAAGCTGTATTAAAACTTAATTACTAGATGTTTCTTTATACTTTTTAGGTGCAAGCGCGAAAACGTTTGCCTTGCAAATTTTTAGGTTGAAAAATGTTTCAAAAGGAAAGTGATTGTTTTTTATGTTAACTAGCCTTAAAATAAAAGGTTACGAGTTTTTAAGCCACCAAGAATATTTCAAACAAAGATACCTGAAGAAACAGTGGCGTTCCATCGCGTTAATGGATGTTGAAGGCACCGCTGTTGAAACCGTAAGCAAATGCCCCACCTGGTTCGCTTCTCTTGTTTCAGGGGCAACCAACTATTTTCTCAGCGGACAAGGCGTTGCCGGCGTCACTGACTTAGCTTACCCAATGCCTAATCAAATGTTCGGCGACTTATTCATCAATCAATTAAAAGTTGGTAAAGCAGAAAACACCCATTTAGTACCAAGTTATGTGCCTCTTGCCATAACAGAGGTTGAACCCAAAGAAAAAAGCGTCGTAGTCTCCTACAAAGGCATCGGTGGCGGACCAGAACTTATACGGCTTTGGTCAAGTGGTGCTTTACGGTGCACTGAAAAACCAGCAAACCCCAAAGGCAGAGCATTTGACACAGAGTACCCTCTTTATAGAAAAGTGGTAATCGGCGTTGATGATACTGATTCTTCTACAAAAGGTGCGACCTTTAGCACAGCTCTGCAGTTAGCCTCCATTTTAGACCGTTCTTCACGAGACTTCAAGTTTTTACGGTTAACCTTATCACTTAACTGGCCAGCTAACCCTGCCAAAACCACAAACAACGCTGCATCTGGACTTGTTTTCGCCGTCAAACCTGGGCGAGAAAAAGAGTTAGTTTCTTCATTTGAACGGCTAATAAGACGCGCTACAGTGTCAAAACAAACCGGTATGGTTGTAATGGAAAAAATACGTTCTCCTGATGTTCTTAAAACGTACGCTCGAAAAGTGAAACGTGAACAAGTAACAGTTGACGAAGCTTTCAAAGCGGCAGAAGAGGCAGGTGTGCAAGCTATACCAATTACTGGGGAACGCGGCTTAATCGGTGCTTTGGCAGTCGTGGGTTTGGTGGATCATGCTCAGGAAGCTGTGACTCCAGTTAACCTTAAAGAAGAAACAGAAACCGTTGGGTATGCCCGATGAAGTTCCCAAAAGGTAAATGGCTTGCCTGTGCGGTGATTTACCTTTCTTGGCAAGTTGGGTTTGCAATTCTTGTTTCGCCACTTGTGCTGGGAATTTTAACGGCTGAACAAATGGGTTTTTCGCTTGACACCGCTTTGATGGGTTTGCTTGTCGGTTCGATTGTTTTGGTAATAACAACGCTTTTGGCTCGGACCAGAATTTCTTACGGTTTGTACGTTAAAGGATTAAGTTACATTAAAACCCGTGAAGAATTTGAACACTTTTGGAGCACAACACTGCGCGGTTGTGATGATGGTTTAATTGCTGAAACTCATTGGAGCGGCGTGGTTCTCCCTCTTTTTCTTGTAGGTTTTGTAGCAATCGGTATTCCATTTCCGTTTAACGTTATACCTGCAATATTTGCTCGATGGGCTACACATGTTGGGGCACACATGTTGTTTCCGAAAGAAAAAAATGGTGAACGCATGTTTGGCGGCATGAACTTTATCGCAAAAGGGCTCGCCTACGAGGACACTGTGGCTTCGATTAGTTTCTTGCTGTCCGGAAGCATCATTGCACCAGTAATGTTGCACCATTTAGGCGCGTACATTTCTACTTTTGCAGGTAACAAGGAACGAATCGCAAAAGCACTCAATTTAACTCCGTTGGAGACCAAAAAAATTGGTGTTCATTAAGAGCTGTAACGTCTTCTTTCTTATCGTGCTTTTAGCTTTGAGCAGCCTAATCCTGATTGCTCAACCTGTTTGTCAAGCCCAAACAAAAATCGTAACCCAAAAATTCTATTTCCATAATCACGAAGTAATTCAAAAAGACAACAACGGCTCATTCATCGCTTACAACGGAGCCGACAAAAACGCTCCATCAGGAATCGGTTCACAAGTTACTTTGCAAAGCCAAATTACAGGCACACGTGATGGTTGGAGCTACTACAGTGCCGCCGCAATATGGGCAACACGACTCGAAAGCGATCTACACGTGAAAGGCACTGTAACCATAACCGCTTACCTAAGCAGCAATTTTAACCTCACTGGGCTTTTCAGCGGAGGCAGCTACGGGTTTGGAGTAGTTGACATAGATGAGAATAACAATGAAGTAACTGAGTTCATTTCAGAGGGTCCTATATCAATTGGCAGAAACCCATTCACCAAAGAGTCCGCACAATACAGCCTCAGTGTCTCAGTGGATTACACTTTCAAAAAGGGGCACGCAATCGGCTTCGCAGTTGGGTTTGGAGCAACCACGAAGGGTTTTGATGCAACAATCTATTTTGACTCGCCAGCCACAAATAGCGCCGCTACTGTCCCATTGGAAGAAACAATTACAACGACACCAAGTCCCGCAATCTCGACGCCTGTAGCTTCTGAGTATCCATCTTCAATCATTGTTCCAGTTGTTGCCGCTGTCTGCTTAGTCTCTTTGGCGGCGATGTTTTTGCGTTCACGGAAAATAAAGCATTAATTTCTTGTTGCATGCTGAAAGAAGAAATAATTTGATAAATTTACAGTAAATTCTATAACTTACAGTCGTCAGTAAATGGTTTGGTAGAGACGGTTCAGTGGAGCCTACTGGCTTTGTTTGTCAGAAAGGTTTAATTTGCCTACAGTAATATGATTGGCTAAAACCAGTAATGCAGGCAGTTAAGCGCGTGCGGGATTCCCCAAGCCTGGTATGGGGCAGGCCTGCTAAGTCTGTGGTCGAAAGGCCGCGTGGGTTCAATTCCCACATCCCGCGCCATTATCATCTAAGCAGTTTTTGACGCAAAAACATTTTAGAACAATGAAGCCCTTGTCATTTTCAAGAAAACGCTCATAGGCAATTTTTCATGACCAAATACGACACAAAACCATCACTAACAACTGAAGACGAAGAATATCGAATGTTGCTTGAAGTCAGCGAAGAATTTGAAAAACAAAAAAATGACAAAACAGCCCGCGAAAAAGCAGGAAACCCAACAGAAATCATCATCAGAAATCACCTGCTCCAAAGAAAACTAAACGTCTCACTAACACCCGACGTAATAGTCGAAGGTTCCAAAATCGAAAACGACTTGGTACTGTTAAAGCCCGGTATTGACCCAAACCAAAAAAATTACCCAGTTGACGCTGTGAAAATGGTTATAGAAGTCAAAAATAACGCGGTTCCTGGGAAACTTTTGGAAAATGGAAAGCGAGAAGACCCTAACAAGGCTTTGCGACTAAAGTTTAATGAGGTTGAAGCACTTACAAACGTCAAAAACTATGCCGTGATTGTTCTTTCTGAAACTCTTCTTCCCCCTAAAGGTCCTTTCAAATGGCGCTTTAAAGAAGAAGCTATTGGAAAACCAAACTGCAAAGTCTTCACTTTAGTTGCCCGTCAACTGTACCCACCCGGCGGACTCTACATCAAACGTAACGTTGAAGAAATGATGCAGAATGGTCAGATGAAAAAGACTGGCGAATTTGACAAACTGATAAAATACCTTCAAAACGTTTAATCCTAAAACGCCATTTCTCCTTGAAACTAAAACAGGAAGTATTGTTCGTTGTTTTTGTGGTTATCGTTAAATTTTTCTATTATTTGTAGGATGAAGTCGTCTTCGCATGCTTCGATTCTGTCACATTTCATGCAGGGCTGTGGTGTGACAAGAAAAATGGCGTAGTTGGTGAGAAAGTATTCGATTCTCATTTTGCGTATGCGACATTTTTTGGTTGCACTGTTAGGCCGCACTAGTGCTATGCCAAAACGTGCATCAGAATCAATTACGCCTTTTATAAATTCCAAAAATGTCACAAGTATCATCTAGTAATAATGATTAATGAATGTTGTTTTTTTACTAAAAACCGTCTTTTTTAGGTTATTTTTCTTCTTCAGGGTTCTTGTTTAGTTGGCGTCTTACTTTATCATGTATTTTTTGCGGAATTTCTGGCGCTTCAAAATCCACAGAGTCCCAACGGGTACGGATATCTTCCATGGTGGCTTCTAAATCGTTTTTGTTATTCATAAAGCAAAGTAGTTGCTCGACTTCTCTTCGTAGATTTCCGTATTTGACTGCGGCTGTGCGGTGCCGTTCCGCTAAACCACCATAATTGAGAAAAGTGTATAGACTGGAAAGTGCTGCGGCTGCCATGCTCAAAAGTCCAGCTGTCACTTGTAATGCAATGGAGCCTTGACTGTTTGCGGCGATTGAAGTGAAAACGGCGGTTCCAATGATTGTTGTCAAGATTACAACGGGAACCCCAAGCATTCGTCCACGTTGGGTATAGTATGATGCAGCTCTTAGGTGTGAATTATGTGCTATTTTTATGCCGTTTCGCCATTTTTGTAGACGTTCTTGTTGTGTTTGCGTTGACATGTTTGCCATCATTTTCATTTAAGCTGTTTTATGTATTTAAAATTTTAAAATAATGCAGTAATCTTGTGATTTTAAATGGAAAGTGTATTTTGCCGCTTTTTTCTAAGCTGAAAGCGTAACCGTTCAAGTTTTAAGGGCTGTTACAGGTACATGTCAACCACATAAGTTTAAGAGCGTTATTTGGCTTACCACAAATGCTGCTTTTCCCAACACTAAAGGAGGTGGATTACAGGATATGCCTAAAGAGGAAAAAGCGAAAGGAAAAATGTCAGTTTCAGAAGCCGGACGCCGAGGTGGACTAAAAACTTCCAAGACTCATGGAAAAGATTTTTATAAAAAAATCGGCAAGCAGGGTGGAAGTCGTGTTCGAGCCCTAATTGAAGCTGGGAAGAAACGTGAGTCTCCACGTACGGTAGAAGCTTAGCTGTCTTTTTTGTTTTATTTTTCAATGATTGTTTGGTTAGCTGTGGCTATTTTTGTTTTTGAAAAATTTTAAAAGTAAACTGTTGCAATACAGGTCAATAGGCGTATGCCTGCTTGGAGAAGACGGAATGTTTAGCCACAAAATAGTTGCTTTAACCTTTACTATGCTGCTTGTTTTGTCAGCTTTTACCGTTGTTGTAGCGGCGTCTGTTGAATGCCCACGATGTCATGGAACAGGTCATATTACAAGTTCAACCTGCCTTGGATGTGGCGGTTCAGGTCAAATCCAGCCAAACATAACCAGTGGTCATCTTATGGTAGGTTCTAGCCCAACACAAACGAACCTTTCAAGAACTTATCATAACAACGAAAACGTTGACGTTTACGCAGTAGCCACAGCAACCATAAACACCCAAAAAACAATTCTAACCGAAACAAGCAACCGTACACTTTTAAAAGCCAACAGTTACACTACGATACTTCTGACTTTTGATAAGCTAAAAGACGAAAACTACTTCACCCACCAATTCGAATTGACCGCTGAACCCATAACTTGCCCCGACTGCAACGGTTCTGGCGCAGGCTCCCTAATTGTCTGTCCTGACTGTGGTGGAACAGGCTACATTTCCGAAGCTGCAGCAAACGGCGGTTTTGACTTTTCAGGCATAGCGGTTCCAGCTGCAGGAGTAGCGGCGGTGGCTGCTCTTTCAGCTGCAGGTGTTTTGGTCGTGAGAAAAAGGAGGTTGACTGAAGAAAAACTGCGCATGTTTACGTCTTCAGAGTTTTTAAGGTGGGTTCTTGGATGCTTACATGGTAATGAAGCGTCAATTTTGGATTCTCGTAAGGGAATTGACGGTTTCACTGGTGACGGGTCTGCATTGGTTGCAAGACAAGCGGATAATGTTGGTAAATCTCAGATTGACGTTTTTCTGAATTCGATTATGCAGGTTAAAGCGCGGGAAGGCGTTTTTGTTGCTTTTAGTTTTAGTAGTGACGCGTCTGCTGCGGTTGTTAGGGGCAGAATTAACTATCGCATTGACGTGAAGCTGATAACGGTTAAGGAGTTGTTAACTCGAAAAGGTGCGGTTTATACTTGATTTAAGGTTAAGCGGTTACTGTTCGCCTGCAAACTTCTTCCATCATTTTAAGCATTGAGGGCACAGCAAACATTATGTCTGTGTCTGAAACTATGCCGACCAGTTTTTCATCTCTGGTTACAGGTAAATGTTTTATTTTGTTTCTTCGCATCTGGTTAGCTGCTTCTTCCACTGTGACTTCTTCATCTATGGTGATGACGGGGCTTGAAGCTATCATTTGAGCTGTTATGGCGCCTACCGGTAATCCGTATTCGAAGCTACGTACTAAGGCGTCGCGGGTTGTAATTATCCCGACAGGTTTATCTGGTTTATCGTTTTGAACAACAATTAGGGAGTTGATGTCGTACTTGCTTAATGTGGCTATTATTTCGCGCATGCTGGTATCTTCACGCACAACCCTTGGGTTTATGGTCATAATATCGCGTACAATAGCGTTGCTTGCCATAAAAATTCACCAAAAAACTGCTAATGTATGTGAGGGGAAACGTTGTTTATCAACGTATTGTTTTTAGTTTTTAGCAGGTTAAGTTTAAAGGCATCTTCCTACGGTTACTTTTTAGAAGGTGCTTATTCTTGGATGTTAACCAACCAGATGTTTCTGACCGTTTTCGGCAAGAATTAGACAACGCCAAAACATACGCGGAAGTATGGAAAATCGTCAAAAGCACAGTAGAATACTCAATGTGTAAACGACGAGGCAGTATGATGCTTTTCTTGGACGATTTACCCTTGCAACTTGGCGCCTATTACCCAGTAGGCACAAACAACATCGTTCTCAACCGGGCTTTGGTTGATGTTGTAGAAACAAAAATTCCTTCAAAAGCCACAATCAACGCCCTCGTTTACAACCTGCTACTTCATGAATACCTGCATGCACTTGGCGAAATGTCTGAGACCGCCGTAAGAAAGCAAGTAGTAGATGTTGCTAAGAAAAGCTTCGGTGAAGAGCACCAAGCCACAGTGCTGGCACGAAAATCACCTTGGATGCTTCTCAAGGATTTGCCGTTAGGCGCCCTTGTTGGACCTGCTGCACCTAAATGTAACATGGAAATCGTCAAAGACTTTGAAGGCTCAGACCGGTACATTGTTTAAAAATGGCTGGTTCACCTTTTTGGGTTGGCTAAGCGTGGTTTTACCCTACCCCCTATAGGTTTTTGCATAGAACCACTATTAGGATCCTAATAGGCTCCAAATAGGTTGGCAGGTTTGAAAATAAGAAAGTTTATTGTGCCTCTTTGAGGAGGCTTTCAATTTCTGTTTCAGCTAAATACTTGAGTTTTTTTGTTGCTGTTGGAACAACTGCGATTGTTATTTTAATTGGCATTTGTCTTGCTTGTAGCGAGTTTTTGAGGCATTTTACCGCAAGTTTTACTGTTTCGTTAAGTGTCATGTTTTCTTTGTAGTTTTCTGTCAGTTGTGCTTGTACTGTTTCTTTACCTGCGCCTAACGAGACTGCTTTGTAGGCTTTGTATGTGCCGCTTGGGTGTGTGCAGAAAACTCGTGGTCCAGTTTTGTCGACTCCGCCGATGATTAGGGCTGTTCCGAATGGGCGACCTCCACCGTGTTGGGTGTATACTTGTTGTAGGTCGCTGCCGCTTTTTGTTATTGTTTCAACGTCGGCTGGTTCTTCAAAGGTTAGTTTGTTGCTTTGTGCTTCTTGTCTTGCTTTTTGAATTAGGACTCTTGCGTCGCTGCCTAAGCCTACGATGGCTGCTCCAATGTGGTCATCTATTGTGAAGATTTTTAATGAATGGTCTGTTTTTTCAAATGCTTCGGAGTTTTCTTCTGAAGCAAGCACTACGCCTTCCGGGCATTTTATGCCTAAAATGGTTGCTCCACGGTTGACTAACTCCATTGCATATTCAACTTGGTATAGACGCCCATCTGGCGAAAATACTGTTGCGTTATAGTCATAAGCTCCTGGCTTTGCAAATGCAGACATGGCTTTACCTTCTTTTTATGAATTTACATATAGGCTGCTTTGGGTGCATATAAGCCTACGCTAATTTGTAGTAAGGATTACACAACAAAAAAGTTCACGGCTAAGACAAGACTTGTCTTCAAAAGCTTATAATGCATTTCTAGCATAAAACCTTCAGGGATAATACTTGGATGCTAAAGATACCGCCGTAAAAGAATTTCAATGTTCATTAAGTGAGTATAGAAAACAGTTGTCAACGGGTACCATTAGAACAGCTTACAAGGGCTTGATGGGTTACCTTTACGGGTTAAGACTGTATTTTGAAAATAAGTATCCTGACTTTTTCGTCTCCAGCAGTGTGCAACAGGGATTGATGGATTATTCATACTTTTACTTCTTTCCAAAGACGCTTAAGCAGAAGCAACTCAAAATTGTCTTGCTGTTTGTTCATGACTCCTTTAGGTTTGAAGTTTGGTTGGCAGGCTACAACAAGAAGGTTCAAGCAAAAATCTGGCAACAATTCAAAGATGCCAACTACAGCAAATACACGGTTCCCTTAAGCCTGAGTGGTGTTGATTCAATAGTTGAGCACGTGTTGGTTGAAAACGCCGATTTCAGCAACCCCGAAGCGTTAACGAAGCAAATAGAAAAGGGTGCATTGACGTTCATTTCAGACATTGAAGACTTCTTAGGTAAAAAATAACATTTATTTTTTTACATGCTAATGGCTCATTTTTCAATCAATAGCACCTACCCCTAAGGAAAAAATCAAAAACAAAAGTAAAAATGGTTAGGTTAGGCTGCCGATTTCAACTGAGACAGTCTGTTGTTGTCCATCGCGGATTACGGTGAATTGTACGGTTTGTCCTGGAGTTGTGTTGCGTTCAAGATATGCGAGCAAGTCGTCTGTGTTGGTTATTGCCGTGTTGCCTGCGCCGATGATGATGTCTCCGCCGATGATTACGCGTTCGCCAAGGATTGATGTTTGTGCGTTGCCGCCTTGAAGTCCATTGTTTTCTTGTGCTGATTCTACCAGCCAACCGTAGGTTACGTCGGTGCCCATTGCTTGAGCGATTTGAAGGTTCATGTCGGTTCCTACAGCGTTTAGAGATGGGTGTTGCGTGTATGAGCCTGTGTTGACGAGTGAAACTATTTCGCGTATGATTGTGTCTGAGGGTATTGCGAAGCCTAAGCCTTGTGAGTCGCTGACTGCAGCGGTGGTTATGCCGACGACTTGTCCTTGTAGGTTGATTAATGGTCCTCCAGAGTTGCCGGGGTTAATTTCGGTACTTGTTTGGATTGTGTCTGGGATTGCGATGCCACTGGTGCTGCTTCCTTCAATGATTGTTCTTCCAAGTGAGCTAATGATTCCTGATGTTAGGGTGCCTGAGAGTCCATAGGGTGAGCCTACTGCCACGACTGTGTCGCCCACGTTAAGTGTTGATGAACTGACAAGTGTCAAGGATGGTACGCCGTTTGGCATTGAGTTTACTTTTAGGATTGCAAGGTCTGCGTATGGGTCTGAACCTAAAACGTCTGCTGTGTATGTTGAACCGTCGGCGAAGGTTACCGTAATGTTGGTTGAGGATTCAATTACGTGGTTGTTGGTTACTATTACTTGTTGCCCATTTACTGATGTTACAAATCCTGAACCCTGCTGCGTAGCATAACCTGCAAGGTATCCCCACAGGTTGTATTGCGGTACAAGGTCCTTAACTACTACTACCGAAGCTTTCACGTTCTGGTACAAACTGGCAAGTGAACCTGTAACGTTCAAAGTTGAAACAGTGGTGATGTCGCCGCTTTGCCCGTTTGACTGGTAATACAGCAGTTGCTGCTGCAAATCTGAAATTTTATCGTTAAGAGCCCAATACGTTGCAGCATAACCGACAAAACTGCCTGCAAGCAAACAAACCGCAAGAAGCGCAACCACTACAACCTTAGTGTTCTTGCTTTTCTGATGATGAGGCTGATGGGAATAAGGCGGTGATTGGGGCGGTGGTGGAGGTGAATACTCTTCCACTTCAGGTGGAGGCGGCGAAAAATCTTGGGGTTGCTGTGTTGTCTGGGGGTATTCTTCTGTTGGTTGTGTGTCGGTTTGGTTTGAGTTTTCTGTTTCTTCAGGACTTTTTTGTTCTTCAGTCATGTTCATTACCCTTTAGTTCATTGTTCGCCTTTTTTGGTAGCCCTTCACGTTTCCTGTTTAGGAGTAGGCCTTCTTTTTCTTTTAGAATTTTTCCATCTTTAAGGAAAAGGACTCTTTCTGTGTGGGCGGCTACTTGGTTGTCGTGTGTTACCATGATGACGGTTGTTTTTTGTTTGATGTTGAGGTTGGCGAGCAGTTTTATGATTTCTTGCTTGTTTTTTGTGTCCAAGTTGCCTGTGGGTTCATCTGCGAGTATTATTGCTGGGTCGTTGGCTAATGCACGGGCTATTGCGACGCGTTGTTGTTCTCCGGCGCTTAAGCGTTGGGGTCGGTGGTTTTCTCTTCCTGACAGCCCGACCATTGCTAAGAGTTCGCTGGCTTTGCGTTTACGGTCCTCTTTTGTGGTTGCTGTCATTTCCATTGGTAGTTCTACGTTTTCTCTGGCGTTTAGGTATGGTAGAAGGTTGAAGGCTTGGAAGACAAAACCCATTTTGTCACGGCGAATTTTGTAGAGTTCGTTTTCTTGCATTTTTTCTAAATCAATTCCGTCAAGTACTATGCGTCCTTTTGTTGGTTTGTCGATGCAGCCCATGACGTTTAGCAGTGTGGTTTTTCCTGAGCCTGATGGTCCCATGATTGAGACGAATTCGCCTTTTTTGACTTCCAAGTTTAGGTTGGTTAATGCTTGGACTTCACGTTTACCAAGCATGTAGCTTTTTGTCAGGTTTTCAATTTTCAGTGCTATCTCACTCATATCTCATCGCCTCTGCTGGTCTAATTTTTGCTGCTCTCCACGCTGGATACAAGCTGCCTAAGCCTCCAAGCAGTACTGAGAAGCCGAAAACAATCAACATCAATTCCGGAGTAACCGAAACCACTGCTGTTTGTGTTGCGGCTTGACCAAATTGTGCTCCCATTCCTGTGGTTCCTGCGCTGATTGCGGGTATAAGCAGTGATGACAATGTTGGTGCAAGGAATGTTCCAATAGCGATGCCAATGGCTCCCGCGATAACGCTAAGCAAAATGCCCTCTAAAACAAATTGACGCATGACGGTGCGGTTGCTAAAGCCGATTGCTTTGAGTGTACCAATTTCTTTTGTGCGTTCACGGACTGTGTAGAGCATTACGAACAGGACTATTAGGCTGGTAGCAAGAACTACCACGATGATTTCTTGGATTGCGGTGCTTTGGCTTGCTGCAAGTGAGGCTTCAGCGTTTTCAATTGCTGTTGTTTGGTTTGCTTGAGTGTTTTGCATTCTTTCAAGCATGTCTTGTGCTGTTTGAACGTTTAATTCGCTGTGGAGGGCGCTGATTTCGCTTGCTACTTGTGACACGACTGAACTGTCAGTGGTAAATACTCGTAGTGTTGTAATGTAGCCTACATTGTCTGTTATTGTTTGAGCGTCTGTGAGGTTCATGTACAAAGTGTTGACGTCTGAAACGCCAGAGGTGCCGTGAATGCCTACTACGGTGAATTCTTCTCCAAGAATAGTAATAGTGTCGCCTATGCCCGCATTGAAGTATACAGTGTTATTTTCACTTAGAACAACGACACCGCTGTCTCCTGCTTGCAGGTTTCTGCCTTCAGTAATGTTTGTGGGTAAAATGTTATAGTTAACAAGCTCATCTGTTAACGGGATGCCTTCAATAATGTAATCCGTTGTAATTCTCGAGAAGGTTCTGCCCATAAATTCTTCAGTTACGTTTTGGCCTTGAGTTGCATCCAAAATTGGCGCTACAGCAGCTACACCACTAATAGTTGAAATGTCATCATACAATGTTTGATTCATTGGGTTAGCTTCGCCTCCACCAAAGGAGCCTCCGCCAAAGCGTCCCGGCATTTGTCCACCACCGAATTGGCTTGGATCAAAATTGCTCATATCACCAGATGGCATGGGTCTGTTTTGCATGTCTCCTTGATCAAAACCGCTTGATGTTGGAGGCCCAAAACCGTACCCTTCAACTCCAGACGTGCAATCTATTTGCGTTAGGGTTTGGTTGAGTGATTCTCCGGTTTCGTTGATGGTTCTGCTAAGATTGTCGCTTATGGATTGTGCAACATCTTGATTAGCCATAACTCCAGCGGGGATTGAGATTAAAATGGCCATAGAAAAAGCCAAGGCAATTATTACAAGTGATGCGCGAATTTTTCTTCTTGAAATATTTCTAACAGCTCTGTTTAGTACGCCCAAAAATGGTCACCATGTTAAAGGATTTGGCAACCGGGAAGGTGCTGAGGAGGATGCTTGTTCGAAGCAACATAACCCAAACGGTGAGAGTATGTGGCTTCTTTATACGGGTTTTTTCCTTCTCGGCTGCCATGAAGACCCTTGAAGTTCAAGTTTGCTATTAAATTAATTTCAAAATAATACCCAAATTGAACCCAAATCCAAACGTGGCAAGGGCAAGAATGTTTAAGCAGAATGATTAATGGTGATTTTAAAAAAGAAGAGAAGAACTTGGGGAAATAATGGAGATAAGAGAAAAAAGTGAAAACTTTTCGGGTCAAGTTACTTCTCTATTTGTGATTCTCTGAGGTTACTGTGCCTATGTTGTCATGCGTAGATTTGTAGCGACTGCGGCTAAAATGATGATGCATATTAAAGTCAAGTGTTCTGTTGGTATTCTGTTCTGTTCACCTCTTTGGAAAACAAGCATGGGTTTGTCAGAAAATTATTAAGGCATTTTTCAAAATTTACCCCAAATTGGCTCCATAGTTTACCATACATTTTCTCATATTGACGCTTGAAAAAGGTGACATTTATAACTTTAATTCGAATAGAATGAAACAACGAATTCCCCTACAGGATGTTCAGAAATGTCTAGCAACGCCCGTTCACTGAAATATTTGCTTGGATGGCTCATCGCAGGCACTCGTGGCGGGTTGACAAGGGCAAAAATTATTCAAGCCCTAAAAGATAAACCTCAAAACGCTAACCAGCTTGCAACGTTGCTTGGCATGGATTACAAAACGATGCGTCATCATTTGGATGTTTTAGAGAAAAACCGTTTGATAACTTCAATCGGTGACCGGTACGGTGCCACGTATTTTCTCTCTCAAGTGATGGAAGACAATTACAACCTGTTTGAGGAGATTAGCAGTAAAATAGGGAAAAAGTAGAAAAAGGGGCATGGCGAAAATGGAAAACAAGATGAACAGCAGTCTAAAATTCAAGATTGGATTAATTCTTCCAATTCTAGTATTGGTTGGCTTTTTTGCAGCTTTCTGGGCAGCATCCATATTTTACACGCCACCTGAACCTAGACCCCGCGTTTTAATCCAATACGATTTTGAATTCTTCTACTTTGCCCATGCCATCATTTCAACCTTAAATGTGGCTTTATTGGCGATTCTGCTAGTAACCTTCATTAGTGTTTACCGAAAAACAAAATCAGAGTTTTCCTTTGGGTTAATTATCTTTGGGTTTGCTTTCCTGTTAAAAGACTTGTTTTCAAGTCCCTTTACAGCAAGCATCTTCCAATTCTTCCCAATGGGTTTAGGGCCTTTCATAGTTCTGCCTGACCTGTTTGAGTTTGCAGCTCTTTCAGTCCTGCTGTACTTGACCCTGAAATATTAACCAACTTTTCCCATAATTTAGGGAATTAGTAGGGGTCAATTTGGGAAAAACCGCTTAATACCCCTTGTCTATTTTTTGAACAACCTGTTCTGGCGCTTAGAAATAAATCAAAAGCAGAGCAGTAACATGCACATAAAAATGGAGTGAACACAATCAAATGACAGACAAGAAAAATGGAAAAGTTGTTAGCAGAACCATAGCAGTTGCTTTAAGCTTAATTTGTGTTGTTCTATCAGCTGGTTTAGTTACGGTGGTAGTAAATGGAGCCGTTTTTGGTGACCAGCAGACAATAGATGACTTGCAAGCGCAAGTTACAAACCAAACAAGTACAATCTCGAATCTTAACGCACAAATTACGATCATTCAAAATCAGTTAACCAGCCTAAACACAACGGTTAACGATTATGAGGACCAGATTGCCAATTTAACAACCCAAATCAATCAGTACCTTAGTATACTTGACCTTAACGAGTCAGCTATAATCATAGACAACCAAACAATCACTCAGGACGCTAACACGACAACATCCCTTTACAATGATGCAATAAACTATGCCGGTTACGTTAAAGTCCAAGTTCAATCATCATCAAACACAACATATGTCCAAGTAATTTACACATGCGCAGGCGTTAACTTCAACCAAAAAACAGTTGTCGGAACCGATGGAACCGCATATTTCCCGATACTTCCAAGCACTACCGAGATTCTACTTGGAAACACTGATTCCGCAGCAAACAATGCAACCGTAACCTTGACTTACTATTATTAAATCTAAACCATATTTTTTATTTTTTTAAAGTAAATTGTTGTATTGACTGCTGTTTTTTAAAAATATTGGTTAACTTAGCTTCGTTCGATAAAACTTAAAAGCGCTTACTGTTCAATATGTCGATGGTTCCTAAAGGAAGTTGAAATGGTTGGCAAAACTTCAAAAGATCAATTTACCCCCAGAGTACACTTTAGCAGCAATAAAAACAAGAATTGTCAGAGAATTCCTTAACGTCATCATTTTACTTGAAATGGAAAAACATGAAAGCATAAGCGGCTATGACATAATCGACTTGGTTAACCTCAAATTTTCAGAATCAATAAGCCCCGGAACCGTTTACTCAACACTTTACGCAATTGAACGTAAAGGACTAATTTTTGGGGAAACAGATGGAAGAAAAACCGTTTACAAGCTAACCGAAAAAGGACAACTTGCAATGGAATCAATAAGAAACTCTAAAAACATTTTATCTGACGTTTGTAGAAAAATCTATGAACCTTAAAAAAAGGTTAATTGGGGTATTCTTGAGACCTTGTGTTGAGGACTATTTTGGAAATATCCAAAATAACTGCTAAGTGGTCATTTTGTTTTCCAACGCCTAAAATGAAGTCGCCAAGTGCTGAAGTAACTTCCATGTTCTTTTCAACGTCCGCTTCCTTAATCGTTGAAACTTCAGTAACTGCATCAACAACAACGCCGACAGCTGACTTCTCAAGATCAATGATCAAGATTTTTTCGCCAGCGCCTTCCTTTTCTGGAAGCCCTAAACGTTTGCGTAAGTCGAAAACAGTAATTATTTGTCCTCGCAGGTTGGTTACGCCTTCAACATAAGCTGGAGCTCCTGGAACGGGAGTTACTGCTTGCATGTCTCGGACTTCGCGCACTTGCTCAACTGGGACACCGTAGTTTATGTTGTCTACGGTGAAGTTGACGATTTGGAAGTCGCCGTTTTGAACAGATTTTGCCATAATGTTCACTTTAATCTTTTTTGATGTTGTGTTTTTGCATTATTTCGTTGAGGATGGCAGTACGTTTTTCGATGAGTTTTTGCAGGTTAGCGTTTGTTTCTTCTGCAGCTTTAACTACTGAAGAAGCGTTTTGACCCACTTCGTTTGTTGTAAAAGCAACTGTTTCAGCGTGTGTTGCAATTTCTTTAGCAGACTTTTCAACTGTGGCTGCATCAGTGGTTACGTTATCTGCAAGTTTTGCAACTTCTTCAGCGCTTTTAAGCACGCTTTTGGTTGATTGTTCAACTTCTTCAGCTACTGAAGAAACATCTCTTGCGATGCTTGCCATTTGTTGAGCTGCAGCTGTCTGTTCCTCGGTGGCTGATGATGCTTCTTGTGATGCTGATGAGCTTTCTTCAGCGATGCTTGCTACTTCCTCTATTGTTCGTGTAACAGCGTTAATTTCTTGAAGGCCTTTTTCGACGCCGTATGCAAGGTTGCTGACTTTTCCATTCATTACATCCATAATGCTTGCGATGCCTTCTGATTCTTTTATTGCGGCTAAAACAACGGTGGCTCCTTCTTGTGCGCCTACCTGTGATTGGCTGGAGATGTTGCTGGTTTGGCTACCTGCGTCTTTAATGTTTTTAACAAGACTGATTGATGATTGGGCTGCTACTTTAGATTGACCTGCTAATCCTTTAACTGCGTCTGCGACGACTGCGAAGCCTCTGCCTGCTTCTCCTGCTCGGGCAGCTTCAATAGCAGCGTTGAGTGCAAGCATGTTAGTTTGGCCTGCAATATCTGAAACTGAGTTCGCCATTTGCCCAACCTGGTCAATTGAGCTAACCATGGATGTTACTGCATCTGAAACCTTGATAATGTTGGTTTTGATGTTTTCAATTGCTTGTAGGCCTTTTTGGCTTTTTTCGTTAGCTTCTTTTGACTTCTTTAAAGCTTCACCTGTAACGTTTGAAGCTTCTTTGGCAATAATGCCTGCGTCATCCATTACTTTCTTTAAAGCTTCAGTGCTTCTTGCAGCGTTTTGTGAAAGGTCTGCAAGTTTCTGAGCTCCAGTTGACACCTGCTGAGAAGCAGTGCTGACTTGTTGCATGCCAATAGCCATTTGGTTTGAAACGTTCGCAGCCTGTTTACCCATTTCTAAAACTTTAGCGGTTCCTTGGTTTGCGTTATCAGCTTGAGTGTAGACTTTGCTTGCTACTTCTCCAACGTTTTTGGCAGCGTTTGCAACCTGATCTATCGTGGTTGTTGTTTCAAGAGCCAGTTTTGCTACTTCTTGAACTGCTTTTTCTACGCTACTTGTGAGTTCAACCATTTTTTTTCCGTTTTTGATGGTTTCCTCATTGTTTGCAACGATGTCTTTGGCGCCCTGTATTGCGTCTTCAAGAATCACGATTTGTGACTTTGCTAAGTCCTGGTTTAATGCGCGGAGTTTTTGGTTTTCTTTTTCTAACTCCTCGATCTGTTTTTTGTACTCGTTAAATCTTTTTTCAGAGGCTACGTCAGTTGTCATATTTTATAACATCCGTGTGTTAACTGAGCAATCGTACGTTTACTTATTAATCGCTTATGAATCCTAAATCAAGCATTGCTAATCACTATTTTTTCAATTAAGACTTGTTTTCTTAACAGTTTTTTGCCATTTTTTCAGTTTAACCGTTAGAGATAAAAAAGAAATGCTCAAAAAAGAAACAAAAATAATCTCTCACTTGTTCAACAATCTTATAAACAAAAAAGTACACTTTTCCCTATGGAAACTGACAATTCAAATCCCCAACAAGTAACAATAGTAAACATGACTTGGGCAGAAGTACAAACCGCAATCAAGTGGGCAAAAACCGAAGGCTGGAACCCTGGACTTCATGACGGCGAATGCTTCTACCGCACAGACCCATATGGCTTCTACGCGGCAAAAATAAACGGCAAAACCGTTGGAACTGTTTCCATAGTAAAATATTCGGACGACTTTGCTTTTGCAGGCTTTTACGTTGTAATGCCTGACTTTAGAGGAAAAGGCATCGGGTTGATACTCCAAGAATTCGTCTTGAGCAAATGTCAAAACCTGAACTTGGGCATTGACGGTGTAGTTAACATGCAGAGCCGTTACGAGCAATCAGGATTCAAAACCGCCTACAACAACACCAGATATTCAGGGATCATCAAAAGTGACCTTTCGGATAGGTGTGTTTCAATCAAAAGGGCTGATTTCAACAAAATTGTAGATTTTGACTCCAAGTTTTTCCCTGCTAAGCGTCCACGTTTCCTGAACTGCTGGCTTCACCAAAACGACAGTACCGCGCTAATGATTCAGGACAGCGACAAAATCAAGGGTTACGGTGTAATCCGCAAATGTTTTCAAGGATACAAGATTGGACCACTGTTTGCTGAAGAAACGGTGACTGCTGACTTGTTGTTGTCAAGCTTAGCATCCCGAGTGTCAGGTGAAGAGGTTTTTTTGGATGTTCCAGAACCCAACATTGCCGGAGTAGCGCTTGCAAAATCTTATGGTATGAAACCCGTTTTCAGCACGGTGCGAATGTACACTAAAGATGCACCTAAATTGCCCTTAGAAAAAATTTTCGGGGTAACAACATTTGAGTTGGGTTGAACTGTTTTCCCATCCATTTGTTCTTCAAGTGGCTTAATTAGTTAAGACCTGTTTAATGGCTTCTTTGCTGTTTTTTCGGTTGTCTTGTTCCGTAAAGCTTTTTTATGGGACTGCGAGGTTGGTTGGCGACCTTAATGAATAATCCGCCGGTTGTTTACACTGTTGGCGATAAAATGCAAGCCAACCAAAACCCTGAATCGAATGCCAATAACAAAACTTTGTTCGTCGTTTCTGTAGTTGATAGGGTGAAACCGGACTTTTTCTAAAGTGGCTTAGTCTATGCTTGAACCCCTTTTTCCCATTGGATTAGCTGTATTTATTTTCGGCGCAATATTATCTATAGCAACAGCAAAACTGAAAAACAATAAAGGCGTAAGGCAGGCTGCCCTTGTAGCAAGCTGTTCTGCCAGTGTTTTGATTCTTGCCTTTGCTGTAGAACTACTCTTTACCGACACCGTTTTTTCAGGATTCACTTATACGATTATAACACCGCTTGAATTGTCCTTCCAAGTGGACAGGTTATCCAGCTTCTTCATAGCGTTAGTAACTGTTGTTTCTTTAGCAGTTGAAATCTACTCAATCCATTATATTGAGCACATGCATGGCGAAGGAAGAAAGAACCTTCTTGTCTTTTTGATGAATACTTTTATTGTCTCAATGATTCTTGTGATTTCCTCTTCCTCCATGTTTTCCTTTCTGTTTTTCTGGGAAACAATGGCTTTAACCTCATTTTTGCTGGTTATGCTTGAATACGAAAAACCTGAAACCGCCAAAGCCGGCATGTTCTACTTCGTCATGACTCACCTTAGCACAGTTTTTCTGTTCTTTGCCTTCCTGTTCCTGTATGTAACCACAGGCACGTTTAATATTCAACCAATAACTGCTCAGCCACTAATTGCGTCAGTTGCGTTTGTTTTCCTGTTTTTAGGCTTCGGCATTAAAGCAGGTATAATACCATTCCACAAATGGCTACCATACGCACACCCAGCAAGCCCCTCAAACATTTCCGCACTCATGTCAGGCGTAATGCTGAAAGTCGCAATTTACGGTTTAATACGGTTCCTTCTCTTGTTGCCTTTAGAATCATGGTGGGGCCTGCTGATTTTAGCAATGGGCAGTCTCTCAGCGCTTTTAGGCGTAATCTACGCGCTTAAAGAACCTGACCTCAAAAAAATGTTGGCTTACTCAAGCATCGAAAACGTTGGAATTATCCTTGTCGGCGTCGGCTTATACGTAATCTTCACAACTTATAGTCTCCCCAGCATTGCAATGCTTGCCCTGTTTGGCGCTCTTTTCCACTCTTTCAATCATGCAGCCTTCAAAAGCCTGCTCTTCATGACAACAGGCGCAGTAGTTAACTCTACAAAAACCAAGAACATTGAGGAAATGGGCGGCTTAATCAAAAAAATGCCAACAACAAGTTTCCTGTTCCTTATTGGAGCAGTTTCCATTTCCGCTTTGCCACCCTTCAACGGTTTCGTAAGTGAGTTAATGATTTTCCAAACTTTCCTGCAATCTACCGCTCTTGGCAACCCATTCCTTGCATTGCTTCTCATTGTTGCTTTATCAGTATTCGCGTTTACAAGTGCTCTTGCAGCGGCATGTTTCGTAAAAGCATTCGGAATATCCTTCCTTGCACTTCCGCGTTCCCAAAACGCAAAAGACGCTAAAGAAGCTCCAAAAGCTATGCTAATTGGGCCCGCTATCCTTGCCATTTTATGCGTGGGTTTAGGTGTGTTCTCTTACCAAATATTCCAGTTA
Organism: Thermoproteota archaeon; assembly: GCA_040268405.1. Classification (GTDB taxonomy): domain Archaea; phylum Thermoproteota; class Bathyarchaeia; order Bathyarchaeales; family Bathycorpusculaceae; genus Bathycorpusculum. The sequence continues at coordinate 651 of JAWRIR010000009.1, read as the reverse complement.
CTCGGCTATTCTTTGCAGTTGCCAAACATGCTTTTGATTGGTTCTTTGCTGGCTGTTTTTTACGTGTTTGCTTGGGTTGCGCTTCGACAGAAAACGGCCGCTGTGGAGCGTGTTTCGGAAACTTGGGGCTGCGGCATTACAACACAGACGCCTCTGATGGAGTATTCCGCTTCAGGCTTCTCGGAGCCTATCGTTACGATTCTAAAAACGATTTTCCGTACTGAAAAGAAAAGCAAACGTGAATACTACGACAACAACCAAGCGGTCTTCAAAAGTGGTAAAGCTGAGCTTAAACTGATGAAGTTCTTCGAAGAACAACTCTATTTGCCCATAGCCGATTTCATAAAAAAAGTGTCCCTGAAAGTTTCAGCCCTTCAACGTGGAGACGTTGACCTGAATATTGCCTACGCTTTTGTGGCTATCGTAATTTTCCTACTGTTAATTTGGTGGTTTGCATGAATTTCGACTTAATTATTTATGGAGTACTAAACGCTTCATTCACTTTGCTGTTTTCACCTTTATTTATCAGCATAATCAAGAAAGTAAAAGCAGCAGCACAACGAAGACAAGGTCCACCGTTGCTTCAAACCTATTACAACTTGGCAAAACTCTTCAAAAAAGAAACCGTGTACTCACAAAACTCGTCTTGGA
>JAWRIR010000008.1:0-4635 GCA_040268405.1 Thermoproteota archaeon | reverse complement strand
CCAGTCATTTTTGAGTTGGGAACGAGTTCGTGCATGCGGTTGAAGCAACGTAGGAAAGTGGATTTACCGCATCCTGATGGTCCAATTATTGCGGTGACGGTGTTTGGTTTCACGGTCAAGTTTACTGATTTTAGGACTTGTTTTTGGCCAAACCAGGCTTCAACGTCGATAGCTTGCATTTTGGCGGCTGCATCTATTGCCTGTGGAGGCTGGTTTAGTTTTTGTTTGGATAGTTTTTCTTCTTGTATTGTCATCATGATTTCATTCTACTCCTGCTGGCTAATCTGACAGCAATGTTGATTGTTAACACGATTAAGATTAGTATCAAAGCTGCACCCCAGCCTTGAGCTACCAGTTCTGGGTAAGGCTGCAAGGAGTCTCTCCAGATTTCAAGCGGCAACGCTGCCATGGGCTGGTCTAAACCTTGGAAAAAGTACCGGTTTCCAAGGACAGTCATGATTAATGGTGCTGTTTCACCAGCGATTCTGGCTACTGCCAAAAGCACGCCTGTTACGAGACCACTTTTGGCGGTTGGGAGTACAACGCTTAGGGTTGTTCGCCACTTGTGTGCACCTAACGCCAAGGATGCTTCTCGTACACTGTTGGGTACTAGTTTTAGGGATTCTTCGGTTGTTCTGGCGACGATGGGTATCAAGATGAAAGATAACGCGATTGCTCCTGCTATTGCTGAGTAGTGCCCAACAAGCGCGATTACTATTACTCCGTAAGCTGTGATGCCTACTACGATTGATGGGAACTCTGTTAAGATGTCGTTGATTGTCCGCAGACTTTGAGCGTATTTGTTGTTTCCAAACTCGGACAAATATACGCCTGAGAGTACGCCGATGGGGATGCCAAGGAGGCTTGTTAACCCAATCAGTATCAGAGTACCCTGAATTGCTGGACCTATGCCACCGTTAGTGGTTGTCGCAGTAAGGAAGTTAAGACTTAACTGCGGGGCACCTCTAACAACCACTTCGATTAGTATGCTGATTAAAGGAATTATAGCAATGGCAACGCAGACAGCGCATATGATGAAGAAGAGGCGGTTTTTGAATTTTCTAAAACCGTAACTGTTCATCATTCCACTGCGCCTCCCTTAACTTTGAACACACGTGTCATTACCAAGTGTGCTCCAACGTTAATCAGCAAGCTCATCAATAACAGGATTAAGCCTACACCAACGTAAGCTGAAATTTCCAGTGTGCTTGTTGCTTCCAGAAAACCGTTGGCAATTAATGAAGCCATGGTTTGACCAGATTTGAACAGTGACGTGGGCATTGCTGCTGGACCTGTTGCGTTGCCGATAAGCATTGCAACCGCCATTGTTTCACCGACAGCTCTGCCTAATCCGAGGATTACTGCTCCAAAGATGCCTGAGCGTCCGTAGCTTAGAACCCAGTGCCGGATTACTTCCCATTTTGTGGCGCCGATGCTGTAGGCTCCTTCACGGATTGAGTTAGGCACGGCGGATATCACTTCTTTTGAAATTGAAGCAACGGTGGGTATAATCATGATTGCCAGAATGGTTCCTGCTGTGAAGAAGTCGCCCATGCCTGTGGGTGTGCTTCCGAAGAGGGGAATCCACCCGAGATAAGTGTTTAATGGAATTTCAATGTAGTTTAGTATCCAGAAACGGAAAACAAACAGGCCCCAAAGTCCATAGATTACGCTTGGAACAGCCGCAAGCAACTCTACGAGGTAGCTGATTGGAACTCGTAGCGACTTGGGAGCCATTTCTACTAGGAAAATCGCGATGCCAAGACTTAACGGTACACCAATCACCAACGCAATTCCTGAAGTTACAAGTGTACCTAAAACGTAAGGTAACGCGCCAAAGACTTCACGCCCTTCAGCGGGATTCCATGCTTGACCAAAAAAGAAGCTTAAACCAAACTCTTGCAAAACAGGCACGGAACCTTCTGCTAAAGTATAACCTGTAACTAGTAAAATTACTATTGCTGAAGCCGCAATAACTGCAGCTATAATTTTGAAAACATTATCGCCTGTAAATCTAAAGTTTTTAAGATTTGAAAAAAGGGTTTGAGGGTTGGACTGTTTCACTTTTTCCACCTTAAGGTATTGAAAGTGTTTGTCCGTTGAATGTTATTGATCGAATAGTTGCTTCGTTTAGCTGCACAACGTTTGATGGTAATGGTGCATATTCTAAGCCTGAAGCAAAATTTTGCCCGTCATGTACAACGTACCATAGGAACTGAACCAGTGCGGTTGCATGTGACTCGGTCATTCCGGGTATAACGTTGAGTTCTTTGTACACTAAGAGGTAAGTGAAGCTTACGATTGGGTATGAATCTGGGTCGTCAGCGTTGAGCAGGTTAACGTTTGTCCATGCTTCATCGCCTTTTGGCAGACCAGACGAAGCTACTGCTTGAGCTGCTGCAGTTGTAGATTCCAATGTTGGCAAAACATAGTTTCCAGATGGATTTTGTATTGCTGCCACAGTCATGCCGTTCTGTAACGCATAAGCTAATTCAACATAACCAATTGTATTTGCGGTAGTGTTTACAATTGATGCCACACCAGTATTACCGCTTGAGCCACTGCCAACTGGCCACGCTACAGATTTGCCTTGACCAATATCAGTTGCCCAAGAATTGCTAACCTTGCTCAGGTAACCTGTGAAGATGAAAGTTGTACCAGAACCATCTGAACGGTGAACAACATTAATTGCTGCTGCGGGTAAAGTAAGGTCAGGGTTTAGATTTTTTATTGCAGCATCATTCCACATTGTGATTTTGCCTTGGAAAATGTCAGCAATAACTTGACCAGTTAATTTTAGACCGGAAGAAACGCCTTCAATGTTATAAGCTACAGTTACTGCACCAATGGTTTCTGGAATGTGCAGTGCATTTGGCAGCTTTTCTGCTTCTGCGCTTGATAATGGTGCATCTGAACCTGCAAAGTCAACTATGGTTTTTTGTAGGTCTGAGATGCCTCCGCCGCTACCTACTGGCTGATAATTGACCTGTACATTAGGTTTAACGTTAGTTTGATATTCTGTTATGATACTATCGAGAAGTGGATATGGAAATGTTGCACCTGAGCCGTTAAGTATGACTGTTTCCGCAGCTCCAGGACTCATGCAGGTGTATGCTACTACTGAACCTGCGATTATGGCGATTGCAACTATTGCAATTACGATGGTATATTTAGTGTTCATATTTTCTTTCCTTCGTTTTTGTTTTAACTAAAAAATGGCCACAGGTTATATAGTGAATCTCCATAAACTTTATAGTCTATATAGATATACCTAATATAATGACGGAACATAAAGAAAGTAACTTGGAGTCAAAATTGACAAGTAAAGCAGCCGAAAAGCTAAACGAAGAACAACGAAAACTACAGGTTACAGGCGGATCCACATTCATTTTATCACTCCCAAAAGACTGGGCAACCAGAAACGAACTAAAACGCGGCAGCTCCATGGTCCTAAGAGAAGAAGACGACGGCACACTCTCGATTTCACCGACAAGATTTGAAAAGAAAGAAAAAAGAGACGAAGCATACATCAAAACCAACCCCAACGACAACCCCGACGGCATCATGAGAACCGCAATATCAGCATACCTAAACGGCTACAACGTATTACACATACGAGCACAAGGCCAAAAAGTGTTAAGCTCAAAAACACGCAATCACCTGAAAAATTTTGCCCGAAACTACCTCGTTGGCACAGAAATCGTTATAGATACCCCAAACGAGTTAACACTTCAAGTGCTGCTTAACTATCCAGAGTTAACAGTACATAACGCACTCAGCCGAATGTCAATTATAGCGTCATCAATGCAGAAAGAAGCCTTATCAGCGCTAAACAACTTGGATTATCAAAGCGCCAAAGCCGTCATCGAAACTGACCGTGAAGTAAACCGGTTTGGCCTCTACATTGTAAGACTGCTCAAACTGGCCGTTTCCAACCCGAGAGTTGTAAAAGACATCGGTTTAAACACACAACGAGAATGCATAGGCTACCGATTGATTGCAAAATCAGTTGAACGCACCGCTGACCACGCAACAAAAATGGCTGAAAACACACTGCTCCTAAAAGAGCCTGTGAATCCTAACCTTTTAGAAAAAGTCAGCCAGCTAAGCGTTTTAGCCAACACAATGTTTGAAAACGCCATGGAAGCCCTGTTCAAACATGACTTCAACTTGGCAGAAAGCGTGATTGAGAAACTAAATCAGGCACACAAGTTTGAGAAAGAAGCAATCCTTCTGACGCAGGGTCTTAAAAGTGAAGAAATGGTAGACATCAGATTACTTATCGAAAGCGTTCGCCGTATAGCAGAATACGCCAGTGACATCTCTGAAGTAGTTTTGAACATGACAATTGAATCCGTCCTGAGCTAAACAACCAACAATTTTTTAATTTTAAAATTCGGAAAAACTTAGCTGCCGAAATCAGTTTTTGATTTTTTTAACAGAAAAAAATTTCAATAAAACTCGATTCTAAAACTAAAAAAATAAAATAAAGTTGGGGAAGTTGTTTTAGATTAGGGTTTGACCGTTGAAGGTTATTGATCGCAGTGTTTCTTCGTTAAGTGCTACAACGTTTGCTGGCAGTGGTGCATATTCGAGTGCTGGTGCAAGGTCTTGACCGTCGTGGACTACGTACCA
>JAWRIR010000007.1:0-22408 GCA_040268405.1 Thermoproteota archaeon | reverse complement strand
TCAAAATGCTCTTCTTTCAAGGTACCATATGGGCCACTCATGTCTTCTGCGTAATTAAAAATGACAACGTATTGCGCGCCAGCTTCGTAAGAAGTTTTCATCTGCTCAAACATCTCATTTCCGTCTGTAAGGTAAGGCGCGTGAGTGTACTTCCAAGTCAATATTGTACCCCAATCTTTACCCTGCAAGTTTGCCGCTCCCCGCACTAAACCGATTTCTTGAGCAACGGTGTTGTTCCAGCCAAGTTCCGCCAGCAAAGTGTCGTAACCTCCTTTGTAATCAAACCAGTAAAGCGCATAATCCGCCGTCAAGAAATTGGTAAATGTAAAGTTTGAGTTTCGGTCTTTTGCACGACTAATCAGGGTGTTGCACTGTTCGATATAGACGTTAGAAGTTTCATTAATGGTTTGTAGGGGTCGGCTGTTCCATAATTCTTCATATGTCTGCGCGATATTTGGCCATCCATTGGGAGATGTTGGTTCACCATTTAGGTACCTAGTTGTGGTTGTTCCATTAGGATAATAAGTGATTAAAGCAACGTACGTTTCAAAAGGAATCTCGGTGGAATTTGCAGGCAAACTCAGTGACACTTGAGCAATTATTTTTCCATCTGGAAAATACTGAAGGGTAGTGTTTTCATCAATATAATAGCCTGTGATTGAACGGTCCGCCATTTTTCTATATGATGACTTATTGTCTTGGAAGAATGGCATTTCTCCGTCTAACATTTTTCCTGCTGGTTCATCGTTGAAATATATGCCTACTAACTTGTTGCCCCAGTGCCCATCATATGATTTAAGCCATTGCTCCATGTAATATGCGCTGTCGCTGCCAAAATAAACCATGATGTCCAATCCTGCGTCAATAGCGTAGTCGCCAATTGCTGTCACTGCTGTTTTGTCTTTCATCAACGTGCCTGATTGTAGCACAAATAGGTTGGTATAGTTCGCCACTTTGTCGATTAATGCTTTGGCGTCTTGGGTGCTGTTTCCACAGTAGGTTACGCCCACATGGAACGGTTTTTTTTCTTTGATGCTTTCGCCCAAGCTTGTGTAGCTAATGTAAGCAATTAATCCTGCTAATAATAGAAAAATAATCGCTGCTGAGAGTACAATTTTTCTTTTCATAGGCAAACGCTTCTAAGATTGAGCATTTCACAAGTCGGAGTTTATTTATGTTTTCCAGAATCTGCCAGTTTAAGGTAAAATCTTCAATGGAGCAAAAAATAGCTGTTCGCTTTATTCAAAAAAGTAAATGTTGGCGTATTTGCTCGTCACTGAGAATGATGGGTCATTATAAACTATGTCCAGTTTAGTGCCATACTGGTCCAGTTTGCTTTGCACCTGCACCCAGATTTGGTTTGAAGTGGAGTTTGGTTCCCATATGCCCCAAATAACATCGTCCGGTCTACGCATGCCCCACCCATAATTTTCGGGTAACACAAAAACCGCCTGAGCCTTAACGCCTCCATGAACAACAGCAGGGTTTTGGACTACCTCATTCCAGAACTGTTCTAACGCCTGAAAATGCTGCTCTTGAAGTGTGCCATATGGTCCAGACATATCTTCTGCATAATTGAAAAGCACAACATATTGTGCTGCAGCTTCATAGGATGCTTTCATTTGCTCAAAAATTTCCTCTCCATCCGCCAGATATGGCGCATGAGTATACTTCCAAGTCAATATTGTGCCCCAGCTTTTGCCTTGCAAATTCGCTGCTCCACGTACAAGCCCTATTTCTTGGGCAACAGAATTGTTCCAGCCCAGCTCCGCAAGAACCATGTCGTAACCGCTCTTGTAATCCCACCAGTACAATCCATAATCAGCAGTAAAAACAGGAAAATCGCCTTTGCTAATATTCCATTGATTTTTCAGCCCTTCAACTGGTGCTCTGGTTTTGTTTACAAAGACTTCAGCAGCGCCATGACAATCTGACATAGCGTTTTTGCGCATCACTTGCTGGTAAGTTTCTTCTTGCGCAATACGGTTTGAGCCATTTTCCATTGTGTAAAAATCGTCTTTTAGTATTTCGTATGAACGCCCTGCATCATGGTGACCAAAGGGAAGACCGCCCGTGTATATTTTATTTGTTGAGTTTGAGATTGTTTCTTCTATCGTTATTGAACCGTTTAGCTGATAAGCAATAATACTGCGATTGGTCAACACGTTATGGATCAAGATGGAAGAGTTTGTGGGGTCAGTTTGAGATGATGTTAGTTCATTACTTTTCTCGACTGTGATGTTGCCGTTTGGGAAAAACCATGCTACATAATCGGTTTGTTCTTTTCCATAGACTGTTCTAGCCCTATAATCCAGTGTGCCATCAACCTGTTTATTTAAAGTAATTTCTGAGTCTATGTAACTTGTTCCGTGAGTTTCATTACCGATAAAGTGCAATTTGCCCGGAGTAAGCGTATACGTGGTGAAGCCATCAAGGAATTTGCCTCCAGGTTCATCGCCTAAATAGACGCCAGCGAACATGTCGCCCCATCGTTGCTCAGCAGTGCCTACCCAAACTGCACCTCCTGGGCCGGCTGCCGTGTCAAAATAAGCTGCAAAATGCAGCCCTTTAGTAACCGCATAATCGCCTACCTCGTTTACTGCTGTGGCATTATTCTTTAGTGAGCCTGATTGCAGTACAAACAGGTTGGTGTAGTTTGCGACTTTGTCAATTAGGGTTTTGGCGTCTTGGACATTGTTTCCGCCGTAAGTTACGCCCACAAGGAACTGTTTTTGTTGTTCAGCCTCTCCAAAGTTTGTTGTGCCTATGAAAATTACGAGGGTTGCAAGGAGGATACAAATGATGGCTGAGGAGAGCGCTTCTTTATGGTTCAAATAAATACTCCTGAGATGAAGCGATGCCTGTAGTAGCTTATTTATTTTTTCCATAATTGCCTATTTGCAGCAAAAAGTTGCTAAAAACTTATCAACCCTACAAATCTATTAATTCTTTAAGCTTTCACCGGTGGCGTCTTGACTGTGAATAACGATAAAGTTGTGGGCAGTTGGAAACGTAAACAGGCAAAAAAGGTTGTTAAGGCAGCTAAGAAACCAATTTTTAGACATCGCGAAATGAAAGGTACCGGTCTTCGTTGGGCCTCTCAAACGTTTCCTAACCGCAAAGGTATTCGGGACATGAAGAAGCGTTCTAAAAAAGAAGACTAAACACACACTTTTCTTGCGTAACTTGGGTATGTAACGATGTTTCGTGGCTGTTTATATGTAAAATCAAGCCTTACTGGTTAATGGGTGAAACACAGTGTCCGCAAATACGGCAGAGAAACTTCAGCATGAACTAAGCAGTCTTCAAGGGTTAACAATAATTAACATGGTTGCAGCTGCGATGGCGTTGGCTTTCGGCGCCTATTTTGCTATGCCCACCCTTATCACGATAGTCACAACATTGACTGTAGAAATCAGCCAGATTGGGCTTGTAATCTTGGGTTTTATTGCTTTTGTTGCTGGGATTCGTTGGCTTGTTTCTTGCGCCGAAATGATTGACGCTGGCTCCGACATCAGCGAATCATTAAAGGAACACAAGAAAAACTGCACCCTCGACGACGAAGCCCTAACAGGATTAATCGTGAAAATGACTGCTACTTACCGAGAAAACAAACCCACGTTGTCTTTGATGACGAAAATCAGTAAAATCGCGGGTGTATGCTTCGCTTTGAGCGCCGTTTACACTTTAGCGACTCTAATCATGGGTGCCTTAGCTGGCGCAGAACTTTGGACCAACATAACAATCACAGCTAACGTAGGGATAAGTTTGGCAATAGCTGTTGCCTGCTTTATTATCCCCCATTTTTTTGATAAATACCGTGCAATCTGGGATAAGCGGCTGGATGGGGCAGCTAAAGCAGAAGAGGAACTTAAAAAGCAGTTAGGGGAAGCTTGAATGAAGCGGACGCATTACGAGATTTTCTGGGAAATCCTCACATTCTGCAAACACCCTAAATCATTCACAAGCATTATCAACCGTTGCAACTTGAACTCTAAGATTGGGCAAACCCATCTTGACTTCCTAAAACAGCGCGGCTTGCTTGCCGAAGTGGAAGTTGAAGGTGCACGGATGTTTAAGGCAACAGAGCAGGCGGGGCAGTTTATCGCGTTTTTCAATAAGGCTTACCGTGAACTCTTTGATGATTCACCAGAGTTCAGGCTTTAATTTGAGTCGAGTTTGCAAAGTTTTCTTTTTGGAAAAACCCTTTATACCGCCTTTGACATATGCTTGATTTAAGCAGTAAAGACGGCTTCGCCTCAATTATTCGCCCTCATTTGGCGGTAATGCCGAAACTGGGCATGCTATAGCTTGAAAAACTGCACAATAGTTAACAAGTTGTTCAGAGAATATTTATATTAGGCTTCACTGTTTTACTGCAAGGAAAAACTAAAAGGGACAAGAGCATCTTGACAACTCCTCATGACGTACCCGCATCCGAGTTCATCGACCGGTTAGCAAAATACTTAAAGGAAAATGTCGATGAAGTTCAACCATTGTCATGGACAAGCGTAGCTAAAACAGGCATGCACGTAGAAAAACAACCACAGAATCCAAACTGGTGGTATGTTCGCAGCGCATCTGTTCTGCGTAAAGTTTACGTTCACGGTCCAATCGGCCTAGAAGATTTACGGGCTGATTATGGTGGAAGAAAGAACCGCGGCAGTAGACCTGACCGTGTAAAGAAAGCTGGTGGAAGCAGCATCCGCAAGGTTCTGCAACAGCTCGAAGCAGCAGATTTAATCGTTACCAGCCGCCCAGAAGGAAGAAAAATGTCTCCTAAAGGACGCAAACTACTTCAAGAAGTTGCTGGTGACTTGGCAAAAGAAATGGTTAAAACTGTCCCAGAGCTCAAGAAGTATCAAGGCGAATAAGAAACAATGTCAGATGACGAGCTTGAGAATATTCGGAAACGAAAACTTTTGTCGATGCAGAATCGCGTAAGCGACGAGCAAAGGCAGGCTCAAGCTGAAGATAAAATTGAAGCTCAGAAACAGGCGCTGCTTAGGCAAATCCTGTCTCCTGAAGCAAGACAGCGGCTTAACAACCTGAAAATGGTTCGAGCCGACTTCACAGAAAATATTGAACTGCAGTTGATTCAGATGGCTCAAATGGGCAAGTTGCCTATACCACTGTCTGATGCTCAGCTAAAACAAATATTGCTGCAGCTTCAATCACGAAAGCGAGAAACTAAAATTACAAGGATTTGAAAGAATGGCAAGAGTTAAACCAACAGCGAAAAAACGCCGATTAGCTAAAGCATCAAACGAATCATCGTCTGTTCCAACATGGGTGGTCGCAAGAACTGACGGTAAAGTCAGAGTTACCCCTAAAGGTAGACGGAACTGGCGTACAAGGAAAATAAAGGCATAGGAGAATTGACAGTTAATGGTTAACGCTCAAGAAGAACAGCAATCAGTTCAAGAAACCGAAGAATTAGCAGAAGCAATCGAAGAACCAGAAACCACACAAGAAGTCATGCCAGCAGAAGCAGCACAAGAACCAACTGAAGCAGAAGCAAAAATTGAAAAACCAAAAAAGAAAAAGAAAGACGAAGACGTTGTAGAAGAAAGAATCTACACTATCCCACTTCAAAAAGCCTCGATTCGTCCACCAAAGAAACGTGCACCACGCGCAATGCAGTTACTCAAAATCTTTGTAACAAAGCACATGAAAATGGCTGTAACCGTTTCAGAGGACGAGGAAGAAGAAGAACTGCCACAATTAATCATAACCCAAGAGGTTAACGAGAAAATCTGGGGCAGAGGCATCGAGAAGCCACCACGCAAAATCCGCGTCCGCGTAACCAAGGACAAAGATAACAACGTTACTGTCCACTTAGCAGAAGCCTAAATTAGGCTCTCAAAAATTTTCTTTTTCATCTTTAATTTTAAAGCATTCTTTTGGCAAACACTATATTGTACATTGCCGAGTTTTATTTCTCTGAACAGTTGATTCCCTTGAACAATACACGCTCAAACTCATCTGCCGCTTTAAATGACAATTTACAGCCAGTTAGCGGCGAATACGTTTTTGAGTTGTTCGTGTGTGGCATGACCAAAAAATCCTTGCGGACAATAAAAGCCGTAAAAACCGTTCTAGACCAACATTTCCCCCCCGATTACAAGTTAGAAATCTTTGACGTATTCAAAAACCCCCAACGCACAATTCAAGCACAAATAATGACCACCCCAGCATTAATCAAAAAATATCCATTGCCCACCAGAAAAATTTCTGGAGACATAACAAGTAAAGACCGCATACTTTGCAGTTTAAAGTTAGGAGTGCAAAACCCGTGACAGAAGCAGACCAAATTCACAAGTTGAAATTGGAACTTGAACATTTGCAGGGGCGCCTTCAGGAGCTGGAGGAAACGATGGCCAGTGTTTGCGGGGGAACCGCGGATGCCATAATTGTTTCAACAGTTGATGGAGATAAAGTCTTTACGCTGAAAAATCAGGAGCAACCGTACAGGCTTTTTGTAGAACAGATGCTTCAAGGTGCAGTGCTACTTTCAGATGATGATACAATTCTGTATTGTAACAAAGCTTTCTCAGACATGATAAAAGACAATTCTGAAGCAGTTGTTGGCAAAAAAATCCAGACTTGGATCCATCCTGAAGGTCTTAAATGCCTGAATATTTTGCTTGAAAAAAGTCGGCAAGAACAATCCCCTCAACAGCACAATCTGGTTTTAGACGCAAAAGATGGTTCCACTGTGGAAACACAGCTTTCAGTTAGCCCAATCCAACTGGAAAACATCAAAGCTTCCTGCATAGTTTTTGTCAAACTGCCGTTAAACCCTGCGTAAAGCCGGTCTCGCTGTAAGTGTAGCCTAAAAATGCTTTGCATATCCGCGAAGATTTAAATGTGTGAAGCTGGAAATTTACAGTTCGAAGTGTAAAGGCGGTAAAAAATTTGCAAAGTTTATACAAGTCCAAATATTGTGTAGTTCTTTGCATGGTTTTACGCAGAAGTAGTTAAAGGATTGATCAATCTTGACCGTTTACTTATCAAGCATAGTTGGAAGCCCCAGCATAGGTGTATACTCGCTGGCAACAGAAAACATAGTAATGATTCCACGTATGGTGCCAAAAAAGAAGGCACAAGAATACGCTGACTGGTTAAAAGTAAAATTAGCCTACACCAGCGTAAGCGGATCCGTTTTAACCGGCGCGCTTGCATGCGCCAACTCCAACGGCATGCTGCTTCCAAACTCTGTTCGTGAAGAAGAATTAACTGAAATCCGCAGCGTTTTTGACGGAATAATAACCATTATGGAAACAAAAAAGACTGCCTACGGCAACCTTGTTTTGGTTAGCGACAAAGGAGCCGTTGCTGATCCACGTCTAAAGGAAACTGAAATTAAAAAAATCGCTGAAACCCTTGGCGTGGAAGTTTTGCAGACTGAAATTGCAGGGTTACCTTACGTTGGTTCTTTGGCTGCCGTTACAAACAAAGGAGTGCTCGCTCATCCACTGTTGAAAGATGAGGAACGCAAAGTTCTTGAGCAAGCTTTCAAGGTTCCAGTTGACGTGGGCACCATAAACTGCGGAATTCCATACGTTGGTACGGGTTTAATTGCAAATAGTCATGCAGCTGTTGCTGGTTCTATGACAACTGGACCCGAGATGTTTATAATTGGGAATGCACTGGATGTTGTGCAGGAAGTAGAATAAATGAAGGTTTTCAGAGTAACCGGCGAAATAAACAAGCCTAACTTAGCAACACCTTTCGCTAAAGAAATCTTAGCAGAAAAAAGCGAACATGCCGTAGAGAAAGTCTACACAGAGATAGGCAGCAAACACCGGGTAAAAAGATACCATATAAAAATTGTTGATTCAACAGAAGTTCCAGCAGACCAAATCGAAAACGAAGTCCTTAAGAAAATAGTTCTTGGGGAGTAAATCTTTTGGCGGCTAGAAGCAGTCAAGAAGAAGAACTTCGTCGATTAAGCGTAGAAATGCGCTATCTGGAACAGACAGCAGAGACTCTGCAACAGAGAATCAGCATGATAAATGCTGCATTAACTGACTTAACATACGCAAACGCTACCCTTGAAGGCATTGAGCAGGAAAAAGAAAACGCTGAAATGCTTGTCCCAATCGGCGGAAGCTCTTACGTGAAAGTAAAACTTGCAAACCCTGACAAAGTAATCGTTGGGTTAGGTGCAGGTGTTTCCGTAGAGAAATCCTTGGTTGACGCAAAAGCAACCATTAAAGAACGGTTAGATGAGCTTGAAAAAACGCTTCAGTCTGCTCAGACACAGTTCAGTCAAGTTGCTGAACGCTTAAACTCTGGTCGCGGTAGACTGGAAAGTTTACTTGCCACAGTAAGACAAGGGAACGCTTAAGCATATGTTTGATAAGCTCAAGTCTGGCTTTAAAGGTCTAGTTTCAAAAGTTACAACGACTGAGCTTAAAGCAGATAATCTTAACCCTATTTTATCCGATTTTAAAATGAGTTTAGCCGAAAACGATGTGGCTTTTCCAGTTGCAGACAAAATCTGTGATGAACTAGAAACTCGTCTCACTGGTGTTCCGATTAAACGGTTGGACGACCGAAAAAAACTTGTCGAAGACAACCTAAGACAGGTGCTACTGGACGTTTTACAAACAGGTAACCGTATTGATCTGCTGGAAAATATTGCTGAAAAACGCAAGAAAGCAGAACCTTACGTTTTGATGTTTGTCGGAATCAACGGAACAGGAAAAACCACAACAATCGCTAAAGTTGCCCAGTTCCTACGTGAAAAAGGCTACTCCGTCGTTTTAGCAGGCGCTGATACGTACCGCGCAGGCTCCATTGAGCAGCTTGAAGAACACGGACGCCGCTTAGGCATACGCGTAATTAAACACACTTACGGCGCTGACCCAGCTGCAGTAGCTTTTGACACAATTAGCCATGCCAAAGCCCACGGAATCAACGTCGTATTAATTGATACAGCCGGAAGAATGCAGACTAACCAGAACCTCATGAATGAACTCATCAAAGTCAAACGAGTAGTGAAACCGGACTTGGTAGTTTTCACTGTTGACTCTTTGATTGGTAATGACGCGGTTATGCAGGCAGAAGAATTCAACAAAGCAATAGGTATCGACGCAACCATTTTAACCAAAGTTGACGCTGACGTTAAAGGCGGCTCATCTTTAAGCGTGACTTATGTTACTCAGAAACCAATCTTGTTCATTGGGGTAGGTCAATCGTATAAGGATTTGGAGATTTTTGACCCTGAAAAATTCGTCAAAATGATTCTCCGTTAACCTTTCTCTTTTTGAATTTATGGTTCTTCTATTTCCGTGAGTTCAAAACGGATTTTTGTTGGATAAATCCAAAACGCTCTGATGAAGTCTTCAATTTTTTGGTCAACATCTAAAACTTCAAAAAAGTTGATGAACTCGTTGTCTACATCTTCAAGGTTGGTGGAGCTGTACACTTTTAGGTCAACGAGGTACTCTTTTTCTGTTGATAAGCTTTCAAGAACATCTCTTTCGTGTACCTCAATTGTAAACGGCAAATTGGTTACAACATCCATTACCGCCATTTTGTGAACGTTAACGTTTTTAGCTTTAAGAATTACGAGTCTGCGGTCTGTTACACGGTAATTCCATTCTGCATAATCTGAGCGGCTCCAAGAAACAGACATGCTATCCCTCTGCATAGTACTCTATGTTTCGCGGTCATAAAACTGTGTGATTGTCTAGCAACAGTCACATAAACAGAAAAGCCCAAAACAGATACTTTTAGTGGTGACTTTTTTGAAGAGAGTATACGCTCTCTTATTCGTTTTATTGACTGTTTTGTTTTTTGCTTTAATGTCAAAAATTGACTTCATTGTACACGCGACCCTTTACCAGTATGGTCTCACGTTTTCTTATGACTGGGCAAACACGTACTGGCTAACCTACAACTTAGTTTATCTTGTCTTCAGCTTAGCCCTCGCTTTCTGCTATTACGTGGGTTCTGCAAAAACTTGGCAAAACAAAAAAATCGCTCTCGCCATCTTCGCTTCTGTAACGGTGCTTGCCGTCTGTGGCTTGCAGGATTTGCTGTTTTTTGTTTTATGGTCTGGCAGTTTGCCGCCTGGAACGCTGGTGTGGTGGTGGTCGATGTGGGCGCTTGTTTTTGGAACCTGGAACAGCCAAATGCAACTCGCCCTAACAAGCTTAGGGTTTGTATTTGTCACTATGACATGGATACTTACTCTTTACAAGAAAAAACAGTTCATGACCTGATATGGTAGCTGTTTTATGGTTGTTTTTCTGTGTTTTTGTGCCTTGTTAACCAAGCAAATATGCCCACTGCCACCATAACAAACATTGCAATGATGGCTGTCACGGCATTCCATATCCAATCTGGCAACTCTACGGAACTTGTTGGTTGGTCTACTGGTGAATTAATTGTTACTTGATGGCTACTATGGTGATATGTGAAAGTTATTATCCACGTGTTGGTTGTGGGTTCTAAATCGTAATTTATGCGGTTTCCGTCAAGGTACACTTCAAATTCAGAGTTAGGCATGCAAGTTTTAGCGATAGTAATTTTGACGTAGCCCGTTGTGTCTTGTGGTCCGCTTACAGTAAAAGAGATTTGTTGGGTGCTGCTGTCGAAAGCGAAAGAAGTTACGGTGCTGTTGGATTCTATGTTGAAATTTTCTGGGTTAGGCGTGATGTTTGGTTGTGTGTTTGTGGGTTGAGGTGTGCCTTGTGAAACGGTTGGGGTAGGGGTGGGTGTTGCTGTTGGTTGTTCCACACTATTTATGCCAATATCAACTGGCTCAACCAAGAACGGAACAAAGTTGACTATGCCAAGTTTAAAATCGTTCTTGAAGTCTCGGATGGTTTGGTTTATGCTTTGAATGTTTGTTGTTCCCCAATAGTTGTTTTTTGCTTCAAGATTATTTGCGGTTAAAAGGTAAATGCTGTTTTGAGAATTGTTCAAAATGTTATTATTTAGAAGCGTAATTTCGGTAACATAGTTGTTTATTCCGATTAAGCTGTTTGCGATTGTGTTTCTTTGGATGTCGCCGCCGCCTTCAATCCCGTAGTTTTTGTTGCCTACTATGTAATTGTTATGAATTGCAACTTTACCACTTTCACAAATTATCCCTGAGCCGTAATTGTTAACGATGATGTTTCTGGTTATCGTGGCTGAATCTGCCGCTTTTATTCCTGAAGAGCAGGTTGAAATTGTATTGTTAGCAACATAAGCAGTGTGGGTGGCGGTCATTCCCATTTGGTAACCATTGCCCATAATGGTGTTGTTAACAATTGTTGGTGAACCGTGGGCGGCAAGTAAAGGCCATCCATTGCTTGTTGAGCCTGACCCTGCGTAACTGCCGGTTATTTCATTATTGCAAACGTATGGTGAACCACTGCCAATGTTAATGGCTGTAGAGGAACTGTTTGGGAAAACGTTGTTGCAAATTTTTGGAGAGGCTTCCAAAACAAAGATTCCTACAGAATAGAATGTTGCGTACTCGATAATCGATCCGGATTGTGAATGTTCATTCCAGTCAACACTGTTTGGGTTGAAATCTATTCTTTTAGTTCCGTATCCACTGTTTGCCGACTCATTACAGGTGAAAGTTATTCTGTTGTCTTTTGTTCCTTGAGCTTTGAGTGTTCCGTTAACCTGCAAGTAATACGTGCCTAAATTCAAGGTTACTCCAGGTTCAATAATCAAAGTTGCACCTTCGTAAATACACAAGGGCCCAGTTAACTCGATTGGGCTATCTGCAACCCTCCAAATAGTGTCAGTCGTGAAAATTCCGCTAACCGCAGTTGAAGCGTGAATATTTGAAATAAGACATAGGCTACACGCCAGAATGGTTAATGTTAATATTATGCAGGCAAGTTTACGCATGGTAAACACTAAAAAGAATTGGCATAAAGGGAATTTAAAGGCTTACAAAAAAGCCTAAGTTTACCGCACTTGGCGGTCTAGCAGGTTTCCGGTTGCATCAAACAGTTTAACGTCGAGCGCCATTTGTCCAACCGCGTGTGTTGCACAGCTTAAGCATGGGTCAAAAGCGCGGATAACTGCTTCTACACGGTTTAGCATGCCTTCTTGGAGTTTTTGGGCTTTAACGTATTTTTTGGCTACCTGTGTTACTGCCATGTTGTAGGCGATGTTGTTGTGTTCGGTTGCGATTATCATGTTGTTCCATGTGATTCTGCCTTGTGGGTCAACTTTGTAGTGGTGAATTAGTGTGCCTCTTGGGGCTTCTGCGACGCCCACGCCTTCGTAATTGTTAACCATGGCTCTTGATGCGACGTGTTCTGAGAGGATTTCTGGGTCTTCAAGGAGTTTCTTTGTTGTTTCAATGCAGAACAGGGTTTCGATGAGTCTTGCGTAGTGGTAATGGAATGTGCTTTGAACAATGCCGTTGTTGCCAAGTTTCATGAATTCTTCAAATTCTTCATCTGCCAAAGGTGTTCCGCAACGTGAAGCAACGTTGAGTCTTGCTAATGGTCCGACGCGGTATGCGCCTTCTGGGTAACCAATCGGTTTAAAGTAGGGGAACTTCATGAACGTGTATGGTTCTACGCCTTCGCCGATGAATTCTTGGTACCGTAAGGGGTCGACGCATTCGGCTGCTACGTTACCGTCCTTGTCCATTATACGTAGTTTGCCGTCATAATGTTCAAGGCCGCCTTCAGGAGTAACCAAACCCATGTAATAGGTTGGGAAGTTGCCAAAGTTTTCAACCTCCTCCTCGAAACCATCAAGCATCTTCTTGTACATCTTTAGCGTATTTTGGGTTGTCTCTAACGCCGTTGGCAGTTGGCTTAACAGGTAATCTGCACGTTCTTTTGTTAAAGGCCATTTAGCGCCTCCCGGTTGGATCCAGTCACTTGAGTGGATGCGTTTGCCTGCAACTTTTTCGATGATTTCTTGACCGAAACGGCGTAGTTTTATGCCTTGCATTGCAATTTCGGGCTGTTTTTCGATTAAGCCGAAAATGTTGCGTTTTGCTGGGTCAGAGTCAAAGCCAAGTAGCAGGTCTGGTGAGGATAGGTGGAAGAAGTTTAAGGCGTGTGACTGGATGAGTTGTCCCATGTGCATTAAGCGTCTGAGCATGATGGTTGTTTTTGGTGGGGTTACGCCGACGATTGCGTCGCAGGCTTTAGCTGAAGCAAGTAAGTGGCTTACGGGGCAGATTCCGCAGGACCGGCTGGTTATTGCTGGCATTTCATAGTATGGTCTGCCTTCAGTGAATTTTTCAAAGCCCCGGAAGTCTACTACTTTGAATTGTGCATTTTTTACTGTGTCGTCTGGGTTTAAGGTAATGTTTACTTGTGCGTGCCCTTCGATTCTTGTTACTGGGCTGATTAAGATGTTTTTCTTTTCTGATGTTTTATCCATATCTTGCTCTGCCCTCCATGCTGGGTGCCCTGCCTGAAAGCAGTTCAGTAAGTACGTAATGTATTAGGTCTGCTGATGGTGGACATCCTGGAATGTAAAAATCAACTTTAACAATTTTATGCAACGGTTCAGCTTTTATGAGCAGTTTAGGAACCATGTTTGGTACAGCCGCGTTTAAATCTTCAGGAGTTTTGTAAGCGCGTTCCAGTACCGCTTCGTCGCTGTTATCCCAAGAATTCCTAAGTGCCGTAACGTTGCCTGTAACTGCGCAGTCACCAAGTGCAATTAGTATGCGTGTTCTTGCCCGTATTTTCTTTAGCATTTCAAGTTGTTCCTCATTAGCCACTGCCCCTTCAATGAGGGTTACGTCAACGTTTTCAGGGAACTCTTTAACGTCAGCTAATGGGCTGTAAACAACATGAATGTGTTTTGCCAACTCAACTATTCTCTCGTCTTGGTCAAGGAAAGACATGTGGCATCCTGAGCAGCCGCTAAGCCACACTGTGGCGACTCTTGTTTTTCTTGTAGTCATCTACGTTTTCTCCTCTCGGTGATAAATTCGGCGACGTCACGGTTTTTGGTTTGAGTGATTGGTTCGCCTTCAATGTAAATGGCTCCAACTGGACAGACTTTGGCGCATTTTCTGCAGCTGGTACAACTGCATGAGTTGCCCCAGGATTCGTCAAGGTCCATGATGACTTCTGTGTCTTTGCCTCGAAGTTTTAGGTCAAGTGTGTGAACGCCTTCGATTTGGTCACAAACGCGGATGCATCTTGTGCAAAGTATGCAGCGGTTTCTGTCTATTACTAGAAAGTCGTGTGAGGAATCGATTGGGTCACGGGTAAAGTTGCGTTCAAATATTACGTGGTCAACGCCCAACTGGTTTGCGAGTGCTTGTAGTTCGCAGTGGTCGTTGGAGACGCAGACTGAACACATGTGTACTCGTTCCGCCATGAGCATTTGAACTGCCATTTTTCGGTATTCTTTTAGGCGGTCAGAGTTAGTGGTGATTTCCATGCCTGGGCTTACTGGAGTGGTACATGCTGGGAAAAGTTTTGGTGTGCCTGTAACTTCCACGAGGCAAAGTCGGCAGCCGCCGTATGGGGTTAAGCCTTCAAGGTTGCAGAGTGTGGGAATTAGGATTCCGTTGTCTTTTGCTGCTTTTAGGATGGTTGTGTCTTCAGGTACTGTAACTTGGATGCCGTCAATTTTTAGGGTAACCATTGGCTTTAAGCTCATTTTTACTCCTCCTGTGTTTTGTCTTTAAAGCAGATGCCTGCCCTGCATTTTTTATCCACAATATGTTCAATGTATTCTTCTTTGAAGTACCGTAGTGTGGTGATGATGGGGTTGGGTGCTGTTTGTCCAAGACCGCAGAGGCTGGCATCGCTGATGAAAGAGCTTACTTTTTCCAAGATTTCGATGTCGCTTAATTCGCCCTTCCCTTGTGTGATTTTGTCAAAGATTTCTTTTACACGTGCAAGTCCTGCTCTACAGGGGGTGCATTTGCCGCAGGATTCGTCGATGCAGAAGTCTGTAAAGTAGCGGGCTGTGTCTACCATGCATGAGTCTTCGTTTAGCACTACAATGCCGCCTGAACCCATGATGGCGCCTACTTTCTTTAGTGAATCATAATCGATTGGGGCTTCCAGCACTGTGTCAGGTAAGCAGCCGCCTGATGGACCGCCAACGAGTACGGCTTTGAATTTTTTGCCGTTCGGGATGCCGCCGCCGATATCGTAAACTACTTCTCGCAGGGTTATGCCCATTGGTACTTCAATTAAGCCTGGATTGTTGATTTCGCCTGTTAAAGAGAAGCATTTGGTGCCTGTGCAGTTGGGTAAACCAAAACTTTTGAACCATGCCCAACCATTCAAAACGATAAGTGGCGTGTTAGCTAAGCTTTCAACGTTTTGAATCAGTGTTGGTTTTTTCCATAAGCCCTCATTTGCTGGGTAGGGTGGTCTTGGACGTGGCTGTGCCCTGCGACCTTCAACTGACGCGAGAATTGCTGTTTCTTCACCTGCAACGAAAGCGCCTGCGCCGAATCGTAATTCAAGGTCAAACTTGAATTGTGTTTCAAGAATGTTTTCGCCTAACAGGTTCATTTCTTTAGCTTGAGCAATTGCTTTTTGCAGGGTTTGAATTGCTAACGGGTATTCTGAACGGATGTAAATGTAACCTTTTTGTGCGCCAATAGCGAAGGCCGCAATCAACATGCCCTCAATAATTGCGTGTGGGTCGGCTTCTGCTAGGGTGCGGTTTGCGAAGACTCCTGGGTCACCCTCGTCAAGGTTGGCAACGATGTATTTTGGGGTGTCGTGTGCCCGTGCAACTAAGCTCCATTTTTGTCCCACTGAGAAGCCTGCGCCGCCTCTTCCACGTAGGCCGCTGCTGGTAACTTCATAAATTACCCCTTGTGGTGTCATGGTTGCAAGACATCTTGCAAGACCAGCATAGCCGCCTACTGAAATGTAGTCTTGTATTCTGGTTGGGTCAATTTTTCCTGCGTTTCGAAGAACGAGGCGGTGTTGTTTTTGGAAGTAGCCTTCGTTTTCGTATAGCATTCTTTTTACTGGTAAACCTAATACGATGTGGTCTCGAACGATTTCTCGAACGTTTTCAGGTTTAACGCTTTGGTAAAGGTGGTCGCCGGGTTCGATTAGCACTGCTGGACCAGCGGAGCATGTGCCTATGCATCCGGTTCTTGCAACTTTGCAAATGTTTTCTACGCCGAATTCTTTTACTGCTTCCTCGAATGCTTTTAGCACTTTGAATGCGCCAAACGGTACACAGCCGCTTGAGCAGCAAACGTTTATGCGGTACTTGTAGGCTCTTTGGAACTCGTTTTCTTGTTCAGCTATTTTTTGTATATCAGAGAGTTTCGTCTTTTATGCCTCCAAGCGCGTTTTTGATTTTCCTAATCACTATTTCTTTGGTTGCTTTACCAACAACTTGGTCGTCTATGACAATGTTTGGCGCCATAGCGCATGCACCAATGCATCGAGTGAACAGCAGTGACAATTTGCCGTCAGCTGTTGAGCCGCCTCTTTTGAGGCTGAACTCTTTTTCGATTGCAGTAACAATTTGTTCTACGCCTTTAACGTAGCAGGCTGTTCCTAAGCATGCGGTGACTATGTGTTCGCCTGGTTTTCTCATTTTGAAGAAACTGTAAAATGTGGTTACCCCAAACACGTGGCTTGGAGGCAAATTGAGTGATTCTGCAATGTCCATTAGCAGGTTTCTGTCTAGGTAACCATATATTTCTTGGGCACGGTGTAGAATTTCTAAAAGTGCGCTTTCTTCATAATTGTGTTCTTTTAGAACTTTTTCAAGCAGTACTCGCCGATTGTCGCTTGTAGCCAAACCCTATAGCCTCCAAATAACAATTCGATACTAGTAGGCAAACATTGTAACTGGTATAAAAGTTTAGAGGAGGCAAGATTCAACATCCCACGACGTTTTTGGGTTAAAATCGCATGTTTGGCTGCTTATTCTGGAACATGTGTTCAATAAGTGGGGTTAAGGGTGAAAATGTTTTGATTTATGTATGGTAAACAATGAAAATTTGGGGGTGGGTTGTTTAAACCTGTTTTTTGGCTTAAACATAAATGCTTAGACAAAGCATAATTAGCAAAATAAAACAAAATAATTTATGCTTAATGCAACATAATTTATAAAAAAACTGTTTAAGCAACGGGTAAGGTTAAAAAATGCGTGTAATATCAAAAGAAAACTTTGCCGACTTCGTTAACGCCTTAATCAATGATGATTCATTAAACGTGATAGGCGTAAAAGCTAAGGGTGAAAAATACGCTTTTGGACCCTTAGAATCAGCTAGCCAGTTACGATTAGATTATGACGTCACGCTTTTACCTCCCAAGAAATATTTTTTTCCTCAAAGAGAAACGCTTGTAACTTATAACATTGGCAAAGGATTCTCCGCTAAAAGACCCGCAGAAACCAAGCCCATGGTGCTCATCGGAGTGCACCCTTACGATATTGTGGCTTTACTTCACATGGACGAAATCTTCGCTGAAACCAAGTCAGACCCATACTACTTTGAGAAACGTAAGAACTCAATTATAATAGGCGTAAACATCCAAAAAATGTCCAAATGGTGTTTTGCTCCCGACATGGGCTGTGCTACTGTTGAATACGGTTATGACCTCATGCTAACTGACCTTGGAAACAGGTACGCCGTTAACATTGGTTCACAGAAAGGCAGGGAGCTCCTTGAAAAATATGCAAAAGGCGTAAGCAATGTGCTTGCAAGGGACGTTCAGATTGTCGGACAGAAAAAACACGAAATAATGGATATGGAAAAGCAAAAACTTGATTTTTCGCCTGAATTAATTCCCGAATTGCTCAGCCAAAACTATGAGAAAAGTGCTTTTTGGGAGAAACACTCAGAGAAGTGCCTAGGCTGCGGTTCATGTGTTCTTGTTTGCCCTACCTGCTACTGTTTTGACGTAAAAGACAACCCTGAATTATCCCTTGAAGAGGGTGAACGCGTGCGAACATGGGACGGTTGCCTGCTGCAAGATTTCGCTAAAATTGCCTCGGGGGAAAACTTCCGTCCCACAAGACCTACAAGGTATAGGCATCGATACTTCAAGAAAGGCAAGTACCTTTACGACCGATTTGGCTTCATCTCATGCGTAGGTTGTGGCAGATGCTCCTCAAACTGTCTTCCTGACATTGCTAATCCAGTTAAAATGTTCAATGACATGTACCGTGAAAGCGTAAGCACGGGAATGCAAGTAACGCCTATGGAGGAGCCAGATGTTAATATCAAAACTGAAGGTTACATAGATTACATTCCTAAACAGGCAACGGTAGTAAAGAAACAGCAAATGACAACTCAGGAGTCACTGTTTGAAGTTAAACTTGACGACGGCTCAGTGCTAGGTCACAAACCCGGACAATTTGTTGAAGTATCCATTTTCGGAGTAGGCGAAGCGCCAATCTCGGTTTCATCGTCGCCAACAAAGAAAGACGCTTTTGAACTCTGTGTCCGCAAACTCGGCAACGTAACAAACGTACTGCATACCCTAAATGTTGGTGATAAAGTGGGTATTAGAGGGCCATTTGGGAACGGTTTTGATGCTGAATTTCTGAAGGGCAAAGATTTGCTTTTTGTGGTTGGCGGTTTGGGTTTGGCGCCTTTGAGGTCGCTTTTCAATTATGTTTTAGATAACCGGAAGGATTACGGGCAAGTTTCCTTGCTTTATGGTTGCAAAGAACCCCGCGAGATGCTTTTCACTGATGAACTTCTTGCTCTCGCCAAAAGAGATGACGTGGACTTTAAGCCCACGGTTAACTGGTGCCCCGAAAATGAAACGTGGTCAGGCAACATCGGCTTAATCACAACCCTAATTCCTCAAGTGAACTTTGACCCAGAAAAAACCTATGCACTTCTTTGTGGTCCACCAATAATGTACAAGTTCGTAATAGCCGACTTAAAAGCCAAAAACCTCCCCGACGACCACATAATCCTCTCCCTTGAGCGACGAATGAAATGCGGCGTCGGCAAATGTGGTCACTGCCAAATCAACCAAATTTACGTCTGCAAAGATGGACCCGTATTTAATTATTCAAAAATTAAAGGTATCCCGGAGGCGCTGTAATGAAGCCAAAAGTGGCGTTCTTTGATTTTGCCGGTTGCGAAGGTGACCAGCTTCAGATGGCTAATCTTGAAGAGGAATTGTTGGAGCTTCTTGGAAAAGTGGAAGTTGTAAGTTTTAGAGAAGTCATGAAGGAACACAGCGACAACTATGATATAGCCTTCATTGAAGGCTCATGCACGCGGCTGCAAGACGAAGACAGGCTGAAACGAATCCGGAAGAACGCCAAAATAGTGGTAGCTATCGGTTCATGCGCAACAATCGGTGGAATAAATGCTCTTAGAAACTACCGTGAACTCGAAGACGTAAAAGCAACGGTGTATGGGGAAAACGCAAAACTCTTTGACGCTTACACTGCAAGACCTATAAACGCCATAATAACTGTAGATGCCTACGTGCATGGTTGCCCAATAAACAAAGAAGAATTTCTCAGCGTAGTCAAAGCGTTATTGCTGGGAGAGAAACCAGACATACCCACATACCCCGTCTGTGCAGAATGCAAGAAAAACGAGAACGTTTGCGCTTTCGAGAGAGGACAATTCTGTATTGGACCCGTAACAAGAGCAGGCTGCAACTCATGCTGCGTCAACGAAGGCACAATCTGTTGGGGCTGCCGCGGCTTAGTGGACAATCCTAACGAGAACGCCCAGAAAGAAGTCCTAATAAAATACGGTTTAACGGTGGATGACGCGATTAACAAGTTTAGGCTATATTTTGGTTGGCAGGAGAAGCAACATGAAAAATTCTAATTTAGATTTAGCAGTGCATTATGTTACACGTGTTGAAGGGCACGGCAACATATTCGTTAACGTTCGAGAAGGGCGGATAGAACGGTGTGAATGGGTCGTCCCTGAAGCGCCACGTTTCTTTGAAGCTATGGTTTTGGGGCGCACATACAATGAACTTCACCACATTACCTCGCGAATCTGCGGAATCTGCTCCATAGGGCACACGCTTGCCTCGCTTAAAGCCACTGAAGCAGCGATGGGCATAGAAATAAGCGACCAAAATTTGAAACTACGAAAACTTGCTCTTCATGGAGAAAACCTGCAAAGTCACATTTTGCACCTTGGCTTTCTAGTGTTGCCTGACTTGATGGGGGTTGGCTCAGTGATTCCGCTTGCATCCACTAACCCCGCGGAAGTTAAAACAGTTCTTCGCCTTCACCGACTTGCAAACGACATGTCAAATCTGGTGTGCGGCAGAACTACTCATCCGCAGAGACTGTTGCCTGGCGGCTTCTCAAAGATCCCCTCCATGAAAGAACTAGTTCTGCTTAGGCAGAGGCTAAAGGATTCAGTTGCGGACCTTCAAGCAGTCGCAGCACTCTTCAAGGCTACAGCATCTAAACTGCCTGATTTCAGCAGAGAAACCGAGTTTATTGCTTTAACAAGCCCAGATGAATACGCATTTTATGACGGCAAAATTGGTTCAACAGACACGGGTACAGCACCAACAAACGAGTATCTTTCATACACTAACGAATATGTTGTCCCCCTTTCTACTGCTAAACGTGCAAAACACGTGCGTGACTCCTACATGGTGGGTGCGCTTGCACGATTCAATCTTAACGCAGATAAGCTTTCCCCGTTGGCTAAGCAGATAACAGAAATGTTCAATCTTATACCTGTTTGCTACAACCCTTTCATGAACAACATTGCCCAACTCGTAGAGGTAGTTCACTGCGTAGAGGATTCAATTAGACTCATCAATGAAATTGAAGAAACAGGTTTGAAGAGTCAACCAGAATACAATAAGCCCGAAATTAAGGTTAAAGCTGGACGCGGAGTGGGCGTGGTTGAAGTCCCAAGAGGTATACTATTCCATGACTACACTTACAACGATAAAGGTTACTGCACTAAAGCTAATTGTGTCATCCCAACCAATCAAAACCATGGTAACATTGAATTAGACATGAAAGCCATGCTGCCTACAATACTTGATAAGTCTGAGAAAGAAATCGAGCTCGCTCTTGAAATGCTTGTTAGAGCGTATGACCCATGCATTTCATGTTCAACTCATGCAGTAAAAGTGCACTTCATCTAAAACTAACAAAAAAAAGAAAATTGAAAATGTGAAATTAAGCTAAGGCTTTGTCTGGCTGTTTGGATGAACCCTTGATTTCGGCGACGTTTTTCATTGGGGTTTCTGGTATCATTTCAGGCGCGGTTTTTTCTGGCTGTTTTTGTATTCTTGTGCATCTGATGTCGATGTCTTCTTCTTTGAGGTTAAGTGCTGCTTTGATTGTGCCGTCTTCGAGGTAATCGATGGTGAAACCCATTTTTTTAGTTAAGCTTAGTGCGCGGTAGTTGTCGGGTAGCATGATTGCGTAAATGTTTTCTACACCTTTTTCTTTGGCAATGTCTAAGGTGTAGTCAACCATTTTTGTTCCTAAACCTAAGCCTTGCCATTGATCGCTTACGATGAAAGCCATTTCGCCGTGTTTGCCGTCTGTTTCTATGCTGACGCGGCTTACTCCAAGCATTTTTCTTTTGCCGTCTTCTACGACTTCTGCTACCAAAGCGATTTCACGGTCATAGTCAACGTTACAGTAGCGGACTCGAACCTCGTGTGGCGTGTCTTTTAGCATTTGGAAGAAACGGTAGCGGATTGACTCTTCGGATAAGCTTTGGAACCATTCAAGCCACAGGGGTTCGTCTTCTGGTTTTATTGGTCTTAGTAGGACTTCTTGACCGTTTTTCAGGGTCCAAAGCAGTTCGTATTTTTTTGGGTATGGACTAACTACAATGTGCTCGTGTGGTTCATGTTTTTTGCAGACTTTCTCCTTGTCTACTACGATTCTTGCGTCAAGGATGCAGGCTTCTTTTTCGCTGATCAGCATTGGGTTGATGTCGATTTCTTTGATTTGTGGGAAATCAACAAGTAGCTGTGAGAATGTTAACAAGGTTTCTTCAAGCTTCTTTAGGTCAACTGGTGCTGAACCACGGTAACCTTTGAGTAACCGGTAAACTTTAGTTTCTTCAAGCATACGGCGAATTAATGTAGAGTTTAATGGTGGCAGCCCAATTGAGTAGTCTTTGAAGAGTTCAACGCCTACTCCGCCCATGCCGAACAGCACTGTGGGACCAAAGACTGGGTCTGTTTTTCCGCCGATAATGATTTCGTAACCTTTCTTTTCAACCATTGGCTGTACAGTTACGCCGATGATGTGTGCAGATGGGTCGTGTGCTGTTGCTCTTTGGATTAGTAGGTCGAAGGCTTCGCGGACTTCTATTTCAGAGTGAATGTTTAGGATGACTCCGCCGACGTCGCTTTTGTGTATGATTTGAGGTGAAAGAATCTTTAGTACTACTGGGAAACCCATT
Organism: Thermoproteota archaeon; assembly: GCA_040268405.1. Lineage (GTDB taxonomy): Archaea > Thermoproteota > Bathyarchaeia > Bathyarchaeales > Bathycorpusculaceae > Bathycorpusculum. The sequence goes on along the minus strand of JAWRIR010000007.1, from coordinate 87 downwards.
TGTTGAGCGTAAGCTACTGCTTCATCAACGGTGTTTGCTACTTCAGTTCGTACAACTGGGAAATTGTAGTATTTGAGAATCTTTTTA
>JAWRIR010000006.1:0-9547 GCA_040268405.1 Thermoproteota archaeon | reverse complement strand
AGTTCATAGAATTTGTCTGAACAAGTTGGCTCTTTTTCCAGTACACCAGAAACATCCGAAACAGAAACGCGCCTAGCACTTAAGGCTACAGCAGCAGGTTTGCCATACTTTTCGATTACAGTTGCAGTCTGTTTAGCGATTATCTGCATTTTTTCTTCGAGTTTTGAGAGCTTTTCCCCTTTCTTTTCCAGAAGAGGGGCTGCTCGTTCTTCTTCAATTTTAAGCATGCCAATCGCGTGGGAGCCGCAATTGGGGCATTGTGGTTTGTCAGGCAAGTCTTTGATTCGAATCATTTCCATGTAGTCCCAACAGTTGGTGCAGACAAAGTTGCCTGTTTCGTTAAGCAGTCTTGCTTTGGCAGATTCAACCAGTACTGCTCGCATTCGTTCAGGGGGGATAAGGTCGGTTTTCATGCTTACCCGTTCAATGCCCACTCGGGCTACTGGCGTGGCTACGCCTCCAGTTTGGACGAATTGGAAGCCGATTTCGCCCATGTTCATCCTTTTTAGCACCATGACTAATCCGTCAACGTCAAGGTCTTTACTGAACACATCCTTCAACCCTTCCTCGTAAATGGGGGTACCCTCAAAACTGGTGATTAACTTTTGGATGCTTACGTTACTAAAGTCTGCCCATTTCTTCAACGCACCAAAACGTCTAGCCACGTGAATTACGCGGCGTTTAAACAATCCAGTCTTTACAGTGGAGCGCCTCAGAGTTTCTTTAATGCCCGCTTCAGGCATCGCATGCATTTCACGGAAAACTTCTACAACACGTTCAGAGGTCATGGAACCCATGGTTTGCACAAAGATACGGTAGGGGTCATGCTGTACAATGATTCCTCGTCCAAGCTTGTCAGACAAAACCTGCCCCAGCAGTTGAGCCAAGGCACGGTTAATCATTGAACCAAAATTAGAATGCACTATTGTGAATTCGTCCCAATCCTCAAAAACCAACCGACTTGGCGTGGGAACTGCAAAGCCATCAGCTATCTGCTCCAAGGTTTCAGCTAACGCGTGAAGTATGGTTTCTTTGTCGGCTGGATACCGTTCAGCAAGAAGCTCGCTAACCTTTTCAGGTGAGAGCCCTGCAAGAATTTTTTCTTCTGCAAAACCGCGGACTTCAGCAAGTTCTTGAGCTACTTCGTAGGGTACTGGGATTTCTTCGCCTATCCAGCTGGGAATTGAGCCTGTTGGGTCTTCAACTGGGCGAACGTACACTTTGTCTTCTGTTGTGTGTATAATGTTCCATGGGCTGCCCCTGATGATGAATTTGGTTCCGGGTTTGCCGTATTCTGCCATGAATGCTTCGTCAAGTACACCTATTGAAGTATCGGTGGATTCGTCAATTACTAGGAACTGTTTTTCGACTGGAATCATTGAGAGGTTGTCAAAGTAGTATTCGAAAAGTGCTTTGGTGCGTTGCGGTTTTAGGACCACATGGTCTTCGAGTGATGCCCAAGCTAATCGGGGAAAACGTGAATGCATGTACTTGATTATTTTTTCGATGTCTTCCATGGTTAAATGTTCGTAGGGGGCAGCGTTTCGTATGAGTTCAAGGATGCCTTCGAATTCAAGTCGCCGATTTTTCATTAGTAACCCTGCGATTTGATGGGTTAAAACATCGTAAGGTTTGTCGGGTAACTGTACGGGTTCAAGCTGCTCTTTCAAGGCGCGACGTGCAATAACCATGGCTTCCAAAGTGTCGTCGGAGTCCATACCGATTATGATGCCTTCTGAGACATGCCCGTAACTGTGGCCAGCCCTGCCTACCCGCTGGATAAGCCGTGATACCTGCCGTGGGCTCATATACTGAATAACAAGGTCAACGCGACCAACATCTATTCCGAGTTCGAGGCTACTTGTGGCGATTAAACCTTTGAGTTCACCACGTTTTAGCCCAGTTTCAGCAGCGAGACGGGATGGTTTTGCGAGGGAGCCGTGATGGATTGAAATGGGGAAATCTATGTCCCAGACTTTGAAGCGTGAAGCCAGCACCTCTGAAACTGAACGCGTGTTAGTGAATAAGAGTACTGACTTGTGGGTGTTCATGTAGTCACGGATAATGCGCAGTCTTGCGGCTACTTCGGGGTGGGTAAAGATTTTTCCTGCAAACCGTGAATCCTCGTCAGTAGGGCGAGGATATATTACTTTGAGGTTAACCATTTTGGCAACGGGTGTACGGACGATTTCAACGGGGCGTTTGTCGCCTACAAGGAAATGAGCGACCGTTTCTGGTGTACCAACCGTTGCGGATAAGCCGACCATTTGGAAGTCTTTGCCGATTAAGCTTCGGATGCGCTCCAACGCGATTGAGAGTTGACTGCCACGTTTGCTGTCGGCCAATTCATGGACTTCATCAATTATTACCCAACGCAACGCCTGCAAATGCTGACGAAGTACCCAGCCTGAAAGAATCGCCTGCAACGTTTCAGGAGTAGTAATCAAAATGTCTGGGGGGCTTTGGGATTGTCTTGAGCGTTCTTTGGTTTCGGTGTCCCCGTGGCGCACGGCAAGTTTGATGTCTAAATTGTTGCACCACCATTGCAGGCGTTCAAGCATGTCACGGTTTAACGCACGAAGTGGAGTGATGTAGAGTACTTTTATGCCGGGTGTTTTTGGTGCTTGAAGTAGCATGCTTAGCACGGGCAGGAAGGCAGCTTCTGTTTTGCCTGTTGCTGTTGGCGAGATTAAGAGGACGTTTTTACCGTCCAAGACTTTTGGGATTGTTTTTTCTTGAGGTTCGGTTGGTTTGGGGAAGCCTTTTTGTTCCACTAGCCGACGGACGGGTTTTACGAGTAAATCAAAAGCGTTGCCAGAAGCTTCTTGCAATCGTGTTGCCTCAAGATATTAAAAAGAAATCGTTTTTGTGGTGTAAAAAATGTTTTGGCGACTGTTGACTAAACCGCGGGGCAAAAATGGTTTGCTGTATTCTTGGTATCTTGTGATTCATTATTTAATTAATGGTACAAATTTTTGTTTTTGGAATGACTTTTTCAACATGCTTTTTGTAAAACAGTTTTCTCTTTTCACATAAAAATGTCTAAAAAGCATGTTTAGACTGGAATTATCTATTCGAAAATTATGGAAAGTTTTTTATTCCATAGGGAAAGAACATGGAGCATATTACACGGAGGAAAATAAAAAAATGGCTAAATGTCCAAAATGCGGAACAGAAGTAGCAAAGCCAAAGAAAACCTGGAAAATGGCAGGCAGACCAGATAAAACTGGAAAGCGCATGCAATTAGAAATCGGATTGTATGAATGCACAAAATGTGGAAATACATTCCGTGAAGTATTAAGCAAAAATAAAGTTTAAAATTTCGTTACTTCCTTAATTTTCTTTTTTTGTTATATTTAATCGAAGGATTTTATAGTCACTTTAACACGTTGTTTGGTAAACGGATGGCACAAGTTGGCAGCAACATTTAGAAGACTTTGGAAAAACGAGTACTTCAAAACAGCCGTCACAATAGCATTAATACCCATACTTGTTGCTGGTTTCTGGTTCGGACTACAAGTAGGATTGAACACAGAAATTTTTCCGTTATTCATGGTAACAAGCGAGAGCATGTGCATCCCACCCGGTCTATGCGACCCCTTTGCACACACTTTTGAGAGGACGTTGCATGTGGGAGATTTGTTAGTCATTCAAGGGGTGAACGCTGCAGATCTTAAAACGGATTATCCAAACAGCGACATAATTGTGTTTAGAGATCCCACTTTGCCTGTGACTAATCCAAAAGCCAACATTGTTCACCGCATTGTTGATGTAGTTGAAGTTGATGGCAAACTATATTTCCATACTAAAGGTGACGGAAATGGTTACCCAAATGTTTGGCCTCAAACCCCAACATCAAAAGATACTTGGAGAGCCAGCACAGAAGACCCAACCAGTGCTTATAACGGTGCAATCTCTGAGGATTACGTGTATGGAAAAGTTATTTTGCGTGTTCCATGGATTGGCGCCTTAGCGTTAATTTCACAAAAATACAGCATCATACCAATAGTTCTGGTCATAATCATTATAGTGCTAGTAATACTTGAATTCGTATTACCATTAATTAAGAAAAGATCAAGTCAACCAGCCATCAGCCCCGCACCAGCAGCTTTTTGAGTAACACTGTCTTTTTCCACAAGAATGATTTTATATTATATAGTAAGTTGTTTGGTAAAGGAAGACATTCTTTGGCAGCAGCATTAAGAAGACTTTGGAAAAACGAGTACTTCAAAACCGCAGTTACAATAGCTTTGATTCCACTGCTTGTTTTGGGTTTCTGGTTTGGATTACAAGTGGCCTTGAACACTCGCATTTTTCCGCTGTTTGCTGTAACAAGTGAAAGCATGTGCATTCCTCCTGGTGAGTGCGATCCTTTGGCTCACACGTTTGTAAGAACGCTGCATGTGGGGGATTTGTTGATAATTCAAGGTGTGGATCCAAAAGACCTCAAAACTGATTACCCGAACAGCGACATCATAGTTTACCAAAACCCGTATTTGCCCGCTAGTGATCCAGATGCAAATATTGTACACCGCATCGTAAAGTACGAGGATATTAATGGTACACGCTACTTCTGGACCAAAGGAGATGGAAACGCGTACCCCAATGTTTGGCCCAACCCAGCCGAATCAACTGACCCTTGGAGCCCCATTTCAGAAGATCATGTTTACGGCAAAGTTGTGATGCGTATCCCCTGGATAGGTTTTTTTGCGCTAATTTCAAAAGAATTCAACGTCATACCGATAATCCTTGCAGTAATCATCATAGTACTGGTGGTTGTTGAATTCGTGCTGCCGCTAATGAAGAAAAAAGCAAGCCAACCAGCCATCAATCCAGCACCAGCAATTCAATAAAAATATTTTTCAAATGCAAACTTGAATGCTTGAAATATAGAAGAGTTAATCAAACAGAAACAACTTTTAGAGTTTAGGAAGGACAGGCAGGTTTGGCGGCTTCTAAACTGAAAAGGTTGTGGAGAAACGATTTTGTCCAAACCGCTGCCATTATAGGCTTAATTGTAGCAATCGTTTTAGGGCTATTTTTTGGGGCACAACTGGTTCTTAACACGCCTTACCCAACCTTAACAGTTGAAACAGGAAGCATGTGCATCCCCTACGACAGTTACTGTGATGGTTGGTCGCACCCGTTTGAACGCACGCTCCATGTTGGCGATTTACTGATTGTTCAAGGAGTAGACCCAGCCACGTTAAACACGGATTACCCTAACAGTGACGTAATCGTTTTTCATGAACCAGGCAACCCTAACAGGCTAATCGTGCACCGAATCGTTGCAGTGCAAGACATAAATGGGACACTTTATTTTCAGACTAAAGGGGACGGCAACAGTGGACCAACTTATCTTTGGCCTGCAATTCCCCCAGTTACCGAGTATGATATGTGGTCAGGTGGACACGGAGTCCCTGAAAATCAAGTCGTAGGTAAAGTTATAGGCAGGATTCCTTGGGTGGGACTTGTAACGTTGTTCCTTCGCCATAACCCGTACGGTTTTCCGTTGATAATAGCGTTAATTTTGTTGCTCTTGGTTGTAGAATTTGTTTTACCTGTCATCAAGAAAAAAATCGTTCAACAGAAAACACCGCAACAGGCTGCATAGATGTATTTATAAAGTTTACATTTCATAAAAGGGACATTGAGCCGCTAAACAGAGGAGGGAAAGAATGCCAAAAGTTAAAGCAACCGTAAGTATAGAAAACGTTGTAGCTTCTGCAACGCTGAACCAGAAGGTTGACCTTAACTCGGTAGTAAAAGGCTACCCAGGCGTTGAGTACCGTCCTGAAGAGTTCCCGGGTCTTGTTTTCAGGCTTAAACGTCCAAAAACTACCACTTTAATTTTTAGTTCTGGAAAAATGGTGTGCACAGGCGCCAAATCAGAAAAAGAAGCCCGCCGCGCCGTCATCAAAGTAATCAAAGAACTAAAGAAAAGCGGAATAATCATCATCAGCAAACCAGAACTTAAAATCCAAAACATTGTAGCATCAGGCATCTTAGGCGGTATGGCTGACCTTGAAAAAGCAGCCTACACTTTAGGGCACACAATGTACGAACCTGAACAGTTTCCAGGCTTAATCTACCGCATGGAAGAACCTAAAGTAGTTATCTTGTTGTTTGCAAGCGGAAAACTCGTTTGTACAGGCGCCAAGAAAGAAGCAGACGTCTACATCGCAGTGGATAAACTACATGCGCTTCTGGAAGAAACAAACCTAATCTACTACGAATAAAAGAAGAAAATTACTTCTTTTTGATTTGTTTGTTAATGGTTTTAAGACTTTCCCGGTCGATAGCACCTATGTCATAAAGTGTTTTTGCGATTTCACTAATTTTTAGCAACGGCAGCAGGTTGACGCCGACTTCTTGGAGTTTTTCTTTTGCACCTTCTTCACGGTCCAAAAAGGCTACTGCTTGTGTGACTACGCCACCTTCAGCTTTTATGGCTTCGGAAGCTTTCCGTAGTGTGACTCCGGTAGTGACTAAATCGTCAATCAGCAGCACTCGGTCGCCGGAAAAAAGCACTCCTTCTACTCTGCGTTCTCGTCCTTGTAGTTTTACGCTTTTGCGTACGTACAGGAATGGTTTTTTGAGGTTGTAAGCGATTTGGGAAGCGAACGGTATGCCTGTGATTGGTACGGCGGCTACCCGGTCAAAATTTTTTAGTCCAATCTGGTTGGTTATGGTTTCTGTGTAGAAATCAATTATTTCCCTGAAAGCATCAGGAAAGCTTGGTATGACTCTTAGGTCAATATAGTATGGGCTTGCTTTTCCTGTTGAAAGTTTAAAGACGCCGAATTTGAGGGCGTCAATTTTGAAGAGAATATTTGCCATGGTATTTTGTTTTTCTTCAAAACTTTTTTGCAAATTGTCACTTTCCTTTTTTTGATACCTGATATATCTTGTTGATTTCAGGAATCAAGCAGGCAGTTCGTGGCAGATCCTTCTTTATGAGTTTCTGGAATGCTTTTTGGTTATCAACAGAATTGGTATGGTAAGGTACAACTAACGGCGGTTTTGTTAACCAAGCGATGTCGAAACCGCTTTCCGGCGAGGCTCCAACTGTGATGCCGACACTACAGAAAACCAAGTCAAACTTTTCCTCTTTGCCCAGCTGAGCTAGTTCCGGGAACGGCAGACTGTCTGCGGTGTGATAAATTTTTACGCCGTCTTCACTTGTGATAATGTAAGTGTTTGGGTATCTTGCGTTATGGTTGCATTTAGTTGCTTTTATGGAGACTTCGCCTACTTTGATTACATCACCGATGCGGATTACTTGCAGTTTATCTATTGGTATATGGGGTTTCAGGCGAAAAGCCGAAGCGGGATCAGCGATGACTGTGCAGCCAGTAGTTTTTTGGACTTCTTTGACAAGGGTTGAGTCAAGATGATCATAGTGCTCATGTGTCAACAAGATAGCGTCAACGTTTTGCAGGTATTTTGGTTTGACGTCAACGGGGTCAATAGCAAAAGTCTTAGTGGGCGTTTTTAGCAGTATGCCAGAGTACTGGTTGAACCACACGAAGAGTATAGCGTTTTTTTCTGGTATTTTCTGTATCGACATTGTCTTGATTCCTCAATGGCTATAATATTACAGGTGGTTTTTAAAAGCAATTGCCCACTGCCAGCCATTGCGGTAAACAGAAGTCTTGGCTTCAACATGTTTTTGGATTGAAAAAACGCCAATAACACCTACCCCCTAAAGGTTTTTGGGGAGTCATTTGGTTGCTGGAGGTTTTAGTTGGTTGTCGTAACGTTCGCATTTTACTTCTGCGACTGTTTGCAGAATGTGAAGGGAAACAAGAAATCCGGCAAGCAGTATGATTAGTCCTGCCCAGTATAGTTCGATTGCGATTATGCGGTACATGCTCAGGAACGTTAAAAGTATTGCCAGCTCTACTGTTACGGATGTGAGGACAGCTAAGATAAGAAGGCATTTACGAATAAGTCTTCTTTTGTTTACTGACAAAAAACGCTCACTCCAATAAACAGTGAATAATAATACAATTATTAAGCATATAGTTAGCAAATTAGCGTAAAAAAGCTTTAAAATTTATAATTTTAATCAGCACTAAGCCATTTTATTGCATACCTCAACCAAGAAAAGACCAGCTAAGACCGACGACTTGTAAACCTGAGGCGGTGGCTTTATAAGCAGGCTTTCGCCAAAATAACTAGACCATTTTTATACAATTAAACGAAGTGCAATAAAAATGAATCATTTTTCAGAATTATTGCGCAAAATATTATCTATAATAATAGTTACGCTTCTTTTTTATGGAGTTTTAACACCGCCAGAAGACCCTGAAGGGAACGATAGAACAGCTTGCCAACCCTTACATGTTGATGACAGATACATCAAAAACGACCAAGGCACAATAATTCATTTGCACGGATGTCAAGGCGGCGGCGCTTTTAATGACGGCGGCAACGGTAACTGGATGACGGATTGGGGATTCAAGTTTTCAAGCGTTGGATGGAACACCAGTTACGTTGAAAGTCAACTAGACAAGATGGTTGATTGGGGAGCTAACGTGTTGCGAATTCCGTTAAGCGTTGAGCTGTGGATGAATGATGTTGATAGCATTCGTTCGCACATTGGTTACGTGATTACTGAAGCCTCCAGCAGGGGAATATACTGCATTATTTCGCCGTACCAAGTACGGTATTGGGGTCAAGACGGTTGCGAACAAGACCCCCTGCCTTACCCGCCCTACTGCAACAATTACTCAGCCCAAATAATTCCAAATGCAACAGCCTTTGTAAATTGGCACAGCCAACTAACCAACTATTACAAGAATTATTCAGGCGTAATATGGGAAGTCTGGAATGAACCATACGCAGAGGCAGAAGGCGCTTTTCAAGAGTTCATGAATGTAACACAACAATGCATAACTAATGCTCGAAATAACGGTGCCAATCAAGTGTTCTTCTTAACTTGGGGGCCAGGGGGCTTAGATACCAGTTGGGTTGAAGACTTCTTGGAAATTGATGACCCCGCCGACATAGGCTTTGGACTGCTATGGCACTGTTACAATGCTTACAACCATTTAGGTTACCCGAGACCAACCACGCTTAGCCAAGTAGCAACCGCAATGTCAGGCATCACCGCTCTTGCCGAGAGCCACCCCTGTTTTATTGGCGAGTTTGGCGCGGAATACACGGTTTCATCTGACACCGACGTGATAGATTGGCAAATGACTGTAATGGACCAAGCAGGAATACATTACGTTATGCATTGGCTGCGTCCTGATGGAACATTCATGTACGTTTACAACGATTTTTCACCTACCACTGCTGGACAAAAATTGATTGACCATATGCAAGGTTACGAAGGCAACACCCATTACCTAACCATAAACAGCAGTACTGGCGGAAGTACCAGTCCAACCAACGGAGTTTACAATTACACTGCAGGAGCTTTAGCTGAGGTTACGGCAAATGCAAGTGCTGGCTGCTCTTTTGACCATTGGATTCTTGACGGCCTACAAGCGGGAACTGATAACCCGATAAGCGTGACAATGTGCAAAAACCACACGTT
>JAWRIR010000005.1:0-8586 GCA_040268405.1 Thermoproteota archaeon | reverse complement strand
CATTTTTACTTGCAGCCCCATGTCTTTGGCGGTTTGAATTGTTGAGGCGGAGTCTTTGCGGGGAGGGTCATAAAGCGCAACTAAACCGACGTATTGCCAGTTGCCTTTTTGGTCAGTTTTTGCCATGCCAAGTGCTCGGTGTCCTTTCGAGGCAAAATCAGAAATGACTTTATCAATGGATTCTTGGAGCGCTTTGTCTGCGTTTACCAGTTGGAGTATAACTTGAGGGGCGCCTTTTGCAGCTTTGAAGCCTGCTCCGTTGGATTCTTGAACGGTAGCTTCAGTGCGTTTTATTACGGGGTCGAAAGGCTTGAATGACGCAACTGTGTAGTTGGCAAGCTGTTCATCCACTGAAGGTTCGGTTTTGGCGCGTGTGATTTCAGCGTTGTCTATTGGGTCTTTGTCTTCTTCCCGAGAAGCCAAGGCACCAATAAGCAGGACGTCAGCTACTTTGAACCCGGTTGACGGCTTAATCTCTGCTACCGTAAGTTCGTTTTTGGTTATGGTGCCTGTTTTATCAGCGCACAGCACGTCAACGCCAGACATTTCTTCGATAGCAGCAAGCTTGCTAACAATAGCTTCTTTTCTGGCCAAAGCTACCGCGCCAACCGCCAAAGTGACCGATAAAACAGCAGGCAAAGCCGCGGGAATTGCTGCAACAATCAAAATTAAAGCGAACTCTAAAGTGTCAACAACACTTTCCTGCCTAAACAGGGCAACCATAAAAACAACCGCGACCAGCACTACGGCTAAAACAATCAGGTAATCACCGATTTTTACTACCGCTTTTTGGAAGTGACTTTTTGGTTGGGCTTGTTCCACAAGTTTGGCGGTTTTTCCAAAATAAGTATGCATTCCAGTTGTTACGACTAAAGCATCCATTTCCCCCTGACGCACAACCGAGCCAGAGAAGCCAACGTCAGAAACGTGTTTTTCAACGGGCAATGATTCGCCGGTTAACGCTGACTGGTCTACAGACAAGTAATCCCCTTCAACAAGTTTAATGTCTGCAGGTATCACGTCACCTAAACGGATGCGCACCACGTCACCGGGCACAAGTTCGCGGGCGGGCATTTCAACCCATTTGCCGTCACGGTGAACCCGCGCTTTAAGAGCTAACCGTTTCTTTAACAATTCAATAGCGTTATCGGCTTTGTGTTCCTGCCAAAAACCCACAACCGCGTTAAGCATAAGCAAAGCAAAAATTATTCCGAAATCTTCCCAATGAAAAATAACCGCTGAAATAACAAGCGCAGCTTCAATCATGAAAGGGATTGGACCCCAGAAATACCGCAGGAACTTCCGCAAGGGGTTAACTTTTTTTTCAGAAATCTCGTTTGCCCCAAAAACGGTTAGCCGTTTTTTTGCTTCAGTAGAGTTTAACCCAGTCTTGTCAGTATCTAAAGTGGTGAATAATTCTTCTGGAGATGCTTTTTTGGCGTCTTCAGCCGATAAAATCTTTTTTTCCATAAACCTAACTCTTGGCGCTTTAAACCCAAAACACGACTGTAACTACTGTATAGTTAGGGATTGAAGCCTCACTTATTTCTGTGTAGTTGCCACGCTACAACAACAACCAAGTTGCAGCTACTGAAAATGCAGTTTGAACTTGATAAAAAAGGGTTTATTTGAAGTGCAAATTGAAGCGTTGCATTGCTGCTTCAACAATCTTTTTTGCTTCTTCTGCGTCGCGCCAACCTTTAACTTTAGTCCATTTTTGATGTTCCAAACGCTTGTAAGTAGTGAAAAATTCCTGTATCATGTTTAGTTGATGCTCGTGTACGTCTGTGATGTCGTTGTATCCTTCGAAGCGGGCGTCGTTGGCAAGGACTGAGAGGATTTTTTCGTCTGGACCATGTTCATCTTCAATGTGTAAAACGCCGATTACGCGAACGCGGGCTATTGCTCCAACTTCAAGAGGCTCATACGTTAAAGTCATAATGTCTAAGGGGTCGTCATCTTCTGACCATGTTTGTGGAACAAAACCGTAGTCCACAGGGAAGAAGACGGCGGATGGAATAATGCGGTCAAGCACGAAGGCTTCCCAGTCTGATTTGTACTCGTACTTGTCGCGTGAACCGCTTAAAACTTCAATAACCATGTTAAGTTCTGTTGGCGGGTTGTCTCCTGCTGGGATTTGTTTCCATAGATTCATAACAAATAACCATAGGGTTTCAGGTTAAGAGACATAAAAGGTTTCCCAACATTAAACGCTAGAAGGTTTAAAGTCTCGATGCATTGCCTGAGCAAAAAGCCGCCACATCGCCGAATCTTCATTGCACAACTTGTCTGAAAACGCCAATGATTGCACTTTGGTCATTTCTTCTTTTTCAAGCTCTACATGCAGGGCAGTGAAACGTAGGCGACTTGAAGTGGGGGTTTTTGCGAAGATTTCGTAAAGGAACTGGGAGTACTTGTTGGGTCCAGATAGGTGCGTTGAAACCCAAGTAAACCTGTCAGGGTAAAGCTGTACAAGCTTTTCTTTTTCAATAATTTCGTTGCCGTTGTTGAAAGTGTCTTTTAGAATCAGGGTACTGTCTGTTAAGTGTGTGATTTGGCGTTGAGCGTTATTGTTTCCAGCGAGTAAATGGTCTTTCGGCGTGAAATCTGTACACCACAAAAAAGCGTCTTCAGCTGAAACATCGAAATCCTGACTGAACCGATAACGAATAGCAATTGGCATAACATATTCTTAGCTGGCAACTTGTATTAGATAATTTGCGCTAACCAAAAAAGTCAGACATTTTCTTCTGATAAAGCGCCCGCTTAAGAAGTTCACTCTGACGTATCCAGCGCCCCAACGGAATCTCAAAACGAGTACTAATATGCTGCAAAGATTCAGCAAGAGTGTTGAAAAGCAAAGGTTTTTGCCGCATTGCATTTCGCACGTTTTCACGGACTTGCCAAACACCGATAGGCATAATGTAGCCGGGGCGTGCTTCCCGTAGAACAATTACGGTTGCCTGTCGCCGCTCCTTCAAAAGCAGCTCGCAGGTTGCTAGCCGTGCGGAGTAGTAGCAGCCGCCTATTGCAGCGTATGTTGTTCGCCCGTTGTTGCCTTCCCAGTCAGAGAAGATGGCTACGTTTTTACCCGCGGGGTTCCAAACTGTTCCCGGATACCATGCTTCCATTGATTCGTAACTGTACTGCGCAGGAATCATCAAAACTTCAAACACGTTGTCAAGATAAACTGATTCGTAAACGCGGTACTCGTTGATTTCTGGGAAAGTTTTGACTTGTTCACGAAGGTTTTTGGAGATTATGTCGTCAACGGCTGTTATGCTCCAGCGGGTTGGCACTAATTTGCGGTTTTTTTCGATGCCAAATGCGCCGACGCTGAAGGCTTTCTGTATTTTTGTAACTATTACGCCGTGGTCGTAGAGTTCAAGAACCGCGTTTGTTGATTTTAAGTCGGTGTCGTAGTAGGCTTTTTCGACGTGTTGCTCATAACGGGCGTTGCCGACACGCATGTCCCTTATTGGCGCTGAAGGACCAAACGGCTGCACGTCATCGTCCATAAAAAGTGAGCCATGAGGCTTCTTAGTAAGGTTAAGCTCCATGTCAACACTATTATCTGCCAATGCCAAATCTCGGGTGGAATCCATAATTTTCCCCGCTTTCAACACGTTAGTGACGTTAACGCGGTGTTTGCCACGTACAAGCATTGAACGGAACCCAACAATCTCGTCAATCGATTTCCCAAACCATTGTTCAGGCAAATCGTAAATGCTGGTATCTTCACTTACGGGTGGAACCAAGGGGCCAGCGTAAACGTTTGGGTAGCCGATTCTTCCGATAAACACGCTTGGAGGGGACATGCCTGCGATGTCCTCTTTGGACATTAAGGGTATGCTTTTGTTGAAGTAGTTGACTTTTACCATTATTGGGCAACGGGTTTTTCCGCAAAGGTTCCGTGAGCCCTTACAGATAACGCATAAACTGTCTTGAGAGGCGCGGGCTACGATTTGGGTGTCATCCGCGTTGGTGTGTTTTAGAATGTCTTTTAACCAGTTGTCTGTTGGACGCACGTTTTGCGTTGGTTTTGCGGTGAAGGACATCTTCAATGATGATGGCTACTGCGTGTTGATATGTTTTCTGCAAACAAACACCTAAAAAACAGCTGCAGCCACACTAACATAATATGATTAGTGTGTAGGTAAAACTGTCAAATTAACGTCCAGTGATGGTTTTAAGCATCCGCGATTTTCGAACCAAACGTCTAACTGGCGGCGGTAACCGTAACATAACAAAATCAGCCGCTTTATACAACCCAAAAAAGCCCGGAGGCGCCAACCCAGCATCAATAATTTTGAGGTAACCATCAATATTTCTGATATTTTCACAGCTAATGTCCAGTAACCCGAATTTGCCCGCAATGCTTCGCAGTTGAGACAATTCCTCTGGGGTAACTTGCACTTCAACACCGTACTCTTGGAGCAGGCAATATTTTGTGTGCCAAAAAACTCTTGCGAAATACACGTGCCTGTACGGGTGAGGCAACTGCTTGTAAGCTGAATGGTCATTCTCTATGTCTGCATGCTTACCAATTTTTAAGGCCAAAACCTCAGATGAATATTTTACCCGAAAAACGAGTTTATGCATACCAAAACTCAAAAGTGAGGTGTCAGGAAAAATCAGGGGCACCAGCGCAGTTAGTTCGTTCATTGGAACAAAAACGCTTTTTTTCGAATTTATGTAAGCATCTATTAAATCGTCAAGAATTTTTGCTCTTTCATGTAAATTTTTGAATTTCACAGCATCGAAAATGGTTTGACGTCATAAAATGCTATGTGACTGTGAAGAAACAACAACAGTTAACCTATCAAGTGATACTGGTTAACAGCCACTGTCCCAATCAGGTTAACAATGACACCTACAATGATTAGCACTTTATGATACCATCGAAGCTCTTTGCCGAACCCTTTGAGCGTTAACACGAAAAGGAATGGGTAAAAATCCAGTGCATAACGGTATCCAAAGCCCCAGCCTGAAAGCCCCTTAGTAAAAAGAACAAATGCAATAGCAAAAACTGCAATCCAGCAAGCCACGCTTACGGCATCGCGAAGTTTAGACTTTAGGGCAAAAACAAAAGCAGGCGTCGTAAACCAAATAGCCACTCCTGTCAAAGGAAACATCACCGAAAGAGGATCCAAACTTATTGTGGGCAAGCCTAAAAGAAACGCCTTAAGATTAGCTGGAATATACGAGAGGCTAAAGAGACCTTCGCTGAACCAAGGTTCATTTTGAATACCCGGAATCATCCAGTATCCAGCATCCAAAAACGTGCCAAACCTTGCATAATTGTAAATGAAGTTAAAGAAGACAAAAACGCCTGCTCCAACAGCAAGCTTGCCTAATGAAGGCAAGGCTTGACGAAGCTTTTCCTTCCATTGATGGGCTGGTTGACGACTCAATATCAGGAATGCAAAGAAGAATATGCCAAGTATTGTTGGCAGCCGGCACCAGTATGAAGCCCCCACCAGCAAACCAATCAATAAAGGTCGAGACTTTCCAAAGGCTTCATGCAACGCCAGAAACATAAAAAACGTGGCAAACACTTGGGCAATAAGCCAAACCGAGCCAACGCTGGCTATCCACCAGAAAATTGTGCCAAACCCAAACAGCACAGCCGCCCAAACAGAAAAGGAAAAGTTTGAAAAATAATTTTGACTTTTTCGTAGGTCACATGATAGAATGTAGGATAAGGCAACCGTGAAGGCGCCGAAAAATATGGAAACCAATGTTTGGTTCAAGTTTAACCCGAAAATGGCAACCAGTGGCGTCATAATTACTGCGGGAAATGGCGGGTAAACAACGTAATACACGCCGTTAAGGGGAATTAACTCGTTAAGCCATGAAGGATTATCAAGCAAAAATAACCTGCCATGCAAAAAAGCGTCAGCTAAACGAACGTAATAATTGTAATTGTTAGAGTACCCTTCACCTGTAACATAGTAAACCGCGAA
Source organism: Thermoproteota archaeon (assembly GCA_040268405.1). GTDB lineage: Archaea > Thermoproteota > Bathyarchaeia > Bathyarchaeales > Bathycorpusculaceae > Bathycorpusculum. The sequence goes on along the minus strand of JAWRIR010000005.1, from coordinate 2,620 downwards.
TGCAACAACAAACAGCGTGACCAGTACGAGTGTTTGCCTATTAAGAAGGCACCTTAGCTTGCTGAACAGGGGCTTCTGCATTTAAGAAAAATGATGAAATTCAAACGTTTAATGTTTTTCCAAAATAAAAAGAAGTTAGGATTTGGCTGCGTATTTTTCTTTAAATTCTGCAAGCCTAACTCTGCGTTTATCAAGCGCCGCTACGATTCCATCTCTTTCAGCTTGCAATGCAGCTAAAACTCTCTTGGAATCATTTGCGATGGTTTCTGCCTGAGAAGCAGTTGTTTGGGCGTTTAGGAAGATGTCTTTTGCAGAATTCTGTACGCCGTCAAATTCAACAGTAACTTCGCCGGCAAGTTTTCCAATATCTTGCGCATTTGTGACAGCACGTTCAGCTGCTTTCTCAATGTTCTCGGCTGCAGCAGAAACGTTTTTGGCGATACCTGCTAGTTCTTGAGCGGAAGCAGTTTGTTCCTGAATTGCTGAGGATGTTTCTTCAGCTGCTGAGCTGCTTTCTTCAGCGATGCTTGCAACCTCCTGAATTGTTTTAACAACAGAATCCAGTGCCTCCACGCCGCTGCGAACGTTGCTTGTTAAATTGTCAACTTTAACAGTCATAACATCCATGATTTGGGCGATGCTTTCTGCTTCTTTAATTGCACCTAGCACAACGATTGCGCCTTCAGCAGCACCAGTTTGAGATTGGGCGGCTACTTGGGTGCTTTTATCGCCGGCTCCTTTGATGTCTTTAACTAAAGTAATTGCTTCACCAGCAGCTAATTTAGATTGACCAGCTAAGCCTTTAACTGCGTCAGCGACCACCGCAAATCCGCGTCCTGCTTCGCCTGCACGTGCAGCTTCAATAGCTGCGTTTAGTGCCAGCATATTAGTTTGGCCTGCAATGTCGGAGATTGAACCAGCCATTTGTCCAATCTGGTCAACGGAGTTAACCATGGATGTGACTGCGGAGGATAATTCGGTAATGTTTCCTTTGATGATTTCAATTGCGTTAAGACCTTTTTGGCCTTTTTCGTTTGCCTCTTTGGATTTCTTTAATGCATCATTAGTAACCGCCGAAGTATCCCTAGCAATTAATCCTGTTTCATCCATGACTCTTTTGAGCGACTCAGTACTTTTAGCGGTATCCTGTGAGAGCTCCGCAAGCTTCTGCGCGCCAGTTGAAACCTGCTGAGACGCAGTACTTACTTGTTCCATGCCGGAAACAATCTGGTTTGTTGCGGCAGCACATTGTTTGCCCATATCTAAAAGTGTCCTGCTAGCTTTAACTGCGCCATTTGAGTTGGTGGCTATTTTTTCTGCTGCAGAAGTAACTTCTTTAATGCTTACAGCAATTTTGGCGCCTGCTTGGCTTGCGCTTTCTGCTAACTGTGTAACAGTGTTTGACGCGTTTTTCATTTGCTCCGAGTACTCGGTTACTTTGGTGAATGTGTTAATAATTTCTATTTGATTGTTAAGCACGTTTTCTCCGCTTTTTACAGATTCATCAAGCACTGGAACAACGTACTCAACTAATTCGCCAATTTTAGCCTCAAGAGTTTTGTTTGTTTCTTTTAGTTTTTGGTTTTCAAGCATTAACTGTTTGTATTCTAGCTCAAACTGGTTAGGTTGAATTTCTTTGGTGGATGCATTTTTTGGTTTAGCTTGCTCGGACATACGATTGTCTCCTAAACAGTTACAATTCGAGCCATTTTTTATAATAAGGGTTATGAACAGGCAATATTCACCAGTAAGTCAGATTCCGACAAAGTCATTACTAACAGATTTAACTAAAAATTCATTTACACCAGTTAAAAGTATTAAAAGCGATATTTTTAGAACAAATCAAGGCAGAAAATCTAAGAACCTAAAAACCAAAATAACCACCATATTGATCCTTAAACACACAGCATCACGTAGAAATTGAATCTAAAAACAGGCTTGAAAAATTTTGAGTTAAGAGAAGTGGCGCTCAGGCCGGGATTCGGACCCGGGTCCTGCGGGCGACAGCCGCATATACTGGACCGAACTATACTACCTGAGCTCTTAAGCGCCGAAACAATACACATCATTTGCTTAATTAAGCTTTCTCGAGAAAAACACGCTACCGCCAAGTAATTCACGAGAAAAGGGCTGAATAATGTTAAATAATTAGAGCAGGGAATTATGCTTTTCATGAGCTTAAAGAAAATCGAGTTAGGGCTTGTAGGAAAAATTCTCGCATTATTAATCACATTAAACATCATTGGCGACATAGGCAACATTATTTTCTGGTGGGTCAATCCTGAATCACGCGCTCTATCGTTGAACACTGGCTACATGGGCGTCCTGACTGGAGCTGATGCCGCTTTAATCACGGGCACAGTAGTTCTGGCAGTTGTAGCAGCTTCTTACGGCGTAGCATTGTTTGGTTTAATTCGAAAAACGCCTTGGATGCCGTTACTGGTCATTTCAATCTCCATAGTTAACCGGATTTTAGCTTTGATACTCTATGAAATTTCTGCTGCATTTCTATTTTGGACCGCTTGGACAGTGATTCTGGTGGTTTTCGCGTATCTTTCCTGGCGCAGACTTGATAAACCGTTAGTTAGACTTTGGGGTTAAGATGTTTTTTCCCCGACAA
>JAWRIR010000004.1:0-13495 GCA_040268405.1 Thermoproteota archaeon | reverse complement strand
CCAAAATCGACGCCCCAATATTTGGTTTCAAAATAGTTGTCAATTACCCGATTGTTTGAGGCTGTAGTGTTTAAATCCCAGTCGAAACCCCGCAGTTCAATACCTGTGCCAAAATTGATTACTCGCGTGTTCATGATTGTGATGTCTGTTTTTCCTCGAACAATAATTGCAGTGCCACTGTTTGTGCCTTGGATTGTTTTTCCTGCACCATCAAAAACTACGTTGTCTTTCTCTATTGAGATTAAATAGTTACCGTCTTCCACGCTTCCAGTTAAGTCGCCTGTTAAAGTGTAAACATTCCCATTTCTGCTAATTTTTTCAGTTCCTTCAACTGAGCCATCTGCAGTTATCCGAACAACACCCGTGTACGGGGCAAGGGCGCAAGCAGAATCTACGATGCAGACACAGACTGCTATAAGCATAGCTGCCAGAAAAAATGTTAAAGCCTGTTTTTTTACGGATGCGTGGGTCGAAGTCAGAGTGCTCATGGAACCTCAAAGAGGTTCGATTAACAGCGTATTTATTGGTTCTCGTCAAGAAACTTTGACTAACATTTTTCTGAAATGAGAAAAACATTTTGCAAATTTAGAGCTAACTATTTAACCCCACCAAAACAATAAGCCTGTAGGAAGCAGAAAAAATGAGACAATTCATTGTCACCTCTTCAGCAGGCAAACATTTAATCGGTAAAGCTTTAGCCCAAAACCCAACTGTTGTGAACGCGGCAAAAAACGGTACACTCGTCATTATTGCTGGAACGACAAACGGTTATGTAGCTGAAGAACTGTTCAAAACCTTAAACATTGACGGTTTTTCAAGAAATCATTTTTTCAGGGGCTTAACTTTGCCGCCTGCAATTCGACTTTCCGCTGAGGGACGTTTAGTTGACGAAAGTAAATTTCCCGGCGACGTAGTCGTCACCAAGGGGCAATGGCAAAAGGGAAAAACCATCAATGACGTGGTTGACAGCCTAAAAGAAGGCGACGTAATCATAAAAGGCGCAAACGCCCTCGATTTAGAACACAAACAGGCAGCCATTTTGATTGGTCACCCAAAAGCAGGAACAATCGGCGTATCCCTCCCAGCAGTTATTGGAAGAAGAATAAAACTAATCGTTGCAGTAGGACTTGAAAAAAGAATAACTGGAGACCTGCATGTTTTAGCTGAAAAAATTAATGCGCCCGGCTCAAGTGGGTATCGTTTGCTGCCGATTCCCGGGCAGGTTTTCACTGAACTTGATGCTGTGACACAGTTGACTGGGGCTTCTGCGGAGATGATTTCTGCAGGCGGAATCTGCGGCGCGGAAGGCGCAGTTTACTTGGGCGTTTGGGGAACTAAAGAGCAGGAAAAAGCTGCTGAGGAGCTGTTTGCTGAAGTAGCTGTTGAGCCCGCTTTTGACTCAAGCTATCTTTAACCTTTTATGGTTTAAGTGCCCATGCCGTGATGCGTGTAATCCATTCCAGTGTGGCTACCGTGTCCCCAAGACATCGGGCCTTGCGGCTTGTTTCTTTGTTGCTGCATTTGTTTTCTTGCAGCCGTCATGCCTTGAGCCATCAAATCCGTCATAATGTCAACGTCTTCTTTGATTAGCTGCATCATAGGCGGGTTTATATCCATTTCAAAAGTAAATTTTATTTTGCCAGTTTTATCCTCTGCGATAACGTCCACCTCCTAAAAACCCTACAAAAATCAAAAACAGTTTGCTCATTAAATTTTGAGATTAGCCTATTTCTTAAACTATAGTGACTACAAGCAGACTACCACACCGCTAGGTGCACTTAAAAGAAATTAACAACCTTAACACTACTGTACTTAAGCAAAAAACGCTTTTGACGCGTGATTGTTTCTGATGTTTTTAAAACGACGAGTTCTTGATGATTCTGCATGGTACTTTTCGTTGATACCAATCAACATGGCAATCGGCTCCATAAAAGTTGTAATCGTGCTAATCGCACTTGCCAGCGGGGCAGGATTGTTTGAAATTGGTTTGCTTATCGCGTTAAATTCGGCTGCAACTATTGTTTTTTCTCTGTTTTGGGGGCGAATCTCTGATTTTTTTGGTTTACGAAAACGCTTCATGCTGCTACTTTTCTTGTTGTCCAGCCCCATGTTTATCCTGCTCGGGTTATCGGATTCAGTTCTTACTTTAACGGTGCTTTACACGTCGCTTGCGGCTTTCACTGGCGGCATACAGCCTATAGCTTCAATGTACGCGGTTGAATACCGGGAAGGAAAAAACTGGCGACAAGAAGTCGTCAAATTCAACTCTTACATAAACGTCGGCGTCATCGTTGGACTCGTAGTAAACACGCTGCTGGCTCTTGTTATTCCGTTAAGTTGGATACTGTACCTTTCCGCGGGTTTATGCCTCTTTTCAGCGTTAGTGCTCTGGAAAACCGCGAAAGAGCCTTGGCTGCCGCTTGAACGGGACGTCTACTCAATCAGGGATTATTTTGATTTTAAAAAAGTAAAACGTGTATTAAGCTTAAGAAAACCAAAACCAATCACAATAATGTTTATTGTCTGTTTAATTCATTGGGTCGGCGTGTACTCTTACGGGGTAGGCGAAGTGCCCCTGATGACTGCGATTGGGTTATCTTCAAGCATGATTATCGGCATAAATGTTGTAGAAAACATTGCGACAGTCTACGCTTTCAACAGGCTTGTTCCACGGGCAAAAATGAATCAAAAAAAGCTTATGGCCGGCATGATTGGCGCCAGAGGACTGCTTATCATGGTTTGGGCTGCTTTAACCTTCTTTATTGCCAACCAGTTCAGCGCCGTCTTCATTTTACCCTTGATTCTTGAAATCGCATTTCTCATCTGCTACGCGTTACTGTGGTACCCGATAATGTGTTTTACCATTGCTCAATCTCCACCAGGCAAAAAAGGAACCACCCAAGGAGAACTATTATCAGTCATCGCTTCAGCCAACGTTGCTGGAGCCCTGATTGGAGGCGTATTAATTGGAGTATTAGGCTTTGAAGTCGGCTTTATCGCGTCAGGAATCATTGCGATTTTGGCTATACCGTTTCTACGTTATGTTGACCCAGAAATAAACGAATAAAAAACTAGTTTTTTTCCCAATAATTAGCGAGCGCTGACAGTGCTTCTTCAAACAAGTAATCCTTCGGCACCACATCAACCTTTACTGCGAGTTCTTCTAAAGCTTGCGCGGTTGTTGGACCGATAGCTACAATCGTCACTTTTTCCGCCAACAGTTTGCGCAGTTGCTCTATCGTTGCTTTTTCGGTGAGCATTTTGAAAATGTTTTTTGCGCTAAGTCCACTGCCGAAAAGAATCGCATCAATCCTTCCGCCGGTAAGGTCTTCAAAGAATTTAATTTTCAAGTCTTCATCTACTGGCAAGCTGGATTCGTAAACGTGGATTTCTTGCACGTCAGCACCCATGGCGGTTAGCTGGTCTGTCAGAGTGGGGGTTGCACTTGTTGTTCTTGGAATCCGAATTACTTTGCCTGCTATGTCTTTGGGTTTTAAGACTTCAAGCAGCCCTTCAGAACTGTACTTTTCCGGAACCAAATTAACATGCACACCGTACGCTTCAAGTTCTTGAGCAGTTCTGGGACCAACGCCGATAACAAATGATCGTGCAAGTCCACATCGAAGCGCGTCAGCTTGGTTTAGGCTCTCCGCAACCGCGAAGAGGTATTTGACGCCGTTGGTGCTCATCAAAATAACGTAATCAACTTGACCTGCTTGCAGTTCAGTAATGAAATGTTTTACGGGTTCGGGGTTGCTTAAGGGTTTGATTTCGATAGCGGGGATATAGTAGGGGATGCCGCCTTTGGCTTGGATGAGCTTGCCTGCTTCTTCTGCTTGACCTGTAGGGCGGGTTAGGGCAACGGTTTTGCCTTTTAAGGGAGCGGCTGTTTGAACCATGCTAGTTTCCTGCCTAATTCTGCTACTTCACCAATCAAGATTACTGAGGGTGGTTTGATGTCGTTTTCTTTGGCCTTCGCGATTACTGTGCCAAGAGTGGCGATTAAGGTACGTTGTTGCGGAAGTGTTCCGGATTCAACCATTGCGACTGGTCGGGTTGGGCTGATTCCGCCTTTTAACAGTTTTTCCACGATGCCTTCGAGGGATTCTACACCCATCAAGATGACCATTGTGTCGACGGCGTTGGCGATTTTTACCCAGTCAACGGGTTTTTCTGCGTCGCCTGCACGGTGACCAGTGATTATTGCAACGGAGGCTGCGTAGTCACGGTGAGTCAGGGGTATGCCTGCGTACATTGGCGCTGAAACGCTGCTGCTGATGCCGGGGATTATTTCAAATGGGATGCCTTCTGCGACTAAGGCTTCGGCTTCTTCACCGCCTCTGCCGAAAATGAATGGATCACCGCCCTTTAACCGCACTATTGTGCCGCCTTCTTTGGCTTTTTGGACGATTAAGTTGGTGATTTGGTCTTGTGGTACTTCATGAAGTCCCGTGCGTTTTCCGACGAAAATTCGTTCAGCTTTGGCTGGTGCCATGTTGAGAACTTCTTCATTGACACCTAACCTGTCGTAGATGAGTACGTCTGCTGCTTTGATTGTTTCGACTGCTTTTACAGTTAGTAGTTTGGGGTCGCCTGGACCTGCGCCTACGAGGTAAACTTTACCATGCACCATACTTTTCTCGCCATTCCTTTTCCAAGTCTTCTGCACCCTGCGCTATTAGGGATTCGCCTACCTTGCTGCCTAACTCTTTGGCTTGGGCAAGGGTTCCTGTTGCGGATGCACTGATTTTCTTTCTTTCATTAAGCGCATAAATTGCGCCATAAACCGTCAATTTATCACCAGTTGCTTGACCAACAGCGCCAATTGGGACACGACAGCCGCCTGCAAGTTTAAGAACTAAGCTGCGTTCAGCCGTTATTTCGGCTCGTGTAGCTATATCCTCGACTGACTGCAAAATATCAATCAGACTGTTGTTTCCTTCTTTAGCAACTATTGCGATTGTGCCTTGACCTGCTGCTGATGGAAACTGGTCTAAGGATAAGCGTTGGGTCATTTCGCTGGTTATGTTCATTCGTTCAAGCCCAGCTTCGGCAATTATGACGCCTGCCAGTTCGCCTTTTTGCACTTTGCCGATTCGTGTGTCAACGTTACCACGGATTGGTTCAACGTCCAAGTCGGGACGAATATATTTGATTTCAGCCAAACGACGGAGACTACCTGTGCCTACAACGGAACCAGCAGGTAAATCTTCAAGTTTGACACAATTTTTGGAGATGAAAACGTCGCAGGGCGAGTCTCTTTTTGGAACTGCAGCTAGAACGGTGCCTGTTGGCTGTTCCACGATTGGCACGTCTTTTAGGCTGTGAACTGCAAGGTCAATGTCTCCAGCGACTACTTCTTGGTCGATTTCTCGCTCAAAAATACCTTTAGCGTCAATGCTGAAGAGTGGTTTTCCATGTTCCTTGTCGCCTTCGGTCTTGATGATTTTTAGTTTGAAGTCAACTTCAGGATGTTTTTGCCGGATTTGGTCGAGTGTGCGGTTTGTTTGGGCTAAGGCAAGTTTGCTGCCTCTTGTACCTACAGTGTAAATCATAACGCTTTATTGCTCCTTGGATGCTGCCGCCAATGCTTTATCAAAAGCCGTTATTGTGCAGTTAAAGTCTTCAGGTGAATGCGCAGTTGAAACAAAGCATGTTTCGAATTGTGATGGTGGAATGAATACGCCTTGTTTTAGTAGTTCATGGAAGTAGGCATTGAACATTTTTATATTTGAAGATTTTGCGCAGGCATAGTCAGTGACGGATTGGTTTGTGAAGAAGATTTGGTAAAGCGAAGCGATGTTGTAGATTTGAACGGGCAACTTGTAATTCTTGGAGAGGTCAAAGAGTGCTTTACTGAGTTCTTTGGCGTTCTTTTCCAGTTTGGGGTAAATGTCAAACTTTTTCTGGCTTAAAATACTAAGAACGGTAAGGCCGGCAGTTGCTGAGACTGGATTACCGCTGAAAGTTCCAGCCTGATACACCTTGCCCACGGGTGAAATGTTTTCCATGATTTCTTTTTTGCCGCCAAACGCTGCAACTGGGAACCCGCCGCCAAGCACTTTGCCAAGTGTCGCCATGTCAGGCGTGACATGGAAGTATTCTTGAGCGCCACCCAAAGCGAGACGGAAGCCAGTAATAATTTCGTCAAAAATCAGAACAACACCGTATTGGCTGGTTAGCTTGCGTAGGTTAATCAGGTAATCAGTTTTTGGCAGAATTAAGCCGACGTTTGCCAGTACAGGCTCAACTATAACGGCTGCGATGTCGTTGCCTTCACGTTTGAACACTTCCTCTACCGCTTCAACATCATTGTAAGGCAAGACGATGGTGTTTTGTGTTGTTTCCTCAGGTATGCCCAAAGAGTTTGGTGTGCCAAAGGTTGCTGCTCCTGAACCTGCCTTGACGAGGACGTGGTCGTGTGAACCGTGGAAGCAGCCTTCGAATTTGATGATTTTTTTGCGTCCCGTGTAGCCTCTTGCTGCGCGGATTGCGTGCATGGTAGCTTCTGTGCCGCTGTTGACCAGTCGCATCATTTCCATGCATGGTGACGCTTTCTGGATGAGTTCAGCGAATTCTACTTCGCGTTCTGTTGGGGCACCGTACAGTGTGCCTTTTGAGAGCTGGACTTTTACGGCGTCCATGACTTCGGGGTAAGCGTGACCAAAAAGCATTGCTCCGTATGCGTTGCAGTAGTCGATGTAGGCTTTGCCGTCAACATCGTACAGTTTGGAGCCTTCTGCGTGGTCTACGAAGAATGGGTAGGGGTCAAAGGCTCGGACGGGGCTGTTTACGCCTCCGGGAAGAACATGTTTTGCTCTTTCAAAGAGCTGTTTTGATTTAGTTTCGTTCAAGGCTGATTCAACCAGGATTTTACGTCTTTAGCGTGATAAGTTATGATTAGGTCAGCGCCTGACCGTTTAATGCCTGTTAGGATTTCGCGTGTAACGGCTTTTTCATCTATCCAACCGTTCATTGCGGCTGCTTTCACCATTGAGTACTCGCCGCTAACGTTGTAGGCGACTACGGGTACGTCAAAATTGGCTTTTGCAAGGCTGATAATGTCAAGGTATGCAAGGGCTGGTTTGACCATTATCATGTCTGCGCCCTCGTTAATGTCAAGTTCAATTTCGCGAAGCGCTTCTTGGATGTTGCCTTGACTCATTTGGTAGCTTCTGCGGTTACCAAACTTTGGAGTGGATTCTGCTGCTTCACGAAAAGGACCATAAAATGCTGAGGCATATTTTGCTGCGTAAGCCAAAATTGGAATCTGGTCGAAACCTGCGTAGTCAAGAGCTTCACGAATTGCAAAAACTTGCCCATCCATCATTGCAGAAGGTGCAACGATGTCAACGCCTGCGTCAGCTTGACTGACAGCGGTTTTACCCAGCAAATCAAGGGTTTCATCGTTTTGGACTTCCTCGTCTTCAATGATGCCGCAGTGACCGTGACTTGTATATTCGCACAGGCAGACGTCACCGATTATGACTAAATCATCTTTGAATTGGGCTTTAAGTTTGGATGCGGCTTTTTGTACTATGCCGTTTTTTGCGTAAGCGCCTGAGCCTACCTCGTCTTTTTTCTCAGGAATGCCGAATAGAAGCACGCTTTTTACGCCTTGTTCAAGCGCTGCTTTGCCTTCGTCGACGACTTGGTCGAGTGGGTAACGATAGTAGCCGGGCATGGCTGTGATTGGTGCAGGTTTTGTTATGGTTTCCTCAACAAAGATTGGGTAGATTAGGTTGCTTGGTTGAATTTGGACTTGGTTTAGCATAGTTCGCAGTGCTTCTGTTCTGCGAAGTCTTCTCATACGTACAGTTGGAAAACTCATGTTGGTAACGCCTCTTTACTTTGCATTAATTTAAGGGCTAATTGTTTAGCCTCACTAAGCTTACCGTCTTTCAAAGCTTGTTTAATGTCAACGTTATTAAGCATCTCGTTAAGAAACTTGCTACGCTCGTGATAATCAACTACGCTGGTTTTAAGCAGTTTACGCAGGTAAGATTGCAGTTCAATAGCCAGCAAATCTTCAGGCGTAACACATTTTGAGATTCTTTGCCTTAGCTCACGCGCCATCGCGGGGCTTTTGCCGCCCGTGGAAACTGCAATTTTAACATCACCAACTTTGGCTGCTGCTGGAAAAGTAAAATCACTCAATTCTGGAGCATCAACACTGTACACGATACAACCGGCAGCTTTTCCAGCTTTAAGAAGTTGAGCATTTAAAGCGGTATCGTTGGTTACTGCTAATAACAGGTCAGGTTTTGGGTCTAAATGGGCTACAAAATCTTGAGGATCTTTTATTTTGGCACGGTGTAAACGGATTTTTCCCTGTTCTGCAAAAGATTTTATGGCATCAGAAAAATCGCTGCTAACGACAGTAACTTGGGCGTTGCTGTCAATAACATTCAGGATTTTCCTGCACCCTTCGCGTCCGCCGCCGATGACGATAATGGTTTTTCCGTCAAGCCTAAAATCAATAAGCAAACAGTTCAGCCTCAGGAAAGTTTACACGGATAGTTGGTTAAGAGTTTTTTGAATTTATCAACAAACGCTGCGTAATCAATTTGGTGTTGCTCAGGCGCTTTTGCCAGTTTGACAAGTTGGTCAAGGTTTATGTAACGTTCAGCCGTGTCGATTGCTTGGGTACCGAAGTCATCGTAGCAGATTTCGATTTCTGGAATCATGCCGCGTTTTTCAATTTTCATGCTGGGAACGACGCCGACGAGTTGGACGCCAACGTTTTCAAGTGCTGTCTGAATCGTTTTTTTGTCTTCGTCGGTTAGGTAGCCTGTGCTCATCTTGTTAAGAATAACACCAGTCGGGTTAACGCCTAATATTTTAAGGATGTTGATGTAGTTTAGAACGTTAACTAAGCCGCCTTCAATACCTTCTTTATCGCATGTAACGACAACAATGATTGAAGCGCCCAAAGAAGCTGCAACCTCAAGCGTAGAGGCTGGACGAGTAATTTTACTATTAAGTAAACCAGTAAATGCACTCATAGCACCTTCAACAAACAGGAAATCATACACTTTACACGCTTCCTCAATGGATTCCTGAATAGGTGTCCAACCGGTTTCACTGATTCGAATTGAAGAGTACCTCTTAATCGGTTCCTTAACCAAGTAAAGCGCCGGCACAGAGTCACGGATATCGCCGCCAAGCTTGATTAAACCCACATTGTAACCTTTCTTTTTCAAGGCACCAGCCATGCCGGTTACAAGAAAAGTCTTTCCCGAACCACTGCCTAAAGCTGTGACTAGCACCATAACAGGCGGTTTTTTGGCTGCTTGCTGCGGGTGAACGTTGGTATCAATGCCTATTTCGCATTTTATTTCTGATACCAGTTTGGCGTTGGCTTTGCGGATTTCTTGCAGTTCTACCGAGGTTATGTCAAGGGATTTTGTTATGCCATCGATGATTATGGGGTTTTGGTCAAGTAGTGCATGTACAAAGACGCCGACGACGTTGCCTTCCTTGTTGGAGATGCCTGAAATGAGGTCTTGGGGCGCTTTGCGGTAGTTTACATTTTGAATGTGGGAGACAAGTATGGGTTTTGCGCCATTGTGTAGTTCTACTTTGCCGTATGTGTGGCAGTGAAAACCTGAAACTTCCTTGCCGACGGCGTCGGTTATGAAGCTTTTATCAACAATTTCTGCTTTAACCTGGTCAGTGCAGATAAGGGGTTTAAACTCGGCGTCAATTAAACCTAAACCTTCACGTATAATTGGAATTGTAGAAAGACGCCCAACATCAGTTTGTTTTGCAAGCACCTGAAAACCTGAACAGATGCCAAGCAAAAACTTGCCCGCATCAGCCATCTTCAATATTTCTTTTGCAAACATCTGGTTAACGCTTTGGGATTCAACAAGGCTTCCGCCGGGAATGATAAGCATGTCTAAAACTTCGCTGAAGGGTTTTCCATCCACTAACCCGTCTTGGTGTACAAGGTCAGTTGGAAGATTTCCAAAGTCTTCAAAGCACGGCAAAGCGCCTGGAAGATAAGCTAAACCTATTCGACGTCTAAATTGCACCCAGAATTTCCCCAGCGTTAATTTACGGAAAGCTTATATTTAAAGCCGCATGGTTTATCCAACCATGCATTCCTCTGCGAAGACTGACCACGTTATCAACATACGCATTACGCATAAGACTGCCCGTGTTCCATTAATGGAAGCCGTTGTGTTTAAAGACAAACAACAAGGGTTAGCTGAGTTGCGGTCCATGGAAAATGTTGAGGAATGCTTGATTCTCCAAACGTGTAACCGTATTGAACTGTTCTTGGTTAGTGAAGAAGCAGAAAAAACGCTCAAAACTGCTAAAGTGTATTTGGCTGAACGTTCACTACCTCAATATGAAGAGGCTTTTGAAGCAATTGAAACTTCACTTGACCATGAAGCACATAAGCACCTGATGAAGATAACTGCGGGTCTTGAATCAATGGTTATTGGTGAAGAACAAATTCTTAACCAAGTTTGGGACGCTTACTTAGAAGCTGAAAAAGCCAAAACCGCTGGTCCAATTCTTAAACACCTGCTTAACCGTGCCATGACAGTTGGACGACGAATAAGAGACGTAACTGGAATTAACAAAGGCGCCGTCTCTGTTGGTTCAGCAGCAGTAGAGTTGGCAGCCACCATTATAGGCAATCTGGATGACAAAAAAATTCTGGTTATGGGTGCCGGTGAAATGGGCACTTTGGTTGCAAAAGCCTTGGCAAGGCGTTGTTTGAGCCCAATTTTTATTGCTAACCGCACATATTCAAGAGCAGTAACGTTAGCTGAAGAGTTATCAGGTAAAGCTGTAAAATTTGACCAGTTAGAAGAAGTGCTTGTTGATGCAGACGTAGTCATCTGTTCAACTGCTGCACCACACTACCTGTTGACTAAGGAAATTATTGCTCGTCTTATGGGTAAACGTGCAAGTCAGAATGCGTTAATCATAATTGACATTTCTAATCCACGTAATGTTGAAAAAACTGTTCAAGAAATAGCCAACGTTAAACTGTACAATATTGACGATTTGCAATTAATCGCGGATAAGAATTTGGCTGAACGACAGAAATGTGTTGACACGGCAATTCACATGATTGATGATGAACTTGTTATTCTTGATGATGACATGAAAAAACTTTCAGTACGACTCATCATTTCAGCGCTACTTTCCAACGCGGAACAGATACGGCAAACAGAGTTAACCAAAGCCATCAACATGCTGGGTGAACTTGACGACAAAAAACGCAAAGTCATCGACGACTTAACAAGCATACTTCTTAAACAAACCTTCCTACCTATCATCGAGAATTTACGTGCAGCAGCAAGTAACGATGATAAACAAGTAATTGATATTGCTATAAAATTGTTTGAAAAAGCGGGGAAAAATGGTTTTGACATCAAAAGCATCTGATAATATTGGTTTAATCCTGATTGGACACGGCAGCAAATTGCCTCACAACCGAGAAAACCTTGAAAAACTAGCAACAATGTTACGAAGCCGAGGCAAATTCAAAGCCGTAGAAATCGCTTTCATGATACGTGACACCCCAACCGTCAACCAAGCAGTTGACACAGTTGCAGAAAAAGGCGTATCAAAAATCGTTTTAGTCCCCGCATTTCTCGCCCCCGGAGTTCACACTACTGAAGACATCCCCGGACTCATTGGAGTAAAAGAGAAAGAACCCCAACTAAAAGCCAAAGGTGTCGAACTCGTTTATGGTGAACCTTTGGGCAGTGATGAACGTATCGCCGACATTATGGAAGAAAAAGCTTTCAAAGCATTAGGCGTTGAAGCAAAGAAAGACGGCGAAATCTTGGACGCTTACTCAGTGCCTAAATCAGGCAAAATAGTAGACAAAAGCATGATGCTTATACGCGAAGCAATCGGCGAAGACCTATCAAAACTGCCCCCAGAAAAAGTTCCAATAGTTGAAAGAGTCGTCCACACAACTGCCGACCCAGAATTTGCCAAACTCATGGTAATCAGCGACGACGCAGTAAAAGCAGGTGTAGACGCCATTAAAGCAGGCGCCAAAATTGTTACCGATGTGAAAATGATTAAAGCGGGCATAAACGATGCACGCCTGAAAAAGTTCGGCAGCAAAGTTTACACTTACATGAATGATGAACGCGCCATGGACTTAGCCAAAAAGGAAGGCTTAACCCGTGCCGCAGCTGCCATGCGTTTAGCCATACAAGATGGCTTAGACGGTGCAGTCATTCTAATTGGAAATGCTCCTACAGCAGCCTTTGAACTTGCAGACCAAATCAAAGCAGGCAAAGTAAAACCTGCATTAATCGTTGCTGTCCCAGTAGGTTTTGTCGGCGCAGCAGAATCCAAAGAAGTCGTCGAAAAACTACCCGTCCCATACATAATAAACAGAGGACGCAGAGGCGGCAGCACAATAGCAGTCGCAGTCTTCAACGCCTTGCTAACCATGGCGGAAGGCAAACTTTACGGTTAAAGGTGTACAATATTGGCGAGGTTTCTCAAGTACGGCATAACAACGGGCGCAACCGCGGCGGCAGCAGCCAAAGCGGCAACAATAGCAGCCCTAAAAGAACCAGTAGACAAAGTAGTCATTCCGACACCTATTGGTTTACGTTTTGAAGTACCTGTAAAATCCAGCAAGAAACTCGCCGAAAACACTGCAGAAGCAGTAGCCGTAAAAGATGCAGGACAAGACATTGACGCAACCGACAAAATGGAAATTATAGCCACTGTCAAAATAACTGACGACGACAAAGTTACAATCAAAAGTGGCGTTGGCGTCGGCGTAGTCACTAAACCTGGCTTGCAGGTTCCCGTTGGCGAAGGAGCCATTAACCCTGTCCCCCGTAGCATGATAACTGAAGCAGTAAAAGAAGTTCTACCCGCCGGAAAAGGTGCCGAAATATTAATCAGCGCGCCTGAAGGGGCAAACATCGCCAAAAAAACCACCAACGCCAAATTAGGCGTCAAAGGCGGCGTCTCCATTCTCGGCACCACAGGCGTAGTCAAGCCGTTATCACTCGAAGCATGCCGACGTTCCATGGTTCCACAAATTGATGTCGCAATCGCCCGAGGCTACAAACGGTTAGTTTTTGTTCCCGGAAACATTGGCGAAAAAATTGCCAAAGAAAAATTCAACATCCCCGAAGACGCGATTGTCCAAACAGGCGACTTCGTCGGCTACATGCTAGATAAAGCTGTAGAGAAAAACGTTAAAGAAATCCTGTTCATTGGTCACTCAGGCAAAATCGTCAAGTTAGCAGCCAACATCTTCAACACACACCACAAAGTCGGGGACGCACGTAACGAAGTAATCGCGTCCTATGCAGGCGCAGTTGGCGTTTCAACCCAAACAATCAACAAACTCTTAGCTGCTAACACGTCTGACGAAGCCTCAGAAATTCTGCGGCAAACAGGGCTTTTAGAGAAAACCTACGAAAGAATCGCTGCCCGAGTTAACCAACGCGTAAGTGACCGGGTGGAAAATAAGATAAAGATTAGCATA
>JAWRIR010000003.1:0-8941 GCA_040268405.1 Thermoproteota archaeon | reverse complement strand
ATAGTATTCGCTCTTGGTTTTTCGTGACATCAAAAACTTGTTTTCCGCTTCATTACGTCCAACAATGATTTTGTTTTCACCCAACCTGAAATGCCTGCCAAAACGCAACAGAGTTGCATCAGCGCCTGACACGTTTTTCTTATGGTCAAACAGGTCACGCAGCTTCTTGGCGTATTCCTCACAAGTTAATAGGCAACCGCCCGCGGGAGAACAATAAGTTGTAATCCCGAATTCCTTAGCCAATTGCAGTTGAGGTTTGCGTGAGCGTCCGGAAATTGCTAAAAGTTTGTTTCGGTCTACTAAGCCTTTACGTTCCGCTACTGTTTCAGGTAGCAGTTTTGCTGAAAGTGGACGTAACAGTTTGCCTTTAAGGCCTGCTTCTTCTTCTATGGTTCTAAGGGCTGGACCATGCTGCGACATTGGTCTTTCACCGAGCACTTCTCCAGTGAAAAGAAAGTCCGCGCCGACTTCTTCAGCGTATTTTATTGCTTGTTTTAGGATGAAGATTTTGCAGTCAACGCAGGGGTTGATGTTTTTGCCGTAGCCGTGTTTGGGTTTTCTAAGCATGCGGATGTAGTCTTTTTCTACGGTGACTATTTTTAGTGGAATGTTTAGCTGTTTTATAGCTGCTTCTGCTTCACTTACGCCATCTTTTTTGGGGATGCCAAAGGGTGTTTTTATGTTAAACGCGATGACTTCTATGCCTTGGTTAATTATGAGTTGTGTTGCAAGAATGCTGTCTAAGCCGCCAGAAAATAGTGAGATGGCTTTAACGTTAGTCATTGCTGATAAATTTCTTGGAGCAAGATAATAATGTACCGATTAAAACTGCTGTAACGTTACGGCTACCCGTTAAATTGGGCAATTTTGTGTTTTTTCAGGTTTTTGGCTGCGTTTACCCCCAATTATAGTAAACAAACGTTTGCTATTTTGCAAAACATGGTTATCCAAAAAACATAAAAACGATAAAGTTCTAACGAAAAAACAAAAAATAGTTTAGGGAATTGATCTCTTGGTTGTTGAATCAGAAAAACTGCTTAGTTACCAATCTTACTTGTCAAAAAAATTGGAGAAATACGTCACTGTACTCGAATGGTGCGACTATAAGTGGCAAATTAATAATTCAATAAAAACTATTGAAGCCTTTGAAGACTTCACAGGAATCAAATTTTCTGCAGAAGAAAGAAAAGTTCTCAAAAAAACAATAAACAAGTTTCCATTAAGCATAACGCCTTATTATGCTTCTTTAATTGAAAAAAATAATTACCGAAATGACCCAATATTCAAACAGGCTTTTCCCAACCCGGCTGAACTAAAAATTTCAAAATACGACATGAAAGACCCCTTGCATGAAGACAAGGACAGCCCAACCAAAGGCTTAACTCACCGTTACCCCGATAGAGTCCTTTTTCTAGTCAGCAACCGTTGTGCAATGTACTGTAGGCACTGTACAAGAAAACGCAAAGTCGGTGACCCCGACCACATTCCTTCACAAGAACAAATTCTTGCAGGAATAGACTACATCAAAAGCAACAACAAAATCCGCGATGTCTTGCTTTCTGGCGGTGACCCATTGATGCTTCCAGACAACTTTTTAGACTGGATTTTAACCGAGCTAAACAACATTCCACATGTCGAGGTTGTACGAATCGGCACCAGAACACCTGTTGTTCTTCCATATCGTATAACTGATAATTTAGTTCAAATGCTAAAGAAGCATCACCCAATCTGGATCAACACCCACTTTAACCATCCAAGAGAACTCACCCCTTCCGCACGAGAAGCCCTGAAAAAACTGGCAGATGCAGGAATACCCTTAGGAAACCAGTCGGTGCTGCTTTCAGGCGTAAACGATTGCCCGCAAATCATGAAAAAGCTAAACCAGAAACTGGTTAAAAACAGGGTGAGACCTTATTACCTGTTTCAATGTGACCTTTCTGAAGGATTAACCCATTTCCGTACTTCCATTGGAAAAGGGATTGAAATTATGGAAAGCCTAGTGGGGCACACCAGCGGGTTTGCGGTACCAACATACGTTATAGATGCACCCGGCGGAGGCGGCAAAATCCCCATAATGCCTAACTATATCATTTCGTGGTCCACAAACACTGTAGTTCTACGAAATTACGAGGGCGTAATCACAAAATACAATGAACCAGCAGACTACAAGCCTGTACAATGCAACCGTGATTGTGAAAAATGTTCTTTACAGCTTAAACTGTTAGAGGACGAAAAAACGTTGGTTGGCATAGAGAAGCTGCTCACTGACGACAACAAAGTAGTGTCACTTGTGCCTAACGGAAACATGCGTTTGGAGCGGCGAAGCAAAACAGAAAACAGTGATTCAGATGCCTAAGTCAACTGCAAAAAAAACAGTTCAACCTGAGAAATCTGACCGAGCAAGACATACCTGAAGTTTACAGGTTACTGGTTGCTAACAGGCCATACGTTGGGTTAAATTCTCGTTACACCTACTTTCTTTTAGCAAAAGACTTCTCAGAAACATGCCTCGTTGCAGAGCACGAAAACAAAATTGTCGCTTTTTCCTCAGGATATGTTCCCCCAAAGAGGCAAGACACTTTTTTTAACTGGGAAATTGTTGTCCAAAAAGAATACCGCGGCAACGGACTGCAAAAAAAGATGCTTCTTCATCAAATAAAAATGGCTAAAGCAAAATATTTCGAGGGCACAGTAAACCCGTCCAACAAGATTTCAAAAAAGAATTACGTTCAACTGGCAAAACTGCTTAACGCAAAAATGGAAGAAAAAATTTTTCTTTCTGCTGAAGACTTTGAAAATGACGGGCATGAACCTGAAATTCTTTACCGCATAGGTCCAATCGAACAAATTTTGCCTTAAAAGTGCCTGTTAGACAAGTGAAAAATAGTTTTCAAGCCTAACAAGTCACCTGTCGAATATATGGTGAGTCAGTGCACGCTCGTTTTTTTGTAGAATAATTAATAAGCTTAAATGATAATACAGGCTGACAAAACTACCGAGCATTTAGAGAGGATGGTTTAGGCTGCCAGACATAAGCATCTTCATTCCCGTCTACAAAGAATCTAACGAGTTAGGCAGCACTCTTGATAGCCTGCTTAAGCAGGATGTAGAAAAAGAAATTTTTGTAACCGTTGACGAAGCAACACCCCAGTTTAGGGAAGCCTCGAAACGGTTTGACGGCAAAGTAACATTCATCTTTAACAAGGAACGAAACGGAAAAGCAAACGCGTTAAATGAAACCACAAAATACTCAACCGGCAAAGCGCTGCTGTTTTTGGATTCAGACATCATGGTTTCAGACGACCCTGATTTCCTGAAAAAAATCATAATGGACCTGCAACGCGCTGACATTTTAGACATCAAAAAACGCGTAATTAAAGGCAAATCGTTCCTGTCCAAAATGGCGTACTACGAATACTTCACCTTCAACGTTAGCTCCTGGATTGCAGACCACTTCATGCATAAATGCCCCGCAGTTAACGGAGCCGCCTTCGCAATTAAACGTGAAACCTTCGAAAAAATCGGTGGCTTCCACAAAGTCGTAGCTGAAGACATCGACATAGCAACAAGGGCTTTTTTGGCTAACAGCAGTTTCTCTTACACTTCAGATGTTGAAGTTAAGAACGTTGTTCATTCTGACTGGAAGAAATGGTTTAATCAACGCCGAAGATGGGCTATTGGGCAAGCTTTGTGGCTTAAAACTTGGTGTGTTGAATTGGCCAAAAAATTCGCCAAGAAACCCCAAGTCTTCCTTCCGGGCTTGTTCTTCCTGTACCCATCCGTGACTGTTTTCATCTTGAGTGCATTGGTGCCTAGTCTTTGGATGTACAATTCCATGCTGGTCTTCTCAGTGTTCCTCTCTGTCAGATTCAACATTATCTTGCCAGTTTTCCTTGTTTCGTTGGGTATGGCGGATGTGCTAAAGATAGCTGCGATTTCGCTGACAAGCTTTGGAATCACTGCAGCCGTTTTCTACGGGTTCTCGCGCAAACTTGGGTTTAGAGAGATTAAACTGCATGAGTTGTTCGCTTATTACTTCTTTTACTCGTCAATCTGGATGCTTATAATCGTTCTTGGGCATATCCAAGTGTTCTTGTTTGGTAAGAAAGCTGGGCCGGACTGGAAAACCTGACCTAAATCTTTTCATTTGTTATAGTAAGGCTTAAAACATGAGAGGCTATTTTTATCCTCAAAGTGGGTTGTTAGCTCAGCACGGATAGAGCGCCAGCCTTCTAAGCTGGAAGTCGAGGGTTCAAATCCCTCACGACCCGTATATCCACTCTAAGTTACTCCATCAAAATTCTTCAAAGCCTGAGTTACGGTTTCTTTGGCGGCTTTAGCGACTAATTCACCCATTTTAGTGTGCCCACCAGTAAAACGGATGATGTTTTGTTTGTCGCTGCCTGAAACAACAATCATAGTGTCTGTTCCGGTACCTGTTGCCTGCAGCTTCGGCGACGGCGTGCTCATGTAGCCGAGGTCTTGGAGCGCAGCAGTTTTGGCTTCAGTAGCAGTCATTATTGCGCGTGCCATGGCGCCAGTGGTTAAAACGGCGTTTGTAAGAACAATAATGTTGATTGTTCCTGTTGATAATTCAAAGCCTGTTTTGGTTTCTACCCATTCGCCTGAGTCGACCCCCATGCGTAATGCATTGTTTTTGGCGCCGCCGGTTGTGATGCAGCACACTTTCAGGTTCTTGTAGGCTTTCTGGCTAAATGCAAGTTTGTCCATTTCTACGCCAGTGCTCATAAACGTGAACTGGCTAGGTTTGATTCCTACAGTTAGGGGTAAACTTTTTTGGTATTTTCTGTAGTCTTTGTTTGTCATTACGATTTTTTCAATTTCTGGCGAAATGTAACTGTTGCCTACGTAACTGACTTTTCTGTAACCGTCAACTGTTGAAAGGACGCTTCTCTTTTGGGAAAACGCAACGATTAACGTGTTAGTTTTTAAGCCCTCGTAGGTGTGGTATGCAATTTTTGCTTCTAAATTTTCAAAGTCGAGCGCTAACTTTTTTTCTTTAAATGTCGTCAGCTCGTTTTTCATTCATCTGCCCCGTTGAAGTGTAAATTATTTGTTTATCGTCCTATTGAAATCTTGCCTGAAAAACGCAACTACTAAACTGTGTGATTAGCTGACTTTTGGTGTTTAATAGGTGCAGCTTTGATTGTTTTGTTTATCAACTCAGGTTGAATATTTAGTGCTGATTTTTAATTTCAACAAAACTTTAAATACAAAAATTAAGTGACAAAAACCTTGGATGCCATTCCCCAGAAACAGTTTGAACATTGGCTGTTTGCCGCGGCTGTGGGTACTGAGTGTATGTTGCTGAGACATTAATTCAATCTCTATTTAACTCAGGTTAATCAAAATTAATAAGTGAGATTAGCGAAAACAACGGGGAATAGCGCAAGTGTAATGCGGGAGAGAAGGAAAATGGAAAAAACAAAAATCATTATAACAATCGCTTTAATTGCAATTATTGCAGTATCTGCAATTTTTGTTGTCTATACAACTCAGAATCCCCCTCAACAAGGGCAAATAACCATAACCGACAGTGAAGGTTACCAAACCGTACTTGAGGCTGTGCCAAACAGAATAATTTGCATTGCGCCAAGCATTACCCCTATTCTTTATGAGATAGGTGTAGGCGACAAAGTTGTTGGTTTAACAACTTACGATGATGCACCATACAATTTCACAGCATGGTTTGAAGCAGGTAACATGACTAGCGTTGGCGGCTTCTCAACACCAAACTTGGAAGCAATAGTTAGTTTGCAACCAGACATCATTTTTACAACAGACATTAACGATGGAATGCTTCCAAACATGAGAGACCTAGGCTTAAAAGTAGTAGTGGTTGGTCCAAAAAGTGTTGAAGGTGTCTATCAAACAATTGAGCTTATTGGAAAAGCAACTGGTGCAGAAGATAACGCTGATGCATTAGTGAACAGATTAACTGACAAAGTAAACACTGTAGTAGCTACAATAAACGCAGCTAACATAACAGAGAAACCAACAGTTTACTATGAAGTCTGGAGTTCAAACGCAGGATACATGACTATTGGCTCAAATTCATGGATGAACGATGTGGTATACAAAGCAGGAGGAATTAACTTATTTAGCAATGTATCTGAAGAGTACCCAAACACAAGCTTAGAAGTCCTCGTAACAGAAAACCCTGACGTCATATTACTCCCAACAGACATGGGCGGATCCCCATCATACGGAAGCGTTGACCAAGTAAAAGCAAGAACAGGCTTTGACACCATTAACGCAGTGATCAACAACCGCATATACATACTCGACTCAGACTTGCTAAACGAACCGGGAATAAGAGTTGCAGATCAAGTTGAAGCCGTTGCCGCCTGCTTGTACCCAAACCTTTTCCCTTCTCCTTCCTAATTTTTTGTTGAGTGAAATGTATTGAGCGACATAACCCGTAACAGCCCGAGCAGCACAGAAAACGTTTACAAATCGCGTGCAAAACGTTGGAAACTAATTATAGCTGGGCTCATAGTCGCTCTAATTATCACGGTAATTCTTTCTTTGAACATTGGTTATGCACCAATCTCTTACTCGGACATATTAACTTATTTTGGTAGCAAAATACCTGGAATAAACGGTTTTATTGATATAACTTCATTTTCACGTGACCAGTTGGCTGATCAAGCAATAGTAATTGGTATTCGTTTACCCCGCATACTTTCTGCCCTGATAATAGGCGCTGCTCTTTCAGCTTCAGGAACAATCTTTCAAGGTGTCTTTAAGAACCCTATGGCGGACCCTTACATTTTGGGTGTCTCTGCTGGCGCTTCAGTCGGCGCAGGAGTTGCCATACTCTGGGGCGCAGGAATGAGCCTTTTTGGTTTCCCCCTTGTACCAATAGTAGCGTTCATATCTGCTCTCGCAACCATCTTTTTCGTGTATAATATTTCACGAGTAAGTTCAAGAGTTCCAGTAATGGCTCTACTGTTAACGGGTATTGCTGTAAGCATTTTCCTCTCAGCAGTATTCCAAACAATGCAGTTTTTAACTACCGACCATAAACTAAGCCAACTTGTCAATTGGCAAATCGGCACCATAACAAACATTGGTTGGACAAACTGGTGGGCCAGCCTTCCATTTATTATAACAGGCATCTTGCTATCCTATTTTTATGCCCGAGACCTAAACATGATTTCTCTGGGCGAAGACACAGCACAACACTTAGGAGTAAACACGGAAAGAACAAAAAAAATCCTTTTAGCACTTGCATCAATGATGACGGCTGCCGCAGTTTCTATCAGCGGATTAATTGGCTTTGTGGGGTTAATGATTCCGCACATAACAAGACTCCTTATTGGTCCAGATCACCGTCTTCTTATGCCTGCATCAGTTATTGTAGGCTCAATCTATCTGATTTTGTGTGACGACCTCGCCAGAGTTATTAGTGGTCCTACAGAAGTACCTGTTGGAATAATAACTGCCCTTGCGGGAGGGCCTTTCTTAATTTTCCTTCTCCGCAGAAGCAAAAAACAATACAGGATGTAGAAGGAAAAAATGGTTACATTAAACGTTAATGGAGTAGAATGCCGTTACGGCTCTGCCAAAGTACTATCAGACATCACTTTAGAAGTAAAACCTGGCTGCTTCCTTGGCATTTTAGGTCCAAACGGCTCAGGAAAATCCACGCTCCTCAAAAGTTTAAGCCGCGTACTCAAGCCACATTGCGGTTCCATCCTAATTGACAAAGAAGAAATTTACTCATTGAAACCCAAGGAACTGGCTAAAAAAATGGCTGTAGTTCCACAGTTCAGTAATGTCGGTTTTAACTTTTCAGTGATGGACGTTGTTTTAATGGGACGTAACCCGCACTTGGGCGATTTTCAGATGGAAACTCCCCGGGATGTGGAAATTGCCCGTAAAGCAATGGAGTTAACCAACACTTGGCATTTTGCAAACAGACCAATTAATGAGTTAAGCGGTGGAGAGGCACAACGTGTTATTATTGCTCGGGCAATTGCGCAGGAGCCAAAGATCCTTCTTCTCGACGAACCCATCAGCCACTTAGACATAATTAACCAAATAGAAATCATGGATTTAGTAAAGAACCTGTGCATAAAGAACGGTTTAATTGTTCTTGCGGTTATTCATGACCTCAACATTGCTAGCCGTTACTGTGACATGATTTTGATGCTTAAAGACAGCAAAGTTTTCGCTATGGGTTCAGTGGAAAACGTTATGACAAGCGCGAATATCCAGAGCGTTTTTGGCGTCGACGCAATGGTACGAAAAAATTTGGCTACTAGCTGCCCCTATGTTATTCCTCTTTCTCCAAAGAAACTTTGTGAAATGAAAAATTGTAATGTTCACCTGATTTGTGGCGCTGGAACTGGAACACCACTCATAAAAATGTTCGTCGATAAAGGCTACAATGTATCATCAGGAGTTTTGAACGTTGCCGACACTGACCTTGAAACTTGTGAATTGTTAAAAGTGCCTTCAGTTTTTGAACCGCCTTTTTCAGCCATAACAGACAAGTCATATGAAGCTAACTTGAGCATGGTTAAAAACGCCAACATTGTAATTTTAACTGATGTTCCATTTGGCTTGGGTAACCTTAAAAATTTGTATGCTGCCCTTGAAGCAGCGAAATGTGGCATCCTAACATACGTTATTGATGAGAGCCCAATTGAAATTCGAGACTATACTGGCGGAAAAGCAACCCGTTTAATGCAGCAACTTAGAGAGGCTGGCGCCATCTTCGTTAAGAATCAAATTGAACTCTTTTCGATTCTCAAAGATTAAGCCCTTGATGACATGAAAAGAAGAAGAGGGTTAAATGTTGTTTAGGTTTAACTCTTTTTTGAGGGCTTCAAAGTTTTCTGTTATTCGCATGATTAACTCGTGGTCATCATTTGGGTTAAGCCCTGCATACTTCGACTTGTTGTAATCCCCG
>JAWRIR010000002.1:0-11813 GCA_040268405.1 Thermoproteota archaeon | reverse complement strand
ATGGACCAAAAACGCGGGTCCATACAACCTTGCTGGACCCATTGGTGTACCAGTAGGTGTAACTTTAACTATAGAACCCGGAACAGTAGTCAACTTCAACGACTACTACATACAAGTCAACGGTACCCTCTCAGCAAAAGGTACCGACACCGAAAAAATAACCCTCAATATTGGCACGGCTTACCAGGGACTCACTTTTACAAGTTCCAGCACTCCTTGGAATGAAGAAACTAAAACTGGTTGTATAATAGAAAATTCAATAATTCAAAGTACCCAAAACGGCGATCCCAGAATTTGGATATCAAACTCTTCACCTAAAATAAATAACTGCACACTATTTGGTGGAGGAACCTATTGGTCTGGCTTTATTGCAATGGCTGGCGGTAATCCAATAATTTCGAACAGCACCCTACAGCGTTGTAGCGTTAGTATTTCTGGAGTAAACAACGCTCTAGTTATTAACAACGTGTTTACTGGGGTATTACACAGCGGTTCTACGTATGGAGCAATTAAAACGTCAGGGCATTCAACAATTGTGGGCAATTTAATCTGCACCGACGGTTTTAGCACAGGAGTATTAGTTCTCTCAGGTAACAGCACAATTCAAAACAACACTATAATGTATAACAAAATAGGTATAGACCTTCAATCTTATGAAGTAGCTTCATCGTTATCTGCACAAGCAGAATTAATCCAGTTTAACAACATATACAACAATGATTACAACGTTGTCATGAAAGCTGGCTCTTTAACCATAAATTTACCTGACAACTGGTGGGGAACAACAGACAACCAAGCAATCGCCCAAACAATTTTCGATTCAAAATACGACTTCAATCTAGGCACAGTAACTTTCACGCCTTACCTAACCACAATTAATTCGCAAGCGGTTGCCATCGCTCATACTGTCACATTTGATATTACAGGTGAAACCTACACTCAGGATACTATTTTGACGGTGGACTCAATTGAGTACGGTTACTACAGTTTTCCACTTACATTCTATTGGCAGGAAGGTAGTCAGCACACTTATTCCTTCAATTCCTCTGTATCAACCGGCTCTATAATGTACACCATAGAAAGCGTCGAGGGACTTTCAAGCATCCCAAGCCAAACTATAACCATAACCGAAAGTGGAACCATAACTGCTAATTATGTGCAACATAGTTCTTTGCAATATTTCACCATCATTTTTGACCAGAACGGTATAGACTCAGATTATGCAGGAACTGTCTTGACAGTTGACTCAGTAGACTACACCAAAGCTGATTTACCTCTGACTTTTAATTGGACTTACCTTAGCATTCATGAATATTCTTATGCTTCACCGCTTCAAGTAGATGATGACACTCGATACGTCACTACGTATTATCCTCAGTCTTCAGCTTTCACAATTTCGGGTAATCAAGTCAAAAATGCAACTTATAATACCCAATATCTATTGACCCTTAACAACGGTGGACATTCATCAGCATACCCCTCTGAAAGTAACCGCTGGTTTACAAAAGGCTCTCAGGCCAGCTTTTCTATCAACGATTATAGCGTAGCTGGAACATCTGGAACACAATACGTTTGCGCAGGCTGGGTCGGCTCGGGAACCGGTTCATACACAGGACCTACTACCTATGCTACGATAACCATGAATGGTCCAATTACTGAAACTGCGCAATGGAAAACTCAATACAACGTTACATTAAGTCTCACCGGCTTAGATACCACAGCTTTTGCAAAGATAGGTGAATGGGAAGACAATAGTTGGTACATTCAAACAGGTATCGGATCTAATACTCCTACCCTAAGTTATTGGGCAGATAGTGGAAGCACCCTATCCTACAGCTTTAGTCAAACCATAGCCAGCACTGAATCTGGCAAACGATTTGCTCTAGTTTCAACTACACCCGCTACAGTGCAAAACCTTGCTGGTCCACAAACAGTAACAGGAGCCTACAAGACCCAGTACCAAGTCACATTCTTTAGCAGCCCACAAACAGGATCAACAATCACCCCATCAGGTTACAATAGTTGGCAAGACGCAGGTTCCCTCTCAATATCGGCAACCCCCCCATCAGGATACAACTTCGTCTCTTGGACCACAATGGGCGCAGTAACAATAGCTTCGCCAGCAAGCACCACGACAACCGCAACCGTAACCGGACCCGGCTGGATAATCGCCAACACCGCAGCAGCATCAACAGCGGCAAACCAATGGTACACCGGAAACACCGCGCCAAGCAGCACCCTTGGAGTAGACGGCGACTTCTATCTCAACACAGCAAACTATTACATATACACCAAAGCAGGCGGAACATGGACACAGCAAATATCCATACAAGGAGTACCCGGACCCGCAGGTTCACCTGGAGGTCAAGGACCACCCGGTCAAACAGGCGCAACCGGCGCGACGGGAGCAACAGGTGCCACAGGCGCGACTGGACCTCAAGGTGAAAAAGGTGACAAAGGCGACACAGGGGCAACCGGACCACAAGGACCAGCAGGCCAAAGTACTGGAACACAAGGTCCAGTGGGTCCAACAGGACCAATGGGGCCTCAAGGTGCTCCAGGAAAAGACGGCGTTAACGGCTCAGTACTCTATGTTGGCGCAACTGCTCCACAAAACAGTGCAGGAAAAAGCGGCGACTTTTACTTAAACACAGTGACAGGAGACATCTACGCAAAAAGCAGCGTTTCATGGACTCTTATTGAAAACACCGCTGAAGCCACTGGAGCATCTGGAACTGAAAGAGGTATTGCAACATTAACCTTCTCAGAAGGCACAGCTGGTGTTGACCAAACCGCAGTTACAGGCGTAAAAGTAACTATTAATGACTCTTCAGCAACCAACGGCGCAGTAGCGGCAGTATCATCAGTCAATTATGGAACGTCACAACCCGCAGACACTGGTAACTTAGCTGTGAACGGAGCAGTATTCTATGACGTAAAAGTTATACCTCAAACATCCATCAGCCAAGATGCCACCGTAACCATAACATTGACAAACGCTGCCTTTACAGGTCAAAACAATGAACTTGCATATTGGAACGGAGATAACTGGGTAATTGTACCCTGCATATACACTAGTCCAGACATGCTTACAGCAGAATTGCCCGTCAGCGCCTTAACTGGAACCCCCATTGCAGTATGGAAAACAGCAGGTGACAGCGAAAACCCGTTGCTACTGATTGCTTTAGCTATAAGCATAGCCGTGGCAGTGTTGGCTGTTGCGCTTGTTTTCTATTCAAGAAAAGGAAAAACTGCCCAGCGGTAACTGCCTTAAGAAATCAAAGTGTATGACGCAGCCAGACTATTTCTGGCGCACCCTTTCTTTTTCTTTCAATCAGGTTTTATGCAATTAACTTCTGTTTCTAAAAAATATTTTTTGCTGTTAATGTCTACTTTTTTTCAATTGATTTGCTGATTTGTTTCAAAATAGTTTTTTCAATGCATGTTTGATTTTTGTATAAACTAATTTTTTCATTTTTTTATTAAGTAAATGTTTTACTCACCTATGGTGAGTGACTGTTATAACTATTTTTTGCAGACTTGCGTTTATAAACAATTAAAAGGAGAAAAAAACGTTGAAATTTTTATCAAAAACCGTGATATCTTTGAGCATATTGTTGCTTTTGATAACATCTGCCTTGCCAACATTTGTTCCAGTGAATGCACAAGCTACGCAAACTACGTACACAAACCTTCAGGAAGGCGGGTCAATCGCGTTACCCTCCGGTGTTACTCCTGACAATACTGAAGAAACTAGAGCTTTTCTAAGCTTTAGCCCCACCTTAATTGGGAAAGGACAAACATTGCTCGTTAACGTGTGGCTTAACCCTGCATTGCACGTTAGCAGATACTTTACTGACTACCAAATAATTTTCACTAAACCTGACGGTACTACGGATACAGTAACAAAGGACTCTTACCGTGCTGACACAACTGCGTATATTGAATACCCTGTTGATCAAGTTGGAGACTGGAAAATTCAATTTGTTTTTCCAGGCGGTTACTTCCCAGCTGGCAACTACACTGTTTACAGCGGAGCATTCGTTGGTAGTCAAGTGTGGAGTTTTAGTGAGTCAACATACTATAAACCAAGCCAAACAGCTGAACAAACACTAACAGTGCAAGAAGACATGGTGTGGTCTTGGCCTCCAGCCGCATTACCCACTGACTACTGGACTAGACCAGCATCACTTGAAAATCGTGAATGGTGGCCTATTCTTGGAAACTATCCTGGCACTGGCTACATAGGCGGCGGATCAACTTGGGATGAGCTTTATCCCGATACCAACCCAGTTTGGAATCCTACAGCAGATTTTCATCCCTGGGTGACTGCACCTAACACAGCACACGTAGTCTGGCGAAGACAAGGCGCAGTAGCCGGCTTAATAGGCGGACAAGCAGGACAATATGGACTTAGCGGTGGCGGCGGTACTCCAAGCGTAGTTTTCAGCGGAAGATGCTACCAAACTTATACCGAACCCGGCGTTGGAAGCGTTGCAGCATGTTATGACTTAAGAACAGGCGATATATACTATGAAATACCAACAGCTTCAGGCGGTGTCACACCAAGCTACATTTCCTATGTCGAACCAGGCGGTGGATCAGTTCCTGGCGCAGAAGCACAAAGCACATACTCAGTAGAATTAATATCCATAACAACTGGGTCAACTGGTGCGCGGCTGCTGAAAGTTAATCCGTGGAGTGGCGCAGTTACAAACATTTCGCTTTCACCGTTGACGACGCAAACTAACTATTACTATATGGATTCTCATGTTTTGACTGTTCAAGACCTTGGCGTTTCTGCTGGTTCTGAAAGGTATCGTTTGTTGAATTGGACTACTGATGGCTCTGGTAACTTTGCTTCACGACTAGTAAGTAACACTACTTTTGCTCGTTCCAGCCTTACACGTTCCGAATATTCCCCAATAGCTGACGAAGTTAACAATTTCAATAATGGCCTCTTAATTGATTTTAATGTAGGCATTGGTGCAACAGTAAACGCAATACAATTGAACAATTCAACTGGTATCTACGAACAAATGCGTATTCAAGCATACAAACTATCAGACGGCGTTGCACTCTGGGATAAACTAATTGACACGGCTCAATACAGTCGCTCATGTTACATAGCGGACCACGGAAAAATCGCGGTACTTACCCAACTTGGATACTTCTTAGCATATGACTTACAAACCGGCGCTTTAGCATGGCAAAGTGAACAAATGGATTATCCATGGTCCTCAGCTAGCTTTGGAGCTTACGCTTTACAGTCAGGATACGGTCTGCTATTCAGAGAAGCATACGACGGCGTCTACGCTTTCGATTGGAACACAGGCGAAATTGCTTGGAAATACACCTCACCAGCACTAGCAGCTTTTGAAAGCCCCTACACTGACGAAAACGGCACAGCAGTCTACCCATTCAACACAGGCGGTTTTGTTGCTGACGGCAAACTGTTCACTTACAATACTGAACACACTGCAAGCTGGCCAAGAACAAGAGGCTGGGCTATTCGCGCCATTAACGTGACTAACGGTGAAGAAGTATGGCACTTGTCAGGCGAAATATCGCCCGGTGCAGTAGCTGACGGCTACTTAGTAGGATCAAACACGTGGGATGGATACACATACATCTTTGGTAAAGGCGAAAGCCAAACTACAGTTTCCGCCCCAAACATTGCTTTAACTAAAGGTCAAACAGCCATAATTAGCGGTACAGTTCTTGACATGTCGCCCGCACAAGCAGGCACAGCATGTGTTTCTAAAGAATCGATGACTACACAAATGGAGTACCTGTACATGCAACAACCAATAGCTGGAATCTGGGGCAATGAAACAATCACAGGTGTTCCAGTATCAATCGATGCAGTCGACCCGAACGGCAACTCGGTACACATTGCAACAGTAACCAGCGAGGGCTATAGTGGTACATTTAGTTACACTTGGACTCCAGAACTTACAGGTGACTACATGATAACCGCAACGTTCATGGGTGATGACTCATACGGTAGTTCGTTTGCTACCACCTATGCTACAGTTGTAGAAGCGGATGCAACCCCTGCCGCGACATCTTCAGCAATCAATTTTGAGGCTGTAAACAATACAACTATAACCGCTGTTATCGGTGCAGCAGTAGCAATCATAATCGCAATTGCAATAGCAGTGCTGCTTCTTAGAAAAAAAGCTTAAAACGCTTTTTTCCCTCTTCTTTTTCTATCTTGAACCTCTGAAAATTGTACTTGCTATTTTTTTTCGACAATGCTCCTGAAATTTCTTATGTAAATTACTTTGCGCACGATAAGTGAGTGAGTCTTATAACCATTTTACATCAATCTCCTTGACTATGCAAATTCTAAAAAATGGAGAAAACTAAATGGGAAAATATAAAGTGAATACAAAACTCGTAGCTATTTTCGGTATTGCATTGATGTTACTATCGATTCCATATGCAGTTCAAGACGCTTCAGCATATACTGTTGCAGACACAGTAATGATGGGTGACATGCCAACAGCGGCAGGCTCAGGCACTAGTGGATCTATACCCAGTGGCTCAACAGCATCAGTAACAGTTGAAGCCAGAGCTTTCCTAAGCTTTTCACCACAAACCATCGGTGTAGGACAAACACTCCTTGTTAACATGTGGGTAAACCCGCCAATTAGTCCAAACCGATACCTCAACGGATTCACCGTAACAATCATGAAACCAGACGGAACAACATTCACAGTAGGACCATTCAACTCATTTGCAGCAGACGCAACCGGTTGGTTCTCATTCATCCCAGATGTAGCTGGAGAATGGAAACTCAAATTTGACTTCCCAGGCGAATATTACCCCGCAGGTAACTGGGGAACCAATGGCGCTATTGTAGAAAACGGAACAACAGGCTCATTCTTCTTAGATTCAGCATACTACACACCAGACTCAACAGAATGGCAAACACTCACAGTACAAGATGACATGGTTTGGTCATGGCCTTTAACAAATCTTCCAACAGACTATTGGACTCGCCCAGTACACTATGAAAACCGTGCATGGTGGCCAATTCTAGGCAGCTACCCAAGCTATGGTGTAATCGGCGGCGGAAACAACTGGCCAGAAGACACAAACATCTACAGCAGCAACTACAACTTTGTACCATACGTTACAGCACCAAACTCTGCACACGTTGTCTTTAAAGAACAAATAGGTTTAGCAGGCATGATTGGCGGTACAGCCGGACAATACGGAACAAGCGCACGTGGTAGTCCAAGCGTTATTTATATGGGCAGAGCATATCAAACCATGACAGTGCCAATAGCTGGCGTTCCAACAAGCTGCGCAGTATGCTATGACATACGCACTGGTGAACAGTACTATGCTATTCCAATTTCTAAGGGCGGTGTAACACCAACAGTAGTTTCATACACTCCACCAGGAACAGGTGCAGTCGAAGGCAGCGGCGGCGACCAAACATACAGTGTGTCACTCATGAGCCTATCAAGCAATCGATTGATAAAGATTGACCCCTATTCAGGTGCAGTCACACTAAACGTTACTGGAATGACTCCACAATTACTTGGTGGCAGCCAAGGTAGCGTTGCAGAAACCGGTTACTACGCTGACCCATTCGTTATCAGCATTCAAACAATCGGTACAGGCGCTAATACACAATACAGACTGATTAACTGGACAACAGCAGGAAGCTCAACTAACTTTGCAAGCAGAATCATGAACAACGTAAGTTTACCATGGGGTGCAGTAACTTTCGGCGGCGGTCTTAGAGGATACGCAGGCATTGTTGCTGACTTTGAATCAAACGTCATGGTCTGGATGATGGGTCAAGCACCCGACGGTCTAGGTGTCTATCACGGAACCTGGATGATGGGCGCTGATATGACAACAGGACAAATGCTTTGGAACAAGACTTACACAGAAACCCGATACAGCACTGCAAGCTTCACAGCAGACCACGGATTGGTCGCATGTGTCATGGAAGAAGGCAGCTACTATGCATACGATATACGCACTGGCAATTTCGTCTGGAAGACAGAACAAATGGAGTATCCATGGGCTTCAGCAGGTTTCGGCGCATACTCAGTACAATCAGCATACGGCATCTTAATCCGCAATGCATACAACGGCGTCTACGCTTTCAACTGGACTGACGGCAGCACTGTATGGCGGTTTTCATCTCCAGCAGGTGCAGCATTCGAATCACCATATACCCTTGGTAACGAAAGCATCTACTCTTTCAACGGAGGCGGCTTCATCGCTGACGGCAAATTCTACACATACAACACTGAACACACTCCATCTTGGCCAAGAACAAGAGGCTGGAAAATGTACTGCATTGACATGTTCACTGGCGAAAACATCTGGAACATAACTGGTTCAATTTCACCTGGCGCAGTCGCTGACGGCTACTTAGTTTGCGGTAACCCCGACGATGGCTACGTCTACTCTTTCGGTAAAGGACAAAGCCAAACAACAGTTACAGCACCAGACTTAGTAATTGCAAAAGGACAAGGCATCGTAATTAAAGGCACAGTACTCGACCTTTCACCAGCGCAACAAGGCACAGCATGTGTCTCAGACGATTCAATGACAACCCAAATGGAATACTTACACATGCAACTACCAATCAGTGGAATCTGGGGCAACATAACAATGACAGGCGTTCCAGTCAAACTAACAGCAATTGATCCAAACGGAAACTACGTTGACATAGGCACAGCAATTTCAGACGCATACAGCGGAACATACGCTTTCACATGGACACCAGAATTAGAAGGCGACTACAAGATTATCGCTTCATTCGAAGGCAGTGAATCTTACGGTAGCTCAAGTTCTTCAACAGGCATCGCAGTAGGCGCAGCAGCAGTAGTACCAACCCAGCCAGTGACAAACAACAGCAACATTGATGCATTAAGCAACACAATGACAACACTCACAATAGGCATGGGCATCGCAATCATCGTTGCAGTAGCACTCGTAGGCTTACTATTACTAAGGAAGAAATAAACAAAATGAACAAACAAAAAAATCAATTTCCTTTTTCTTTTTTGTCTTTAAAAAAGGGGCTGAGAAGGCTTCATTTATCTTCACCCGATATTGCCCTTCTTGAGGGTTTTTCTTTCTCTCCTTATTTACGTGAAGCCTCAGCAAACCCTCATATGTTCAAAAAGTCTAATCATTTGCGTTTTACTTGCAGGCAAAAAGGAAATAAAAATAAGATAAAACCGCAGCTATTATTAAGATACACAGGAGGCACCAATACATCGCACCAATAGCAGAGGTTATATTTTTAGTTTCAGAAGAGGCAATATGCGCAGCCGCTTGCTTTGTATTCGTCTGGTTTTTATTAAAACCCTATCTTGCTACTAGAGAAGGTCGATATCTTGGTCTTCCCCTTGGCTTTGGCTTTCTAGGTGTCTCTTACGCGATTTCCGCTTTTACACATTCACTTACGACAACTTCAGGTTTCACAGTTAACAGTCTTGCTTGGTTCCAACTTCTTGCAAGACCTTTTGCATTCGCGTTTCTTACGTTTACGTACTTTTTTTCCAATAAGCCTTCAAGCAAACGACTGTTATGGGATATAACTTTAAGTGTGCTGCTTGTTGCTTTGACGTCATTTTTTGTTTTATTTTTTGTAGCTCCGCAATTCACATTAAGCAATTATCGACTTTTGAGTGTATACGTTAGAGTCTTTGACATTATTTGTTTACTGTATATTTCTGTCAATACCCTTAGAAGTCACTTGGTGGCAAACGATTCAAAAACGATTCTGATTCCGTTTGGATTCATTTTTCTCGCAATAAGTCAGTATTCCTTGCTGATTTGGGCTACAGGTGACGGTGGTAACCTTTCGTTTTATGGTGGCTTAGCGCTTCGTTGGATAGGCTTAGGTCTTTTCCTGTTTACTGCTTATCGAAGTTTCTATGGTTCATCACAACAAAGGCGTTCAGAATGAAGAAAAAACCTCGAAGAGACAAAATGAAGATATACGGAGACCTTTTGGCTATTCTTCAGGCTGAACGAAAAGAGACTGAAAAAATTGTTTTGATTCACATCCAAACAAAACTGAATGTTCCATTTGACCGTCTAAAAAATTACCTTTCAGATTTACAATCTCTGGGTTTAATCGAAGACCAAGTCTCCTACAAGCTTACTCTCAAAGGCAAACAATACCTAAAAGAGTACAAAAAAATCGTTGACTTCATGGAACGAATGGGCATATCCTACAAGTAGAAAACGCAAAAGTTTACCATGCATTTGTCGATTTAGCTCTAAGTAGCTATTAATACGCAGTCTACTAAATGTTTTTTTGATTACCATGGAATGGTACACTGTTTTGGTTCTTTGTGCTGGAATTGCCATTGTAGTGTACGGTGCAGACGAAGCAATAAAACGGCTTTTAAGTCTATCCAAATTCTTTCGGTTATCCACATTTGTTACCGGCGTTGTCATCGCTGGTACACTTGCGGTTCTTCCTGAACTTTCAATCGGTGTCCTTTCTGCGCTTGACGGAACATCCACGTTAGGTTTAGGAGTAATTTTAGGTGCAAACGTCGCCGATTTAACTTTAGTCATCGGCATTGTCGTCCTGCTTGCAGGCTGCCAAAAAATGACGTCAAGTATGTTAAGAAGTCTCAAAATCAGTTTTGTAGCTGTACTTCTTCCAGTATTTTTGCTGTTAGATGGTGAAATCTCTCAAATTGACGGTTTAATTCTTGTTGGCGGGTTTGCAGTTTACGTTGTTTGGTTGCTGTTAACTGGCCGTAAAGAGCAGGGAACCCCTGAAAGTATGCGGTTCTCCAAACGAGTATTTCATTTAGGTATCACGGTTTTCATGCTTATCATAGGCGTAACAGTCCTGTTTATCGGTAGCACACTGGTAAATGAGTCCGCTCAGGAACTTAGTGCAAACTTTGGGTTGCCACTGTTTCTGATAGGGCTTGTCGTTGCTATTGGAACTTGCCTGCCGGAGATGGCTTTTGCGGTTCGTTCCGCTGAATCAAACGCTTGCGATGTGGGAATAGGCAACATTTTGGGTAACGTGCTTGCAGATTCAATGTTGACCATCGGTGTTATAGCTCTTATCAATCCAATCAAGGTGCCCCAACTTGCTTCACCAATAACTGCTGGCATATTTGTAGCAGCATCAATAGTGTTTGTTTACAAGCGTTCCAAAGGCGGCGCAATAAGCAGAAATGACGCTAAACTGTTGATTGGCGTTTACGCATTGTTTGTCCTGTTCCAATACTTGTTTGAAGTAATGGGCATTTAACTATGGTCCGAACAGTATTTAGGCAACCGTAAAGGCTCCCCAGTGCTTTCTAAGAAAACGTTATTACCTTCTGTTAAGTGGTATGCCCTTCAGGTTATCGTAATATGCCTTTGGCTGTTAAGAAAAAACAGGAACGCAAAATTGCTAGATGCGGAAACTCGGCAGTTCTTTACTTGCCAAAAGGCTACTTTATTCCCGGAGAAAACGTTGATTTAGCTTTAGAAATTGATTTTGACGGCAACCTAAAATTAACTGTAAAAAAATGCCTATTCCACTTTAACCTTAACAAACTGAAAAATGCTCTTCAAAAAAACTTTACAATAACTGCTGAAGAATTTGATGAAGGCGCAAGAAGTTTCAATGCTGAAGCTGGCAACTTGACCGTAAACTGCATGGGTTACACGCAAGAGTTAGAACCAACCTACGTAACTGCCTGCAGGCGTTTTGATGGAGTCAATTCTGCCGAAACCTACACTGCCCTCACAGGGTTTTTGGCGAAACTCAGGCAAACTTGCCCTGACGCTTACATTGAGCCGGAAGGCAT
>JAWRIR010000001.1:0-20068 GCA_040268405.1 Thermoproteota archaeon | reverse complement strand
ATAACTTACGTGGGGATAACCCTTTGAATCTAAAATTAAAGACATATCGTGTCCTGCGTCGCCGACTAAGTCAATTATTTGTCTATCAATGTTATAATCGGGGGCAGCACTTGTGGGCAATAATAGGAAAAGTGAAGTTGTTAGGCAGCCTATCAGTATTAAGGTTAAAGTTTTTTGCACATTTTTTATCCCCATTGAACCAAAGAGTTGCACAACATCATTAGTCATGCCACGTACTCAATTAATTTAGTGACGACTTGTTTTGAATAAAAGAATTTTCGTCAACAAATCTTGACTAAACAATTACAACATTAAGTCAAACTTTATTGACCGCCAAAAAAGCTAAAAAAGGCTTGAAAAGAAGGTTCTTTAAACAAGAAAGCAGAATCTGCCACCAACCTATTAGGGTCCTATTAGGCTCCTAATAGTGGTTCTATGCAGAAACCTATAGGGGTAGGTAGAAACCGAGGATTACTTGAAAACCCGCCCTGAGCAATTTACGCTTCTTTGTTGTTTACCCAGTTTTCTGGCGCTAAAACCTGCCGATTGCCGTTTGCAGCCTGATTAGCTTTATATCGTTATTTACCGATACATTGGGAGAGCGTGTATCTAAAACTTGACTCTCGCTGTTGACGCTAAAAATTTAGTTAAACAATTTGGCACTGTTCGAGCCTTGGATGGCTTAAGCTTCACTGTCAAACCCGGGGAAGTTTACGGTTTAATCGGACCAAACGGCGCAGGTAAAACAACTACCTTGCGCACAATTTGCACCTTGATTTTGCCAACTTCCGGTAAACTGGATATTTTCGGATTAGACGTGGTTTCTCAAGCTGCTGAGGTAAGAAAAATCCTAAGTTACCTGCCTGAAGAATCAGGCGCCTACCCCAACCTAACCGGGTACGAATACCTTGAATTCATGGCAAAATTTAACCAATCTGAAGACCGTGACATAAAAACAATGGTAAATGAAGCCGCAGAACTCAGCGGACTCGGAGACCGCCTTAAGGACCGTGCAAAAACCTACAGCAAAGGCATGAAAAGACGCCTGCTAATTGCCCGCACCTTAATGACTCACCCGAAGTTGGCGGTGCTGGATGAACCTGCAAGCGGGTTAGACGTGCTGCATGCGTATCATGTTCGGGAAATTATTAAGCGGTACGTGAAGGATTACGGAATCACCGTGATTTTAAGCAGCCACAACATGCTTGAAGTTGAATATCTTTGTAACCGTGTATCTTTTGTTAACAAGGGCAAAATCGCTATTGAAGGGGAACCTAAAGAACTCAAAGCCAAGTATGGCAGCGAAAACCTTGAGGAAGTATTTGCAAAGGTGGTAGGCTATGCTTAAGGGCTTCACAACTATCCTCTTAAAAGAGCTTAAAGAGCTTATGCGGGACCCAAAAATCCTTATCGGCATGATTGTTGTTCCGCTTGTAATGTTTCCAGTTATGGGTTTAGTCATGGGTTACGCCGTAACAAGCGCGCAGGAGCAAGCCCAAAAAGCCACCCTTGTCGTTCTAAACAATGACGGCGGCAACTGGAGCCAAACCTTCGTCAATTACCTTAACTCGACGATGAACGTCAAAATCATAAACAACATTCCCGCCCAGCAAGTCATAGAACAAAACATGCTCGCCGACTACAACAGCTCTCAATTCATGGAGATACCCGTGGGTTTCAGCGAAAACATGACCCGCCACTTAAACGGAGAATACAACATAACAACTGACGTAAACATTTTCGGCGTCTTCCAAGGCGGCGGCATCTTCAGCGACATCGGCGGTTCAAGCCTAACATATGTTGTAGATGCTTTCAACCGCGCAATCGCGCCCGATGCAGTCTTAACAACACAATCAACAATCATTAAAGGGCAACTTCAAGAAGGAGTAGACCCCGCAACTCTCTCAAGCTTAATGATTTCACAATCAATCGCTTTGCCATTAACAGTCATGATAATGATTACTTATTCAATGCAAATAGCAGCAACCAGCGTAGCTATGGAAAAAGAAGAAAAAACCCTTGAAACACTCTTAACTTCACCGGTTGACCGCTTCGCGATTCTGATGGGTAAAGTTTCAAGCACCGTAATCGTAGCCGGAGTTGCTTCCGTAACCGTCCTTGTTGGTTACTCATACATGATTGGCTCAATCACAATGGGAATACCTAACACGGGAAACGTTGATTTGGTTGCTTTAGGTTTAGTGCCTTCTACCTTTGGTTACATCATGATGGGCATATCCCTATTCGTGACACTGCTATCCGCTTTAGCACTTGCAGTTATCATGTCAAGCTTCTCCGAAAACGTACGCAGCGCACAAGCATTAGTCGGCTACATTTACCCGTTAATCTTCATTCCCGCAATGGCCCTGATGTACCTTGACATTAACTCTATGCCCTTGGCAATCAAAGCAATCTTTTACGCCATCCCCTACAGCCACCCAATCATCGCATCCAAAGCAGTAATCATGGGAGACTACACCACTGTTGCATTCGGCATCATTTACGTTGCAATCTTCACCGTCATCATCATGTACTTCGCGTCAAAACTGTTCTCAACCGAAAAAATCCTAACAGCCAAACTCATGTTCAAAAAATCCAAGAAAACCTCCACAAACGAAGCATAAAGCTTCCCCCTCTTTTATTTAAAAAAACCTAATTTTTTGTCAGAAACCTTCAACCATATAAGGGTAAAAGTTTACTATTAGCTTTAAGAAACACTGCAAGGGGTTTCATCACGAGCAAGCAAATCCAAGCCTTAATCCTGCTACTTGCAATTTCAATAGTCTTAACAGCCCTGCCAATCAAAACCATCCAAGCCGCCGACACAAGCACGGAGTCTGTATGGTCAAGCTTAACGGCTCTGCCGACAAGCCGAGGCGGGTTAGGTGTTGCAGTAGCGTCAGGAAAAATTTACGCAATCGGCGGCTCAAACGATAATGGCGAACTTGCATTAAATGAAATGTTTGATCCTGCGACAAACAGGTGGGTAACTAAAACGGCGATGCCGACTGCCAGAACAGGATTTGCCATCACAACATATGAGAACAAAATCTATGTTATCGGCGGTTCAGTTGGTGACAGCTTCCTTGGCAACGTGGAAGTTTATGACCCCGTTACTAACACTTGGGAAAACATGGCTTCTATGCCTACCCCTAGAGCTGATCTGTCCGCAAATGTTGTTGACGGCAAAATTTACCTTATCGGCGGAAAAACTTACTCAAGTGTTGCACCTTATTACAACCAAACAGGTATCAATCAAGTTTACGATATTGCAACTAACACTTGGTCCACAAATGTTTCTATGCCCACTGCGCTTCAAGGGTACGCTTCAACTGTAATCGGCAGTAAAATCTACATTTTTGGTGGGTCAAAACAAACTATTTCTGGTGTTGATTCATCAGTTAATTCTGTTCAAATCTTTGATACCACAACTGCCGCTTGGACATCTGGAAAAACGTTAAATTCTCCTTCCAGCTACGGCGCAGCAGTAGTAACCACGGGCGTTATGGCTCCCCCAAAAATCTATGTAATTGGTGGATACTCTGGGGGAACTTTTAGCGATAAAACGCAGATTTATGATTTTGAAGCAGATGCTTGGAGTGATGGCCCAAAAATGTCCACTTCACGGGCTTATTTGGGTTTAGCGGTTATTGGTGATGTTGTCTATGCTGTTGGCGGGTTTGATGGCGAAAACTGGTTAAGCAGTAATGAAGAGTTCAAACCTGTTGGTTACGGAAAAATTCCGCCTACTGTAGAAATTGTTAGTCCAGAGTATAAGACTTACAAGAGTATAGTTGTTGAGTACAGTGTTAACAAGGCTGTTTCTTGGGTTGGTTACTCTTTAGATGGTAATCCTAACATGACTTTGACTGGAACCCCTGAAATATCTGGTTTGCCTGACGGTGAACATGTTTTGGTGGTTTTTGCGAATGACACATTAGGAAATGTTGGTGTTTCACAACCAGTTCATTTTATCATTGATAATACTGCTCCAAACATTACCATATTGTTGCCGATTGAGCAAACATTTAGCACTTCTGATGTTCCGTTAACGTTCTTGCTTGATGAGTCTGTGTCGGAGTTATCTTACAGTTTGGACGGGCAACAAGCGGTGTCAATCACTGGCAACATTACGTTACCCGCGTTACCTGACGGCAGCCACAGCGTAATTGTGCATGCAGTTGATGAGCTTGGAAACGCTGGTTCCTCAGTTGAAGTTAATTTTGCTATTTCTACTTTTCCAACTTTCTGGGTTGCGACAGCTGTTGCGTCATCAATAATTCTTCTTGCGTCAGGCTACCTGTTCATTAAACGAGTTAAACCTGATGATAAAAACGTAAAAATCAACAAAATTGAAGACAACAAACGTTAAGACTTAAGACTGTTTTATCGTTAAACGTTAATTTTTTACTTTTTTCGCAAAGTTTATCTTCAAATATTGATTAATATGCAATGCAAGCGAACAAGATGGCGTCTACCAAGAAAATATTAAAACTTGTGTTCTTTCCCCTTGTAGTTGCACTTTGGTGTTGCGGATGGCTCCTTTCCTGTTACAGCACAAAAACCGAAAGCGATTATGTCAACAAAACTCGTTTAGTATCAGCCCACGCTCTAAGCAGTCAAAAAACCGTATAGTTCAAAGTTCAAGCCGCCAGCCACAGTCTTCTTGCAGAGTTAAATAGCGAAGCTTCACCATTTTTAGAGAGACGGTTTACCAAGGGGTTAGAAGGGAAAATGGTCTTTGGTTGATGAAGCTCCGCTTGATTCATTGTGCCTAGTTTTTATTTTTAAACGGTGAGTTGAAACGGTCGATTTTATGCTCTGAGGGGCTTGTTAAAGTGAAAATCTTCCTCTTTACACTGTAAACCTGTTTGTTGGTTTGTTTAGAGTAATGTTTAAGTAAATTTGGGTGGCAACCTGTCTCTTAAGGGTACTATTATGGCGTTTGAAATCGACTATGACTCTGCTGAAAGCGAAAGCTGCTCATCAAAAATAGTGCTTGA
Source organism: Thermoproteota archaeon (assembly GCA_040268405.1). Lineage (GTDB taxonomy): Archaea > Thermoproteota > Bathyarchaeia > Bathyarchaeales > Bathycorpusculaceae > Bathycorpusculum. Next base: position 15,065 of record JAWRIR010000001.1, on the reverse strand, counting down.
CGACAGAATATTCTACGTCAGACTGCTAACTACGCCTTCTGGTGGCGCAAAATTTTTCTCTGCAGACCAAAACGGTCATTTACAGAAAGAAATCTCTAAAGCAGAATTCGAACTTTGGGTAAATATCCTAGCCGACAACGACGCAGACGTAAAAATCATACTTGAAAAAGTCTATCAAGGCAAAAAATACTAAATTGTGTTAAATTGCCTGTTTTGTCTCCTTTTACGCCTTCTAATCAGCCAATACGCCACAACAACTGCTCCAACAGTTATTACTCCCAAGATTAAGTAATGTGATACGCCTGCCACTTCAGCCCAGTTACTCCCTAAATAGTAACCCACGTAAACGAGAATAGAATTCCAAATCAAGCATCCAGCAGCCGTGAAAACAACAAACTTTGCAACAGACATTTTTACTGCGCCCGCTGGGAACGAAATAAACGTTCTAACCCCTGGAACCAGTCTGCCCAGAAAAACCATTGCTGCACCATACTTGCCAAACCAGTTTGCCGCAGTAGCCAACTGTTCAGGCGAAAAAACCACGTGGCCTAAAAGCTTGTATTTTGTGAGTACGTTTACGCCTTTTCTGCCGATATAGTAGTCAATTAGTGAGCCACATATGCCTGCGATTGTGGCGCAAAGGATTGTTAAGCCTAAATCCAGTTGAGTTACTGAAGCCATGTAGCCTGCAAAGGGCAAAATAACTTCACTAGGTATGGGGAGCGAGCTTGCTTCAAGCAGCATTAAAAGGAACACCCCCGCGTAGCCCCATGAGGAAATGGTGTCGGTGACATTGTGTGTAAACGTTATGATTGCGCCTATGACTGGTTCATTTGTTAATGATGAGCCCTCAACAAGGACGTCTTCAAGTATTTCAAAAACGAAGTAACCTGCAACGATTATGATTACTGCCGCAATAATTAACTGTGGAGCTTTCCGTTTAAACCATCCAGTCCGTGAGTCACGCGGCACCAATAGTCATCGCTTAAACCATAAAGCCAAAACTAACCTATTATAGCTTATTATAGCAAAAAATAATGTGTTTGGTAACTTTTCCTTTTTTCGCTTTTTTTAATTTAAGGTTGTTTAAATGGCGTTTCGGCATTTTTTGTCTTAACTAATGTTATCATCGTGCCTGCTACGAGAAGCACTAGTAGCACCCCTACAGAACACTCTGAGGTTGAAAGCTTTGGCATCTGGTAGTGTAGGTCCGAATCTGTTGGAATTATGGTTGTAGTTGGCTCGGGCGTTATTGTTAGGTTTTGTGACTTAGATGACGATGATGTTTCTTCTTGATCAACATTGTTGCCTGATACAGTAGAATGTGCTCCTGTCGTCGCTATAGCTGTCAATATGTAGCCTACGCTGTTTGTGTTACTTTCGCTGAAGAAGGTTTTGCTTTTTCCTATTATGGTATTATCATTAATTATGTTATAATCGGCTGTATCCGTTTCTCTAATTCCATATTGGGCAGTTAGGTTATCGCGTACCCAAATCTTGTTTAATTTGATGCTGTTATAGCTGGAGTTGCCGCCGATTTTAATTCCAGTGTCAGGATTACAACTTATACGAATGTCATTACTTTGAATTGTTCCACAGTGAGCATTCCAAAGGTGAATGCCGTTAACGTTATTTTCAATGAAGTTGCCTGTCAGGCTAAAAAATTGTCCATTCGAAATTAATACACCTAAGTAGTTACCCCAAACCCAATTATTGTCCACTAATGCAAAGCTTGCGCTGATACCTATGCCTAAAAAGCTGCTTTCCCCTCGATATCCAGTCCAACCAACCGTGTTTTCACGAATGGCAACGTCTGTTCGCCAACTTAAAATTCCGCTCAAATAGTTTTCTACTGGGCTTGATGGATTTGCTGGGTTCTGCCCTGACATATCTGTGAAGTAAACATAGTTGCCTGTTATGTATGCCGTGCGTAGCCATCTGCTTCCTAAATGTATTATGCCGTGTCCACCGCATTCAAAAAGATAGTTGTCTTCTATAATGCTGTCCCAATCATTGTAAATAGCTATTCCAGCAATTTCGGTTTGTTGATTTTTCCGGTTCCCATCTATGCCTATGTTTGTTATTGTAAACCGTAGTCCTGACTCAACTGTGCAAGGTTCACACCAGATAACTGCTTTGTTTGCGTAATCTGGAAAGCTTTCAAGTTTGCTTGATGCACCTTTAGCGTTATCATTTAGCTTTAAAGTAGCCACTTGTCTTCCTTCACCCTCAAAAATTATTTGTTGATAAGGTGAATCATTCAGGCCGCCTTTGTTAGTAATGTATATGCCGTTGACTGGGTAAACTCCGGCTTTAAGAAAAACTTTGCCGCCTTGAGCGGGCAAATTGTCGAAAGCACTTTGAATAGTGTAGGTTGCATTTTTACTAAGCCATAAATTATTGTTAACCCAAAAATGCGTAGAGTTAGTGCTAACAACAAAAGTTGAAGTGGCTGACGCCTCAGTTTTTGGGTTACTTTGGGCTGAACAGACCTGTAAACCGCCAAACAGGGAAAACAAAATCATCATTAAACTCATAATAATGACGTGACAGCCGCTTCTTTTCATTTTAATCAAAGGCTAATAGCCACGTTTATCGCTTAATAGACTTTGCATGGAAAATCCCAAAAAAACCCTGCTTTTCCTTGCATTATAACCATCGATTAATATGTGGAACTACACAGATACGGGTCTTATAATGAGTTTCTTGTCTTGGTTGCAGCATTCGCTTCGCTGCTTTCAGCCTCAATTTTCAAAAGCGAAACCTTGCCTAATAGGTTAACTTGGCTTATGTGGTCAATCTAACCCTTAATTGCTACGCTACTGCTGTCTCCAATGGTGTTAACTGGGTAGTAGTGCCAGTTTTTATGTCTGGCTTTTGTCCACTACTGATTTTTGTCGCATCATTTTTTTACCAGAAAAGCGTACTATAAACTTTCAAAACTTGATTACCTAGCTTAGCCTTATAGGATTGGCGCTTTACGTTTCAACCATGCCATCTGAGAATTATGCAGCACAAAGATTCATCACTTAAATCCAAATATGCGGAACCTAAACTAGTATAGCTTATCATGAACCAGCAAAAAGGGTAAGGTCACTTAATGGCTTTTTTGAGCCTTTTTTATGGAGATAACTGTTAGCGTTGAAACCAAGATTACGAGAAAGATCGTACTTGTTGGGTATTCTGGGACGGTTGGTGTAGGAGAATTGTTTGGTGTTACTGTTGGGTTGGCTGAAGGCATCACGGGGACATTAAGAGTGTAAGTAAGATCAGGCGCTTCAGAGTTGAAGCTATTTGATATTGGCGCAATACCAACAGTGCCCAAGTTGAAATCGTATTTTGAGTCAAAAATTGCCAAGCTTATATTCTGACTGTCGGTTGTTCCCCACCAGTTATTTGCTGCGTCAACATCTGCGGGTGTTTGGTCTAAGTAAACGTTGTATTTGCTGCAATTAATTATATTGTTATGGCTTATTTTTGGGGTTGAGTTTTGATATTTAGACAGCTGAATTGCAGCTGAGCAGTTAAAAAATGTGTTTTGTTGAATACTTGCTTGAGAGCAAATTCCTATTCCACATGTGCAATTCATAATCAGATTCTTTTCTATTACTGCTGAACCGCCAATGTAGCGACTAAAAATGCCTGAGTTTCTGCCAGCCCCATTAATAATGTTATTTTTAATTATTGAATTGCCCGACCCTAAGTCTATGTTGTTAAATGCCGGGATGAAAATATCACCTATTTGTATTCCTGAACCATCAAAATAGTTGCTGTCTATCACGGCGTTGCTGGCAACCCGTAACATGTTTTTGATTAAGTTGTTTGATACAGTAACGTTTCCGCTGTAAAGAGTTAGCCCATAGCCGCCTGTATCGCTGTAAAGCACATTTGAAGTGACCAAAGATTCGCCACTAACAAGAAGAGCGGAGCCATAGTCCGCAGATCTTCCCATTAAATCCGTGTATTCAGCGCCGCCAGAAATGACGTTGTTGGAGATGGTTGAGGATATAGCGCTGACACCGCCAATAATAGTATTGTCTTTTATAATGGAAGAATAGTTGACAGTTAACGCTAAAGTGTTATAATGCCCACCCCAAACTACCATTTCAGATCCGCCTTTGATAGTGTTATGTGATATCATAGATGTGTTTCCGGTGTCAACATCACCGTAAATGGTGTTATACGAAAAAACGCAGTCGTCACCCACCGTAATTGATCCATGGATAAGGTTGTTAGAGACTGTGGCTGAATTAGCCAAGGTGACGAAGCTATTTGCATTATTGTTTGAAAAAGTCGAGGAATTACCTGCAGTTACTGTACTGCTAATATCGCTGTGAGTTACTGTTAAGGGATTATTGCTTGTTATTTGTGCATTAAGCGTTACATAAGCAAGTTTTGAATTGGTGCCAACTTGGTTGCCTTCGCCAAAGGTTATGCTTCCACCATCAATATGCACCTTTTCTGACTGGGTACCTAAAATTTTGAGAGTGCCGTTAACGTAAATGTAATAATTTTTCAGATTAACAGTGACTCCTTCAGTAATGGTTAAAGTAACACCTGTACGGACAACGACTGGTCCAGTAAGGTTGTAAGGGCTATTTGCCTTAGTCCACACTGTATCCGTGTTAATGTAAAGTATCAAACCTTCTTGAGCTGCCCCAAAATTTGTCGTATTAACAAGGACAAACCCTGTAATCAAGAAGCAAATAGCCAAAACACTTAACCATCTACTACTATTTCTGCGCAATTTACATCAAAACAACGTGCAGCCACTTGTCCTTATAGGATTTACGCAAAAAACAAAAAATTTTAGAAAATAGCAGTTTTTGCAGACTCAAGCAAAAACAGACTTATTAGGCATCTTTACACATAACCGAAAATGCTTGAACAAGTTCTTTGCAGTCTGTCCAAAGACAAACTTCCTCGTGACTTGCTGAAGAGTCATCTGCACATGGAGTAATGAAGAATAAAATTTCCTCGTTATCTCTTATGATTAAACGCGGCATAGGTAACTTTGAATTGTAAATTGAATATTTAAAGTGTAAACCATTAAAAAAACCGTTAAAGTACTTTTCAGGGTCCCATTCCTGGCTTGGATCTTCGGTCAAAAAATTAAACTGCACTGTCGAATTTTGGCCACGAGTTGATATTGCATCGAAAATTCCAAACTGTTCCGCTTGAAAGAAACAGTTTTTTGTTAACGCAATTGTAAGTTGGTTTTTTGTTTCTTTTATCATTTGAAAAAACCGCGGATAAATCTTGCTGCAGCCTTCAATGACACTGAATTTTTCAATGGCAACCTCCAGTTTTGGTTGGTTAATTTGACTCCAGTATGCCAAAATTTCTTTTCGGGCATTTTCAAAATGTTTGGCTTCATCAATTTTGGTGGTGATGCCTAAATCTAAAACGGTTTCGAAGGGAACAGCTGAAAACCTGTTTGGGGACTCTAAAGTTGCCTGCAGTAAACCCTTATTTTGCAGTATCTTTAAGATTCTGTATATTTGGGATTTGTGTTTTTTCATTGCTTTAGAGATTTCGCTGCATTTTAAAACGCCATGTCTTGAAAGAAAAAGGTAGACGTCAGCCTCTTTTTCGGTTACTTTCAGGCTTCTTAAAACTTCCTTTACAGTTTTTTCTCCCAACTCGTTCACGCTCGGCTTTGAGGTGGGTAACAAACTTTTGTTCCTAGTCCAACTTTATTATGGTAACCAAACTTAACAATTTTTCTACGGTAAAGAATTCCGAATTTTTGGCTTTTTAAGGCGTGGGAGGTGAATTTGATGAAGCGAAAAATTGTTTTGCCAGTTGCCGCAGTAGCATCAGTAGCTGTGTTGTTATTTGTCGTAATTGTCGTTCCAACTTTGGGTCAAACAGGCGGAACCAGCAGTACAACACAGATGGTTACATCTGGTTTTGGTGGATCAGTAGCTGTTTCGTTACCTTCAGGCAACATTACCCGTCCAAATGACCTCGTTATTTTTGTAACTCGATCAGATACAGTGCCTGCAGTTGATATAATGGAGATTAGTGTGTGGGTTCCAAATTCTAACATGTATTTGCCTGTAGCGATAATCAATGACAACACTAACCAGACAGTTGTTAATTGGGTAAAAGCGGTTGTTAACGGTACACCAGTATGGAATCCTCCTGTAACCCAAAACGTTTTTGTAGTTAGCAACACCACGCTTGAAATAAGCAACGTCGAAGACACCATTGTTGCCAATTTAACAATGCCCATTAACATAACTTTGCCGCCCGCTATAGGGGCTAACTTTACTTTGCCTCCAATGACTTTAATGTTCCATCCGATCGGCACCCCTTTTAACGCAGAAAAATCCGTTACTGTTGCAACCACTAACTGGACAATATCAACCAACGCAACTGTTGTGCCTGCATGGGTTCAAGTAAATATACCGCAATGGCTGGGACCCTTCGATTACAAGAACGTTGGACAAATTAACGTAAAAATAACCTCAACATACACTTTGCAGAAGTAATCCGCAAACAACAGTTTACATAACTTTTTCCCATTTTTTGTTATGCATTTGTGTTTAGTTAAAATATATGATAGCACACATCACGGTTTATGCTGGAGTATCTGGTCTTTGTTGCAGCTTTTGCTTCACTGGCTGCAGCAGCCGCCTACATACGTTTCATGTTCAAAGGGGAAACGATGCCTAATAGGGTAACTTGGCTTATGTGGTCAATAGCGCCCCTAATCGCCACAGCCGCCGCAATCTCCAACGGTGTTGACTGGGCGGTACTTCCAGTGTTTATGTCCGGCTTTTGCCCCCTGCTCATTTTTATTTCATCATTTTTTACCAGAAAAGCGTACTGGAAACTTTCAAAACTTGATTACCTATGCTTAGCCTTATCCGGATTGGCGCTTGTGCTTTGGTACATTACTCAAGAGTCCAATTTGGCAATCACTTTAGCCATCGCAAGTGACGCCTTTGCCGCATTTCCCACTTTGCTAAAAGCTTGGGGAAACCCTCAAACCGAATCCGTTTGGCCCTACCTAATTGGCATCTTTAGCCCATTAACAAGCTTTGCAGCCGCAACTGTTTGGAATTTCAGCGAATTAGCTTTCCCAGTGTACCTTACCATAATGAATTGTACGCTTGTTACTGCAGTTTATAACAAGAAACTCCGTTCACGTTAGGTAGGCAGGCAACAATGCTCTTAAAGCCGTTTAAGTTAACTTTAGTTTGAGGCAAACTTTTTGGAACCAGATTATGCAGCAGTTGCAACTATTTCTGAAGTGCCCAATGGAACTCTAAAAAAGTTGACACTGCAAAACAGGGTAATCTTGCTCGCAAACATCGATGGCATTATCTCTGCAATCGATAATAGCTGTCCGCATTTGGGCGGCGACCTTTCACTGGGCAAACTTGAAGGAACCGTAATTACATGTCCACGTCATCAAGCCAAATTCGACGTAACCACCGGCAGATGCCTATCGCCACCACACGTCAGCCCATACAGCCCCAAACTACCAAACCTGACGGCATATCCAGTAAAAATTGAAAAACAAAAAATCCTCATCAAAATAGCCTAAAATAAAAAAAAGAATTGGGATTGTTTTTAGCTTAGTATTTTCTTTTTTGCTGCTTCAAACTCTTGGTCGGTAAGTGCGCCGGCTTTGTGCAGGTCTGATAGTTTCATCAGTTCTGCGGTGGTGTCTTTTTGTGGCGCAGTTGCTGCTTGGGCTTGTTGTGCCTGTTGCTGTTGTGCTTGCTGGGCTTGAGCTTGTTGTCCCTGCTGGTAAGCTTGCTGTTGCATTTGCGTTTGCTTTTGCGCAGAAGCACGTCCCATTGCCATTCCGCCAACAAGCATTAATCCACGTCCCCTAGCCAAAATCATGCGCCTCCTTGCTCCATTAAATCCCGCGCTTTCTCTACCACTTCAGGCGGAATTCTGCCCATATCAATCAATTCTGCGTCTGAATCGATGAGTGCTTCTTTGAATTTGATAGCCCAAACGTTCTCAAACAGCAAAAGCGCGGCGGAACTTTCGTTTGGCAGATTGTCTGCTATAGCGTTTATGTCGCCTTCATAGAACCATTCACGTGTGTTGTTGGCAATTTCCGAATAAGCGGTTGCGAGGTCTCCTTTGAGGTCTTTAGCTTCCGTAATGAAGACTTTTCCGTTAGAATCCTTCATCACTAAAACCATGTCGATTACGCGGACAATACCATCTTTTTCAAGCCTCATAAGTTCGGGGATTATTTTTCCGTTAAACCTGTTGCCAGGGAAGCCAACCAGCAAGTAATCTACTGGACCCATTGTTCGCCGTTTTTTTGTGCCTGCTTCTATTACTGCTACATTTTCCATTTCAATATTCTCTACAGCCAAAAAAATCGCCACATAGTTTGAGTCAAAAAGCGGCATATAGCCGTATGTGGAAACACCAATACAACAACAAACCAAAACGTCAGAAGTGCTAACGGTTCATTACATCGGCTAACGCTAACACAAAATCTTCAATAACATCGATAGTTTGCCCAAACTGCAACGTAGACGTTATCGTGGTGACGGGGGTTTCTCCGTAAACTGTCATGCGCGTGGTTTTCTCGTTGACCTGTTTTAATTCTACTCTAATGGTAGACCCGTAAGAGTAAAGCGTGTTAGTCGTCTTAATTGTCAAAACGTGTTTTGCGTCGTCTTTTTCTTCAATATCCCAATCATACTCGTCAACGGCTTCAGGCAGAGCCTTCCAAATAGCGTCAACGGGAAAATCGATGTCAACTTCCTTTTTTCTTTCCCTCACAAAAGCCATCAATTTATCCTCAAAAACAGTTTCTACCGCTCACGTATGAATGTTTGTTTCAACCGTTAACAAAACTTTGCCAGAGCCACGGCGAATTTGGTGGTGGTTGGATTAGCTAGATTTACTACCGTTGCCAAAAATACTTGTTTACATCATAAGAAAAACTTGTTTGCGCAAAATTATTTTTCTTTAGTTGCCTGTATCTTTTAATATTGGATTGTTGAATTATTAAAAACTTGAATGGTGCGGGGTAGTAGTATAGCCCGGTATTACGATGGGCTCCAGAAGCAAACCAGAATGGGTATGCTGATTCCCTACGGGGAATATGACGAAGTTCTGGAGCTGTAGATACCCATTGGTCGGCGGTTCAAATCCGCTCTGCCCCACCATTTAATTTTTTTGCGTTTCTTCAATTCATGCTTTAGAGCCAAAATCTAATAAGCCAAACTTTCTAATCTTTTGATTTATGGGTATCAAGATAGATTTTTCGGCGTTGCTGCATGAAGGCTGCAAACTTTCAGTAGTTTCTGTTAGCCATGTTGCTGAAATGGAAACGGAAATTGAAGCCTTAAACGCTTACGGGCAGTTTGACGCTGAATTTGCCAAAACCTATTTGCCCCGATTCAAGTTTACCCCGCCAAAAGATTTCAACGCCAAATCCATAATCATAGTTGCCATGCCTCGACCGCCAACAAAAGCAGTTTTCAACTGGCACAAGAAAAAGCGGTCTTTCATTTTACCGCCAACCTACACGGCGTATGACGAGAAACGCTTGCACGTTGAAGCTTTGGTGGCTGAAGCGGTTGGAAAACAGTGTTACAAGACTGCGACGCCTGCGTTGCCGCTTAAACTGCTTGCGGTGCACAGTGGATTGGCAGAGTATGGAAGAAACAACATTGCTTACGTGGAGGGCATGGGGAGTTTTATGCGTTTAACCGCCGTTTACTCGGACATGCCCTGTAAGGGTGACCATTGGCAGGAACCTAAAGCCCTGAAAACATGCGAGGACTGCCGTCTTTGCCAAAACGCGTGCCCAACAGGAGCCATCGCAAGCGACCGTTTCCTGCTGCACTCGGAAAGGTGTCTCACGTACCACAATGAAAAAAACAGCAACGTCCCGTTTCCTGACTGGATAAAGCCTGAATGGCACAACTGCATAATCGGCTGCATCCGTTGTCAAGCCGCCTGCCCAGAAAACAAGCCGTACCTTAAGCAGGTTGGGGAAACCGCTGAATTCACAGAGCAAGAAACCCTGCTGATGCTCAAAGGTACACCATGTGAACAAATGCCTAAAGAGACTGTAGACAAAATGCGGCTGCTAAGCCTAACAGACTACTACAAAGAACTACCACGCAACTTAACAGCCTTGCTTCAAAAATAAGTTTTATTTTGGCTACTGAACGAGGCTTACGAATTTTGGAGCCACAGACGCCACATCGGTAATCGGTAAAAATTCGGTCTGAACCGCTATTTACCTTTCTTTTGAAAATGCGAAGCATAAATAAGTAGAGGGTTTGTCCGAAAACAAATTAATGAGTGTAACGTATGTTTTGAGGTGGATGGGTAACTTGGGCTTCTTGGGGTCTATTTTTTCAAGTTTATTTAAGGCAGAACCTTTTACGTCTGAATCTCTGGATAACCTTGCTGAGATTATGGGGGTATCCAAGATTTTGAAAAGAAAAAAATTGGATAGGTATTATAGGTCCCGTTTTTTGATGCAAGGTTCTGTTGCTTCATTTGACAGGGTTGTCTTTGATAATAGGTACTTAGGAATGCTTCTTCCAGACGAGTTTCTCGCTGTTACAGCGCATGAATTCACTCATTTAAAACAGAGGCATGGACTAAAAAGATTCGCGCGTTTGCATTTGCCAGCGCTGATTATTGGTGGAATAACAATTTTGCTCGGTTATTATAGTTGGGGCAATTATGTTTCAAGTATTTTGGCGGGTTTGATTGTTACTTTCGGTTGCATGATGGTTCTGTCCTTTCTTAATGCTAAATGGCAACGCCAACAGGAGATAGAATGTGACCTTAGTTCATTAAAGATTGGTAAAGGGGACGCAATGATATCTGCTTTGGCCAAAATGAGCAGTATTCGACCAAGAAGTAGTTTAGATATTAAATTAGCAAAAATTTTACCTCAAGCTTACCCTACGTTTGAGCAAAGAATCAACAACATACGAAAACAACAACCGCCCCAAAAAATGGTAGCTTAAACTTTTTTCTATCAAGTGAAAAGTTAAAGCGTGTCTATTTGCCGCCTATTAGGATCCTAATAGAAACTATATGCTGGAATCTACAGGGGGTCTACCTTTCAGAGTAGGGGTAGGCTCTACTTGACGCTTTTTGCCTTAAAACTGCAAAACACTAAGGGGGGTAGGTGCTATTGTTTGAAAACGCGCTCATTAGAATGTTGAAAAAAGTCGATTTTACCTGAAGCTTTCAATTTTTTGTTTTGTTAAAAGCATGATTTTTCGGCGGTTGGAATATGATTTTGCGTGGTCACTGAATTTTTCTCCAACCATAATGGGGTTGGACAATCCAACGTCTTCTGAGGCAGTATCTAATGTGATTATGACGTTTACGCCGATTGTGCGGTTCCAGTCTCGTATCCAGACGCCCTGCTCGTTGCGTCCTTTCTGCACTATTAAATCGAAGTGGCGTGGCATTCCGCTGTAGCCTTCCATAGTGGCGTTTTCAGCGTTAACTTTGAAGCCTTCTTTTTTAAAGTACGCCATTGCCATCTCAACTAGTCGTGACCGAATTTTCGGTTGGTCTTCACCCGTACTCAAGCTCTTATTGCTCCCTTTATCCCTAAACTATTATTTGTTTGTATGTGGAAAAGGCTTTCGGATGACTAATCAATATGGCTCCTACATCAATCCTAAAATGTCCCAACTGCAGTGGGCTGGTTCTTGCTGGAAGCAGGCAAAAAAACAAAATCTGCCCTTACTGCGGCAAAAACATCAACCTTCAAAAAGCCCAAAATGTGGCTCAGGCAGCAAACGCTATGGAAGCCTCAGAAATTCTAAAGCAATTAAAAACCTCAAAAGCCCAAAACCCAAGCCCTAAAACCAAACGGGTTTAACGGACTTGCCGCAGCATTTCGCAGGTTTTGCAGAGTTCCTGAGCGGAAGGTTCGCCGCATTCGCAACAGGTTTTGAAGTCTTCTTTTACAGCGGTTTGTTCTAACGCTGGACGCAATCGTTCCATTGAGCGGGAAACAGTGAATTTGGTTCCAGCATGCTTCTCCTCCATTCTGTTTAGCATTGCGCGGACGTCATTTCTGAGAGCTTCAGAGGCGTATGGGCATGGTGTATCTTGGAATGGAATCTTTTTCACGTAAGTATAAAGTGCGCTTTCGTTTTCTGGGATTTCGCAGAAAGGCTTGATTTTTCGCACAAGTTTTGGGTGAACTTCACTGGTCATAGGTTTCTCTTTTGACAAGCGTGCGATGTCGCCGCGTAGAATGTTCATTAGAACAGTTTGGGCTTCATCGTCTAGCGTGTGGGCTGTGGCAATTTTGGTTGCGTTAACTTCTCGGGCACCAATATTCATGGCTCTGCGTCGCAGTACACCGCAGTAAGCACAAGAAGTCAACTCCGTCTGCCCATTCGCGCGAGCTTTAGTAATCAACTCGTCGAGAGTCAAACCAAAAAGCCCTTTAAATGAAACAATGTGATGTTCGATTTCAAGCTGTTTACAGTTTTCAACCGCAATGTCCAAGGCTTCGTCACGGTAGCCTTTGATGCCTTCATCCACAGTCACTGCGACAAGTTCCGTTTTTGGTCTGTACTTTCGAAGTTTAGCCAAAATGTGAAGCAGACTTAGGCTGTCTTTTCCACCTGAAACCGCAACAGCTAAACGGTCATTAAACTCGAGCATGTGATACTTGGTTATTGTTGCCCTGACTTTTGCTTCTATGGATTCGCCGAAGCATCTTCTGCACAGTCGTTGACCTGAGTATTTTCGGTAAAAAAAGCTCTCTCGCTCTTTGCAGACGGTGCAGATATTATCAGTCATTAACCATTCAGCACTGCATTTATGTTTTAATTAGCTAAATAAAGGTGCACCAGCAAAACATGCAAAAGGAATGTGCAAAGAATGGCGGTTAAAACCAGTCGAAGCGGCGATTACAGGGAAATTGTTTATGGCAGCGAACGCTGGGCACTACTCAAACAGTTACGGGAAAAAGCCGCCGTTTTAATGGAAGCGTTAAACAGTTTTCATTTGCAGGCGGTGGTGCATGGAAGCATCGCAAGAGGTGACGTAAAAACTGGTAGCGACATTGACGTTTTCATTCCTGACGTGCAAAACAGCTTCTTGGTTGAAACCGCCTTGGAAAAAGCAGGCATGCCCCTGAACAGCCGTTTGGTGGTTCAGGCTACCCCAAACTACGCTATGAAAGCGCACATTGAAATTGATGAAGAATCCAGCGTGTCCTTCCCGTTGATGGGTATGCGTAAGGTTGAAAGAGAATTTTACAGGTTCGGCGGAGAAATCAGTCTCGCTCAACTTAAAGCGGATTTAAGGGTTGCTGGTGTAGATAAGCGGCTTATGCTTATAGAACCAGACACGACGGGACATGTGGAAAGCAGCATTGTCGGAAAAGAAGCATATGTGGCTAAAACTTTGGGGATTTCAACACAAACCGTGCTGGACCGCGTGCATGCTCTAACAAAACGTGATATGGTTGGGCGGACAGGTGTTTTCCTCAAAAAAGAACTCAGTCCAGATGAAACGTTTGAGTTGGCGCTTAAACGGTTTTCAGACCAAAAGCCTGCCGTGCGCCGACGATTAAAAAAAGGGTTTTAGTTGGGGTAGTAAATTAACTCTTTTTCTTCCAGTAACGCCTGGATTTTGTCTACTGCCTCATAAACTTGCTCTTCTTTCTTTGCGCCTACACAAACGAGTTTGCCTGCGCTGAAGATTAAGAAGACAACTTGTGGTTCATCCATTCTGAAGACTGCACCGGGGAACTGTTCAGGTTCATACATGACGCGGCTTAGCTTGTAAACTAAGCTTTCAAGGTCAATTTCGCCGCCCAGTTCAGCGGAGGCTACAATGTTTTGGATGTTAACGATTGGTTTCTCGGTGATTTGGATGCCTTCGCCGCGGAGTTCTTTAACAACTTTTTCTACTGCGCTGCGGGATTCTTTTTCTGATTTTGCACCTGTGCAAACCATTTTGCCTGTACCGAAGATTAAGGTGGCTGTTTTTGGTTTTTTAAGCCTGAAAACTAGGCCTGGGAACACGCTGGGGTTGTATTCGGTTTGGGGAAACTTTTCTACAATTTTTTGTAAGTCTATTTTTTGGTTAAGTGAAACTGACGCTACAATGTTTTGTATTGAGATGATTGGTTTTCGTTTACTCATGTCAACTCACGTGTCTTAGTCTATTTAAATAGTGCACAAGGAGTATATAAAGCATCTTTATAAAGGGGTTTCAGAGAAGTTTTTCGTTAAAAAAGTATTTCCTTTTACTGTCGAAACGTGAAAAAACAGGGTTTTATTCAAGTTTAAATATGCAAATGATTTAAGTTGTAACACTGGAAACAGGCGCCTTAAAGTGTCAAGGTTTAGGGTATTTGTTGGGGAAGGTTTAAGAGTACCTTTTTTGATTAACTTGCGAAGGTGTAAAATATGCCAACTCACGGTTCGTTATCTAAAGCAGGAAAAGTCCGCTCTCAGACACCGAAAATCGCGGCTCAAGAGAGAGTAGCGCCAAGTCCAAAAGCAAGAAGCAGACGCAACTATGAAAAGCGTGTGGTTCTGCAGCGCAAACCCGGACAAAACTGGATGTAAAAACCCAAAATAAATATTCAGAAGCTTGTTTTTTCAAGCTCAAACCAACTGTTTTGTTAGTGCAGTTTATTTATTTGATACCTAACACTGTATTTCTGGTTACTTAACTTTGGATGGCAAAAACGCTCTTCGAGAAATCATCGACACTCTGCTTTCAATGCAGTCCCCTACTCATGAGGATGCAAACAGGCTAAAAATGAAAGCCGCCGCCAAATACCACCTAAACTCTATGCCATCAAACGCCGACTTAATTGCTGCCTTAACCCCTGAAGAAACCAAACTTTTGCTACCCATTCTACGACGCAAAACTACCCGAACCATCAGCGGCGTAACAGTCGTCGCAACAATGACCGAACCCTACCCTTGTCCTCAGCCTGAACCCTGCGCTTACTGCCCCGGGGGACCCACACAAGGCAGTCCACAAAGCTACACAGGTCACGAACCAGCAGCAATGCGTGGAAGCCAAAACAATTTTGACCCCTACCTGCAAGT